>NZ_CP016162.1:3638214-3938571 GCF_001941865.1 Pseudomonas alcaliphila JAB1 | reverse complement strand
CGGCGAAGATCGCCCGCAGCTACGGCGTGCAGCGTGATGCCGACAGCGAGATCACCATCACCCCCGGCGCCACCGAGGCGATCTTTTGCGCGGTGCAGGCGCTGATTCATCCGGGGGATGAAGCCATCGTGCTCGACCCCTGCTACGACAGTTACGAGCCTTCGGTGGAGCTGGCCGGTGGTCGTTGCGTGCATGTGCCGCTGGCACTGCCGGATTTCGCCGTGGACTGGCAGCGCCTGAGTGATGCCATCAGCCCGCGTACCCGGCTGATCTTTCTCAACTCGCCGCACAACCCCAGCGGCGCTCTGCTGAGCCGTGTCGATCTGGACAAGCTGGCCGAGCTGATTCGTGGCCACGATATCCATGTGATCAGTGACGAGGTCTACGAGCACCTGATCTACGACGGCGCCCGCCATGCCAGCGTGCTGGCCCACGACGAGCTGTATCAGCGCGCCTTCGTGGTCAGCTCCTTCGGCAAGACTTATCACGTGACTGGCTGGAAGACTGGCTACGTGGTGGCGCCGTCGGCATTGACCGCCGAGCTGCGCAAGATTCATCAATACGTCAATTTCTGCGGCGTGACGCCTCTGCAGTTCGCTCTGGCCGAGTTCATGGCCGCGCATCCCGAGCATGTCGAGGAACTGCCGGCTTTCTATCAGGCCAAGCGCGACCTGTTTTGCGACCTGCTGGCTGGCTCGCGCTTCACCTTCACCCGCGCTCCGGGGACCTATTTCCAGTTGGCCGACTATTCGGCCATTCGCCCCGATCTGGACGACGTGGCCATGGCCGAGTGGCTGACCCGCGAGCATGGCGTGGCGGCGATTCCGGTGTCGGTGTTCTACCAGTCGGCGCCCGAGGATATGCGCCTGGTGCGCTTCTGCTTCGCCAAGCGTGAAGAAACCCTGCGCCAGGCCGCCGAGAAGCTCAGTGCGGTGTGAGGGTAGGGCGGGTGTAACCCGCCTGTAAGGAGTTGGCGGGTTTCACCCGCCCTACGGCGAACGAGGTGCCCAATGAGCGACAAACCCGATCTCGAACTGGCTCTGATCCAGACCACCCTGGCCTGGCATGATCCGGCGGCCAACCGTGAACACTTTCAGGCACTGCTGGAGCAGGCGCGTGGCGCTGATCTGGTGATCCTACCGGAGATGTTCAGCACAGGTTTTTCCATGGAATCGGCCGAGCTGGCCGAGCCCGAGGATGGCCCCAGCAGCGTCTGGCTGCGCGAGCAGGCGCAGCGTATCGATGCGGTGATCTGCGGCAGCCTGATCATCCAGGCGGCCGACGGCAGCTACCGTAATCGCCTGCTCTGGGCCCGCCCGAACGGCTCGCTGGCGCATTACGACAAGCGCCACCTGTTTCGCATGGCCGGTGAGCACAAGCATTACAGCGCCGGTAGCGAGCAGGTCGTGCTGGAGCTCAAGGGCTGGCGCGTGCGCCCGCTGATTTGCTACGACCTGCGCTTCCCGGTCTGGAGTCGCGATGCGGGTGGCACCGATCTACTGCTGTATACCGCCAACTGGCCGGGGGCGCGTCGCCAGCACTGGAACCGCCTGCTGCCAGCGCGAGCCATCGAGAACCTGTGCTATGTCGCGGCTGTGAACCGCGTCGGCGAGGACGGCAAGGGCCACGGATATACTGGCGATTCTCAGGTACTGGATTTCCAGGGCGAGACTCTGCTGGCGGCTGGCGATGGTGATGGTGTGTTCCGCGCCCGGCTGTCGAGTGAGGCACTGGCTGCCTACCGCGAGCGCTTCCCCGCACACCTGGACGGCGATGCCTTCACCTTGAACTGATTAGGAGCTACATGAACATGGACGTACAGCAGAGCAATCCCTTCCAGCCTCCGCAGGCCGACCTGCAGCAGGCCACCACCAATCAGTCGCCGCTCTACAGCGTCGCGGGTGTTGGCCTGGCGACTTTCATCGGCACGCCGCTGGCTGGCGCCTGGCTGCTGGCGCATAACCTGCAACTGCTCGGCAAGGCGGATCGAGTGGTGATGGTCAGGGGCATTTCCGTCTTCCTGCTGGTGGTTACCTTGGTCCTGGCTTTCGTCTTGCCGGAGGAGGTGCCCGCCATGCCGTTCGCCATCGCACAGTTGATGGCGATGATCATGTTTGCCAAGAGCCTCATGGAAGCCGATCTCAAGCAGCATGCCGAGGCCGGTGGTGCGTTTCTGTCCAACTGGCGGTCGGCGGGTATCGGTCTGATGTTCACCCTCGGCCTGGCCGCGCTGATGCTTGCGGTGCTGATGATTTTTGATATCTAAGAGTCGTGTTCCCGGATTTCATCCGGGCTACGGACGCAAGTATCTGCAAAGCGGTTTTTCGTAGGAGCCCCGCCTCGGGGCGAAGCCTTTCGAGCCCACGCCGCCGGTGTTCGCGGCGGGGCGCCGCTCCTACAGGATGCCCGAAACACTACTGATGTTTGCGATAACCTTCCCGGCTTTCATCTGGGCTACGCATACAAAAACGCCAGGCATTGCCCGGCGTTGTGCGTTCAGCTCAGGGCTCAGGCCGCTTGCGACTCGGTCTGACTCAGGGCGCGGTTCAGCGCGCTGAACAGGGCGCGGAAGCTCGCGGTGGTCAGGTTCTCGTCGATGCCGATGCCGTGCAGGGCACGACCGCCGTTGACACGCAGCTCGATGTAGGCAGCCGCCTTGGCATTGGTGCCGGCGCCGATGGCGTGCTCGCTGTAGTCCATGACTTCCACCGCGACGGGCAGGGCTGCGGCCAGGGCTTCCAGTGGGCCCTTGCCGATGCCGCGCCAGTGGTGTTTTTCAGCGCCTTCGATAACCTCGATATCCACCGCGCTGGTGCCGTTTTCTTCCTGCAGGCGATGGCCTTTCAGGGTGTAGGGGCTGCGCGCTTGCAGGTATTCGGTTTCGAGCAACTGATGGATCTGCGCAGCAGTCATTTCCAGGCCGAGGCGATCGGTTTCGCGCTGTACTACCTGGCTGAACTCGATCTGCATGCGCCGCGGCAGGCTGATGCCGTATTCCTGCTCGAGCAGGAAGGTGATACCGCCCTTGCCGGACTGACTGTTCACGCGGATCACCGCCTCGTAGTCGCGGCCGATATCGGCCGGGTCGATCGGCAGGTAGGGCACTTCCCAGAGAGCATCTTGCTTCTGCTGGGCGAAGCCCTTACGGATGGCGTCCTGGTGCGAGCCGGAGAAGGCGGTGTGCACCAGGTCGCCGACGTACGGGTGGCGCGGGTGCACCGGAATCTGGTTGCAGTCCTCGACCACCTTGCGCACGGCGTCGATGTCCGAGAAGTCCAGTTCGGGGTTCACGCCCTGGGTGTAGAGGTTCAGCGCCAGGGTCACCAGGCAGACGTTGCCGGTGCGCTCGCCGTTACCGAACAGGCAGCCTTCGACGCGGTCGGCGCCAGCCATGACGGCCAGTTCCGAGGCTGCGACGCCGGTGCCACGGTCATTGTGGGTGTGCACGCTGATCAGCACGCTGTCGCGGCGGTCGACGTGACGACCGAACCACTCGATCTGGTCGGCGTAGTTGTTCGGTGTGGCGCACTCGATGGTGGCGGGCAGATTGAGAATCAGCTTGTTCGCCGGGGTCGGCTGGAACACACCGATCACCGCGTTGCACACCTCGACGGCAAAATCGATCTCGGTGCTGCTGAACACTTCCGGCGAGTACTCGAAGCCCCACTGGGTTTCCGGCGCGGCATCGGCCAGGCGCTTGATGGTGGTGCCAGCGGCCACGGCGATGGCTTTGACGCCGGCCTTGTCCTGATTGAAGACGATCTTGCGGAAGCTCGGCGCGCAGGCGTTGTAGTAGTGGACGATGGCCTTCTTGGCACCTTTGAGCGACTCGAAGGTGCGCTCGATAAGGTCGTCACGGGCCTGGGTCAGCACCTGGATGGTGACGTCGTCGGGGATGTGGCCGCCTTCGATCAGCTCGCGGACGAAGTCGAAGTCGGTCTGCGAGGCGGACGGGAAGCCCACTTCGATTTCCTTCAGGCCCACTGCGACCAGGCACTTGAAGAAGCGCATCTTCTTCTCGGCATCCATCGGCTCGATCAGCGACTGGTTACCGTCGCGCAAATCGGTGGACAGCCAGATCGGCGCCTTGTCGATGATTTTGTCCGGCCAGGTGCGGTCCGGAATCTGGATCTGGGTGAACGGACGGTATTTCTTCGACGGGTCTTTGAGCATGGTCATGAGAGGGTCCTGCGAAATGGGAGTCGAACACGAGGCCGGGCGGCCATGAAACCGGGTTTTAGGCGGGGCTTCGCAGTCGCGGGCTGACCAGTCGCAGGCATGCGAGCTGGCGGACGAGAAAGATGTTTTTCATGTGGGCACCCTATCCATAGCAGGTGGATATGGCAATGCTTGCTTAAAAAACGCCGATTTATTGCTGGATAGCGTTTGCTGGCGGATTTTATTGCTTTGAAAGGTATGTTTTCGGCGAATCGTGTTTGTGGGGGGGGCGTGCACAGGCTCGCCCCCGTCCCTCGATGATCCATCTTCAGTCGGCGTAGTCGTAGGCGCCGCCTTTTTCCAGGGCACGGCGATAGGCCGGCCTGGCATGGATGCGTTGCAGGAAATCGCTCAGGCGCGGGTGATTGTTGAGCACGCCACGGGCGGCAGCTGCTTCAAGCGGGAAACTGAGCTGAATATCGGCAGCGCTGAACGCATCGCCTGCGAACCAGTCGTGCTCGCTCAGCTGGCTCTCCAGGTAGTCGAAATGCAGCTTCAACTGCGGCGAGATGAACGCCTGACTGACCTTGTTCGCGATGCCTCTGGCGATGGGTTTGATAAAGAACGGCATTGGCGCGCTGCGCAGTTTGTCGAAGACCAGCTTGAGCAACAGTGGTGGCATTGCCGAACCTTCGGCGTAATGCAGCCAGTAGCGGCAGCGCAGGCGTTCCGGGCTGCCGGCGGCAGGCAGCAACCAATCGCCATAGCGCTCGGCCAGGTATTCGATGATGGCGCCGGATTCGGCCAGGGTCAGTTCGCCGTCGGTGATCAGCGGCGACTTGCCCAGAGGATGCACCTGGCGCAGCTCGGCAGGGGCGAGCATGGTCTGCGGGTCGCGCTGGTAGTGCTTGATCTGGTACTCGATACCAATCTCTTCGAGCATCCAGAGAATGCGTTGCGAGCGCGAGTTGTTCAGGTGATGCAGGGTAATCATGGCAAGCTCCGACCGATTTTGGGGCAAAGGCTCTGTAACACGTCGTTCAGGGACGCACCACTAGCGTTTCATTGAGCCGCCCCGTGCTGTTCGACGATGGCTGGCCGCAGTTCGCGCATGTCCGCACCGCTCGGATGCTGGAACACGCGCAGGCCGAACTCGGGGAGGATGGCCAGCAGGTGGTCGAAGATGTCCGACTGGATACCTTCGTAGGCATTCCAGGCGATGGTGTTGGTGAAGCAGTAGATTTCCAGCGGCAGGCCGTCGGCAGTCGGACTGAGCTGGCGCACCAGCAGGGTCATGTTCTGGTGGATGTTCGGGTTGTGCCGCAAGTAGTGCTCGACGTAGGCGCGGAAGCTGCCGATGTTGGTGATGCGGCGGGTGTTCACCGCTTCCTTGCCGTGCTCGGCCAGCTTGGTGTTCCAGTCCTGCAGTTCCTGGTCCTTGCGGTCGAGGTACTCATCCAGAAGCATGAAGCGGCGCAGCCGTGCGATCTCCTCGTCGCTGAGGAAATGTACGCTGGTCTGATCCAGAAACAGCGCACGTTTGATCCGACGCCCACCCGACTCCTGCATGCCGCGCCAGTTCTTGAACGGGTCGGTGATGAAGCGCTTGGTCGGGATGGTGGTGATGGTCTTGTCCCAGTTCTGCACCTTGACCGTGTGCAGGGCGATATCGATCACGTCGCCGTCAGCGTTCAGCTGGGGCATTTCCACCCAGTCACCGACGCGGATGATGTCGCTGGAGGAAATCTGCACGCTGGCCACCAGCGACAGCAGGGTGTCCTGGAAGATCAACATCAGCACGGCGGCCATGGCGCCGAGGCCGGACAGCAGGATCAGCGGCGAGCGGTCGATCAGCGCCGCCACCATCAGGATCGCGGCGATGGCGAAGATGGCAATCTTGATTACCTGCAAGTAGCCCTTGATCGGCTTCAGGTGTGCGTTGGGGCGACGCTGGTAGAGGGTGTTGAGGATATCCAGCAGCGCGCCAATGGCCATGGCGATAGTCAGCACCACGAAGGCGCTGCAGACGTTGCGCGTCACTTCCACCACGGCAGCGGGCATGCCCGGCACCAAAACCACGCCGCTGGACAGCACCAGCGCCGGCACGATGTTGGACAGGCGCTTGATGATGCCGCTTTCCTTGATCTGGCCATGGCGGCCCAGGGCGGTCGCACCGACCAGGCGGTAGATGGCGCGGACCAGGATGCGTTTGACCACCCAGTTCGACAGCCAGGCGGCGACGATCAGGGCGAGGGTGGCGGTGAGGGTGAGCAGTTCTGGCTGAGTGTTCAGCCAGTCCATCCAGGTGTTGAGCTCATTCGGCATTTCCGGCTCCGAAGCAGGCAGGAGGGAGGGCCGGCGCGAAGAGCCCGCTCAAAGTCTCGCGAGCTAGAGTCATGCAAGGCAAAAACAGGCGAGGAAGCGCAGTTTACGAGCTGTAAATGAGCATTCCGAGCCTGTTTTTAACGCAGCAGGGCCGACGCGCAGCAGACTTTGAACAGGCTCTAAGAGCCGGCCATCTTAGCCGCCGTACCCTAGCAAAAATGTTCGGTTAACCCAAACGGCTGCTATTGCAGGCTATGTATTTTCAGGGCTTGAACGCGCCGATGAAGATCGCCGGGTCGACCCGAGCGTCGTTGAGGCTGACGTTCCAGTGCAGGTGCGGGCCGGTGGCGCGTCCGGTGGCTCCGACCTTGCCGACATGGCCACCTCGGGCGATTTCGTCGCCAAGCTTCACGTCGATCTCGGACAGGTGGCAGAACATGCTGATCAGCCCCTGGCCGTGATCGAGGAACACTGTCTTGCCATTGAAGAAGTAGTCACCGATGAGGATCACCTTGCCGGCGGCTGGCGCCTTGATCGGTGTGCCGCGGTTGGCGGCGAAGTCCAGACCCGAGTGCGGGTTGCGCTCTTCGCCGTTGAAGAAACGACGCAAGCCGAACGGACTGGACAGCGGGCCGTTGACTGGTCTGTCGAACATCAGGTTGCTCGGCTGGCGTGCGCTGAACTGCTGGTAGGCGCGGGTCTGCTCGGCCAGTTCGCGTTCGATGCGTTTGAGGTTGGCGGCGTTGGGGGTGACCTGCTGCTGGTTCTTGATGGTGATGCGCTGCTCGGTGTAGTGCTTGGCACCGACCTGGAAATTCAGCCTCTGGCCGCCCTCGACCTCTATCTGCTGAGTGCCCGGTTTGACGCTGAGTGGAATGCCGACGATGGCGATCCAGCGCTTGCTGTCCTCATGCACGGTCAGCACCGGCTTGCCCTGATAGCGCACCTTGGGCGCCTGCGCCGGGTTACCCAGATCGATCACCGCCACACCACCCGGCACCGGCTTGTTCAGCAGGCGGGTGATAAAGCCTTCGGCGTGGGCGGGGAGGGCCAGACACAGAGCCAGGACGAACAGGCACAGCTTGTGTAGGAGCGGGCTCTGCCCGCGAAGCTTTTGGGTCATGAATGTTCGCGAGCAGCGTTCGTTCAAACGGGCAAGGGCAGGCATGTTCAGTTAATCCAATAGCGACAGCGTCGCCGGTTGTATGTGGTTGTCCTCGACGCGCACCTCCAGCTCGCCTTCGCCAAGGCGCGCCTTGAGGCGCTGGCCCGGTTGGGTCTGCGCGGCGCTGCGCACGGCCTGGCCACGTTCGTCGAGAAGGATGCTGTAGCCGCGGCCGAGGGTGGCCAGGGGGCTGACGATCTGCAGTTGCGCGGCCAGTGCACCCAGTTGCTGGCGCTGGCTGCGCAATTGGCTTTGCATTACGCGTGGCAGGCGCGCGGCCAGGCCATCCAGGCGCTGGCGCAACAGGGCCAGGTTACGCCCCGGATGCTGCGCGGCGAGGCGAGCGTCGAGACGGGCCAAACGTTCGCGCTGATTGGCCAGTTGCTGGTTGAAGGCACGGCGCAGGCGCATGTCCAGATCGTCCAGGCGCTGGGCTTGCTGGCGCAGGCGCTCGCCGGGGTGGCGCAGGCGTCGGCTGGTTCCTTCCAGGCGTAGACGTTCGCGAGCCAGGCGTCCTTGCATGTGCAGGACCAGGCGGCGTTGCAGGTTGTGCAGGCGCTGCACCAGCTCGCTGCTATCGGGTGCCAGCAGTTCGGCGGCGGCTGAAGGCGTCGGCGCGCGCACATCGGCGACGAAGTCGGCGATGGACACGTCCGTCTCATGACCCACGGCGCTGACGATGGGCGTCACGCAGGCCGCCACGGCGCGGGCCACGGCTTCCTCGTTGAAGCACCAGAGGTCTTCCAGCGAGCCACCGCCACGGGCCAGGATCAGTGCGTCGAAACCCTGAGCATCGGCGCGTTGCAGGGCGCGCACGATCTGCGCGGTGGCCTCACGGCCCTGTACGGCGGTGGGGATCAGGTTCAGCTCCACCTGCGGCGCGCGCCGGCGAAACACGCTGATGATGTCGCGGATCACCGCACCGGTCGGTGAGGTGACGATGCCGATGCGCTTGGGGTGAGCGGGCAGGGTGATCTTGCGTTCGGTAGAGAACAGACCTTCGGCGCCGAGCTTCTCCTTCAGTGCCTCGAAGGCCAGGCGCAGGGCGCCGTCGCCGGCCGGCTCCACGGCGTCGAGAATCAGCTGGTAGTCGCCGCGCCCTTCGAACAGCGAGACCTTGCCGCGCACCTTCACTGCCAGACCATCACGCAGCGCCTGGCGCACGCGCGCGGCGTTCTGCCGGAACAGCGCGCAACGCACCTGGGCCTGACTGTCCTTCAGGGTGAAGTAGATGTGGCCGGAGGCCGGGCGGGCGAGGTTGGAGATTTCCCCCTCGACCCAGATACCGGCGAACACGTCCTCCAGCAGCAGGCGGGCGCGGTTGTTGAGCTGGCTGACACTGAGCACCTCGCGGTCGAGGTTCAGGCGGGCAAAAGGGTCATTGATCATGGGGCGGCATGATAAGTCGAGAGCGACATCAGCGCGACCTTCATCAGGCGTCTTGCAGCAGGCGGTCGAGCAACCAGGCCGCGACCGGACCGAGTTCGCGCTGGCGCGACCAGATGGCGTCCACCGTTACCCGCCGTGGCCAGCCACTGCAGGGCAGTTCATGCAGGCCGCCAAAGCCGTAGGCATCGACCAGTTGCCTGGGCAGTTCGGCCCAGCCGAAGCCCAGGCGGGCCATCTCCAGCAGCATCAGGTAGTCCGGCGCGGCCCAGCAGCGTCCGCCGCTGCCGGGCAACTCGCCCGTGTTCGCATCGTCATGGGCGACGCTGCTCAGGCGCAGCAGGCGCCAGCGCGACAAGTCATCTTGGCGTACCCGGGCCAGCGTGCTCAGGGGATGATCCTTGGCCACGAACAGGCCGAACTCGCTGCTCATTTCCAGGCGGGCGTGGGCGATATGCGGTGGATAGGCCGCTTGCGCGGCGAGCAGTCCCAGCTGCGCGCGGCCCTGGGTGATCAGGTCGAGCACATCGGCCTGTTCGGCGATCAGGCTTTCGAACTGCAGATCGGGGAAGCGCTGATCCAGCTCCTGCAGGCGAACTTCGTATTGTTTCGGCTGGTAGGCGTCGGACAGTGCCAGAGTCAGTCGAGCCTCCTGGCCTCTGGCCAAACCTGCGGCGTGTCGCGCCAGGCGGTCGCTGGCGCAGAGCACTTCTTCCGCATGGGCCAGCAGGCTGGCACCGGCTTCGGTCAGCTGCAGTTTGCGTGGGCCGCGTTCGAACAATGCCACGCCCAGGTCGATTTCCAGGCGCGCGACGGCCTCGCTGATGGTCGACTGGCTCTTGCCCAGGCGCCGCGCCGCGGCGCTGAGCGATCCACAGTTGGCGGCCTGGGCGAAGGCCTGGAGGGAATCGGGGGAAATATTCATATCGGTTTTGCCGATGGCAGCTGCCTTTGGATTGGCTGATATTCCGATGATCATAGCGCTCGTTGTCACTTATCACGAGGTTCGTTTCATGACTCAGCCCTTGCCGCGCTCCCTGCGTGAGCGCATCGGTCACGCCCTGGCCTTCGAAGGTATTGCCGTGCTTATCTGCGCGCCGGCCATGGCCTGGTTCATGGACAAACCGCTGCTGCACCTGGGTGTGCTGACCCTGATGTTCTCCACCGTGGCGATGCTGTGGAACATGCTGTTCAACTACCTGTTCGACCGCGCACAGAGTCGTCTGGGCTTCGAGCGCGGCTTGTGGGCGCGGGTCAGTCATGCGCTGCTGTTCGAGGTGGGGTTGATCGTCGTACTGGTGCCTCTGGCTGCCTGGTGGCTGTCGATTGGTCTGCTCGAGGCGTTGCTGCTGGATATCGTGCTGATCCTGTTCTTCCTGCCGTACACCCTGGCATTCAACTGGGTTTATGACGTGTTGCGTGCTCGCTGGGTGGCCCGCCGTGAAGCACAGGCGACTGCCGTGATTTGTCGCGGGGCTTGATTTGCCGGCGGCAGCGCCTAAGCTGCCGCCTTTCTTCGCCGACCGTTCGAACACCATGACCGCGCAACTGATCCTCGTCCCGCAGATATCCACGCTTCCCGCTCACGAGCAAAAGGCCCAGGCCATGCTGCGCTGGCTGGTCAAGCGGGAGATCGTCGAGGCGTTGCCGACCACCTGCGGCCAGGGCGGCAACGGCATGGCCTACGCCATCGGGCCGGGCGCTCGGCGTATCGCCCAGCGTCCCGATTTACTGCCCTATGGCCAGGCGCACAATGGTCTGGAGATCATTACCCACCGCTGCATCTATATGCCGACACGCGGCTTCCTCGAAGAAGCGGGCTGTGCCGAATGCCGCAGGGAAGTCGGCGTGCCGTTGTTCGACAGCCTGGAGGTATGGTGGCCAGGGGAAACCGACAATTTCACCTGCCCGGAATGCGGGCATGAAGATGACATCAACGGCTTCCTGTTCCTGCAGCCGTGCGGCTTTTCCAACCTGGGCTTCATCTTCAACGGCTGGGCTGAGGCTGGCCTGCGCCCGGCGTTCGTCGAAGAATTCGGCGAACGCCTAGGCTTTGCCGTGAGGCAGGTGCGGGTGGACGATCCGGCGTGAGCGGTTTTCAGCCGATTGTAGGAGGGGCTTTAGCCGCGACTTCTTATGGTTTCAGTCGCCGCTGAAGCGCCTCCCACAGGCGCTCAGCAGTTGTAATCGGGATCAGCTCAAAACTCGACACTGGCCGACAAACGCAGTTCGCGTGGCTCGCCCACTGCAACGCGTAGATTACCGCCGCTGGAGGAGTAGTAACGCTCGTCGAACAGGTTGCGTACGTTCAGTTGCAGGCGGGTCTTTTCGCCGAGCAGTTGGCTGTCCCAACTGACGAAGGCATCGGCCACCGTGTAGCTGTCCAGCCAGAATGTGTTGGCGTTGTCGCCGGCACGCTCACCGACGTAACGGGCGCCGCCACCCAGTCGCCACTGACCCAACTCCTGGGGCAGATGCAGATGATGGACGAGGTAGAGACTGCCGACATTGCGCGCGGCGTTGACCAGCTCGTTGCCTTCGTTGGCCGGGTCATCGAGGATTTCCGTATCGGTGTAGGCGTAGCTGCCAAGCAGCTCCCAGCGCTCGCTGAGGCGGCCGGTGATATCCAGCTCTACGCCGCGCGAACCGACCTTGCCTGCGGCTTCCGATACGGAATTGTTGGTGACTACGACGTTTTCCTTCTCGATATCGAACAGCGCCAGACTGGCGCCGATACCCTGAGGCAGATCGAGTTTCACGCCCAGCTCGTAGCTGCGACCTTCTTCGGGATCGAATGCCTGGCCAGTATTGGTATCCGAGGCATTGGGCACGAAGGAGCGGCTGTAGTTGCCGTAGAACGCCAGCTGGTCGTTCAGTTGGAAGACCAGGCCACCGAAGGGCAGGAAGGTGGTGTCTTGCCGGTCGGTAGTCGGCTTGTACAGCGCCCCTCGACCTTGCCCGACCAACTGCTCGAAGCGCTGGTAACGGCCGCCAAGCACCAGAATCCACTGCTCGTTCAAGTGCCAGTTGTCTTTCACGTAAAGTGAGCGCGAATGCAATTCGTCGCGGCGATCACTCTGTGACAGATTGAGCAGGGAGGGTGCGGCAAGATTGCCGTAGACCGGGTTGTAGATGTTGAAGCCGCCGACTGCCGGGCCGCGCCAGGTATCGCCACGAAAGTTGTCGACGCGCTCTGTGTCTGCACCAATCAGCAGATCATGGCGCTGACCGAATAGCGTGGCCTTGCCGATCCAGTCCCAGGCCAGATATTGGGTCTGGTTGTCATGCTCGCTACCATCGGAGCGGCGGCTGAGCGCGCCTGTGGTGGCATTCAGAGCATTGGGGCGAGCTTCGGCATAGTCGTAGCGCTCGTTGTTCCAGCCATAGGTGAGGCGGCTCGACCAGTCGGCGCTGATCTGGTACTCGGCAGTAGCCGTGAGCAGTTCATCGATACCTTCAGCCTTGGACCAGCGCTCGCTGAAACTGTCGTTATAGGAAACCTTGGCCGGCTTGCCGTTGATGATCACCGTGCCGCGATCCACCGGGCTGCTGTATTCCTTGTATTCGTAGGCGATGTTGAGGCGCAGACGTTCGCCTTCCCAGCTCAGCGAGGGCGCGATCAGGCTGTGCTCTTCTTCGCCGAAGTTACGCCAATAATCTTCGTGCTGACGCTCGGCAACCAGGCGAAAGGCCAGGCCGCTGTCGGCAATTGGGCCGGTAACGTCGACTGCCAGGCTGCCTCCGCCGAAGCTGGAGCTGTCCGCGCTCAGTTGCGTGCCCCATTGGTACTGCGGTTTCTTGCTGATGACGTTGATCAGGCCACCCGGCTCCAGCGCGCCGTACAGCAGTGAGGCCGGCCCCTTGAGCACTTCCACGCGTTCGGTGGTGGCGCTGAAGTTGCGTGAGAGGCTGGAGCGAATGCCGTCACGGAGGATCGACCCGTCGGCGTTGGCACCAAAGCCGCGCTTGACGAAACCGTCCTGAGTACCGGCCAGTGTGTTGCTCTGGGTCATGCCACTGACGAACTTCATCGCATCGTCCAGCGACTTGACCTGAAAGTCCTCGATGGTCTGTGGTGTTACCACTTGCACTGATTGGGCCTCATCCTTGAGTGCAACGGAGGATTTGCTCGCTGTACTGGCGCGCTTGGCCTGGTAGCCGTCTTCTTCGACGGTAGGCTTGGCGACCACTTCCTGGCTAGGCAGCTCCAGTTCCTGGGCTAGCAGTTGGCCGGCTGGAAGCAGGCAAAAGGTAAGCAGAACAGCACATTGGCTGCTCAGGGAAGGACGGCTAGATTTCATTTGTAACTCAAGTGCAAGTGTTTTTGAGAATCATTATTTTATGTGTTTCGAGGTATGGTTGCCTAGAGACACACTTTGCATTGAGTGAAATGAGGTCGCTGGGTATAATGCCGCGCTTCTTATTTTCCCGCTCGGGAGCCCGTCCATGCTGCGCATCAGCCAAGAAGCACTCACTTTCGACGACGTCCTGCTCATCCCCGGTTATTCCGAGGTGTTGCCCAAGGATGTCAGCCTGAAGACCCGCCTGACCCGCGGCATCGAACTGAACATCCCGCTGCTGTCCGCCGCCATGGACACCGTCACCGAAGCGCGCCTGGCCATCGCCATGGCCCAGGAAGGCGGCATCGGCATCATCCACAAGAACATGACCATCGAGCAGCAGGCTGCCGAAGTGCGCAAGGTCAAGAAATTCGAAGCCGGTGTGGTCAAGGACCCGATCACCATCGAGGCCGACGCTACCGTGCGCGACCTGTTCGAACTGACCCGCCTGCACAACATCTCCGGTGTGCCGGTGCTGTCCAACGGCGACCTGGTGGGTATCGTCACTTCCCGCGACGTGCGTTTCGAGAACCGCCTGGATGCCAAGGTGCGTGAGGTGATGACGCCGAAAGAACGCCTGGTCACCGTCAAGGAAGGCGCCGCCAAGGAAACCGTGCGCGAGCTGCTGCACAAGCACCGTATCGAGAAGGTGCTGATCGTCGATGATGCCTTCACCCTCAAGGGCATGATGACCGTCAAGGACATCGAGAAAGCCAAGGCCTACCCGCTGGCGAGCAAGGACGATCAAGGTCGTCTGCGCGTTGGCGCTGCCGTCGGCACGGGTGCCGACACCGGTGATCGCGTAGGCGCTCTGGTCAATGCCGGTGTGGATGTGATCATCGTCGACACCGCTCACGGCCACTCCAAGGGCGTGATCGACCGCGTGCGCTGGGTCAAGCAGACCTTCCCGGACGTCCAGGTGATCGGTGGCAACATCGCCACGGGCGCAGCTGCCAAGGCGCTGGTCGAAGCCGGCGCCGATGGCGTCAAGGTCGGCATCGGCCCAGGCTCGATCTGCACCACCCGTATCGTCGCTGGCGTCGGTGTGCCGCAGATCAGCGCCGTGGCCAACGTGGCCGCAGCACTGGCCGGCACTGGCGTACCGCTGATTGCTGACGGTGGCATCCGTTTCTCTGGCGATCTGTCCAAGGCCATCGTTGCCGGCGCTTCCGCCGTGATGATCGGCTCCATGCTGGCCGGTACCGAAGAAGCCCCGGGCGAAGTCGAACTGTTCCAGGGCCGTTCCTACAAGGCTTACCGCGGCATGGGCTCGCTGGGCGCAATGGCGCAGGCGCAGGGCTCTTCCGACCGTTACTTCCAGGACTCCTCGGCCGGCGCCGAGAAACTGGTGCCGGAAGGTATCGAAGGTCGTGTCCCCTACAAGGGCGCGATGAGTGCCATCGTTCACCAACTGATGGGCGGCCTGCGTGCCTCCATGGGCTACACCGGCTGCGCCACCATCGAAGAGATGCGTACCAAGCCGGAGTTCGTGCGCATTACCGGCGCCGGCATGGCCGAGTCGCACGTCCACGACGTGCAGATCACCAAGGAGGCGCCGAACTACCGCGTCGGCTAAAAATCGATTTGACGCTGCTGCGCTTGAGCATGCTGCGTTGGAGAAAAACTCGAGATGCTCATTTGCTTCAGCAAACTCCGCTCTCTCGTTTCTCTCCGCCTTGCCTGCTCGTCGCTCGCGACGCGGCAAATCGACTTTTACAATGTATGAATAACGGGGCTGTTCGATCAGCCCCGTGTCATTTGTGAATACCTACGAGAGACGGCCATGGCCCACGACATTCACGCCCACCGCATCCTCATTCTGGACTTCGGTTCCCAGTACACCCAGCTGATCGCCCGCCGTGTGCGCGAGATCGGTGTCTATTGCGAACTGCACCCCTGGGACATGAGCGACGAAGATATCCGCGCCTTCGCCCCGCGCGGCATCATCCTCGCCGGTGGCCCGGAGTCGGTGCACGAAGCCAATAGCCCGCGCGCACCGCAAGCGGTGTTCGACCTGAATGTGCCGGTGCTGGGCATCTGCTACGGCATGCAGACCATGGCCGAGCAGCTCGGTGGCAAGGTGGAAGGTTCCGATCTGCGTGAATTCGGCTACGCCCGTGTCGACGTAGTCGGCAAGAGCCAACTGCTGGCCGGCATCGAAGACCATGTCGACGCTGACGGTGTACTGGGCCTCGACGTGTGGATGAGCCACGGTGACAAGGTCACCCGCCTGCCGGAAGGCTTCCACATCCTCGCCAGCACCCCGAGCTGCCCGATCGCCGCCATGTGCGACGACACTCGCCACTATTACGGCGTGCAGTTCCACCCGGAAGTGACCCACACCAAGCAGGGCGGTCGCATCCTCTCGCGCTTCGTGCTGGAAATCAGCGGCTGTGAAGCCCTGTGGACCCCGGCCAACATCGTCGAAGACGCCATCGCCGCCGTGCGCGCCCAGGTCGGCGACGCCAACGTACTGCTCGGCCTGTCCGGCGGTGTCGACTCTTCTGTAGTCGCCGCCTTGCTGCACAAGGCCATCGGCGACCAGCTGACCTGCGTGTTCGTCGACAACGGCCTGCTGCGTCTGCACGAAGGCGACCAGGTAATGGCCATGTTCGCCGAGAACATGGGCGTCAAGGTGATCCGTGCCGATGCCGAAGAGCAGTTCCTCGGCAACCTGGCCGGCGAGTCCGACCCGGAGAAGAAGCGCAAGATCATCGGTCGCACCTTCATCGACGTGTTCGATGCGCAGGCCAGCAAGCTGGACAACATCCAGTTCCTCGCCCAGGGCACCATCTACCCGGATGTGATCGAGTCGGCTGGCGCCAAGAGCGGCAAGGCCCACGTGATCAAGAGCCACCACAACGTTGGCGGCCTGCCGGAGGAAATGAACCTCAAGCTGGTCGAACCGCTGCGTGAACTGTTCAAGGACGAAGTGCGCAAGATTGGCCTGGAGCTAGGGCTGCCCTACGACATGGTCTACCGCCACCCGTTCCCGGGCCCGGGCCTGGGCGTGCGCATTCTCGGTGAAGTGAAGAAGGAATACGCGGACATCCTGCGCCGCGCCGACCACATCTTCATCGAAGAGCTGCGCAAGGCCGACTGGTACCACAAGACCAGCCAGGCGTTCGTGGTGTTCCAGCCGGTGAAATCGGTGGGCGTGGTCGGTGACGGCCGTCGTTACGCCTGGGTCGTTGCCTTGCGCGCTGTGGAAACCGTGGACTTCATGACCGCTCGCTGGGCGCACCTGCCTTACGAGCTGCTGGAAACCGTCAGCGGACGTATCATCAACGAAATCGAAGGCATCTCCCGCGTCACTTACGACGTGTCGAGCAAGCCGCCAGCGACCATCGAGTGGGAGTGATCCCTTCGCGCTGCATGAGAAAACCGGCTTAGGCCGGTTTTTTCATGCCTGCACTAATGGCGTATTCTCGTTGGTGAGAAAATCGTACTGCGTTAGTGGCAGCTATCTGTAGGTGGCTGAAGATCCTCAAACATGGAAGACCCGAATGAAACTCTTAACAGCCAATGAGATTAATGACGCATATGCTCAAATCGAGGCTGTTGACGAGGGACGAGTAGGGCCGAATAGGGCAAATTACCTTGCACTGTCGGATGCTGATTTTGAACTCCTTCTGTACAGCATCTACAAGGAGCGCGAGCTTCCATCTGCTTGGTATAGCAATGTTCGCTTGATGCTCACAGGAGCAGATCAAGGGCGGGATGTTTGGCTCACGAAGGACGAGCAGTCAGTTGGGCTTATTCAATGCAAAAAGGTTAAGGCTGGTTTTACCCGGCCGGACACGCTCCGTGAGGTAATCAAGTTTCTTCTAAATGTCGTGCTTGAGCCGGCACTTATGCCGGATCCGACCGGTTTTCGATTTATTCTTGCCCTTGCTTCGGATCCTGCCAGCACTACGGCCGATTTTTTCGATGCGCCACAGACTTGGCTAGCTGCCAATGACGTAGAGCTTTTACGTCTGGTTTCCGATGTCATTAAAACGTATGAAGCATTCTCGATGCTGAAGATCGAGGCTGTCATGCCAGGCATTAGGACGGCCCTGAAGAACCTGAAATATGAGCTTCTTAGACCAGTCGACCTCGACGCGTTACTGGAGTGCATCCCTGCTGTCCGTCAGCGATTTTTCAAAGTTCAACTCGTCGTGGCTGTGGAGGATGCCAAGGCCATGATTAAGGCCAGGTTCGCTGCAGTTGGCTTGGTCTCAAAGAGTAGTCAAATATTCACCAGAGCTGATGCTGAGGAAGACATTACGCGTGGATCACGTAGCCTGGCCGACTGGCCTCAAATGATTTGGGGACAGCATATAGAGCGCCCAGAGTTCGAGTATCTAATCCAGCGGATCAATCAGCATCCAGCTGGTTCCACGCTAGTTGTCGGAGGAGCAGGGACAGGGAAGTCAGCACTTCTCGCGGAGTTGTATTGTGCCCTTAAAGCTCGCGGCCAAATGGTGTTGGCGATAAAGGCTGACATGCTCAGTCCTGAAATTGTGGATTTCGATGACCTCGCTCACGATCTTGGTATGTCAGGGGATCTCGAACAGGAGCTTCTCTCGCTGGCGGTTGAAGCTCCGGTTGTACTAATCATTGATCAGCTTGACGCGGTCAGTGAGGTGATGGATCAGAGTTCACAGCGCATGCAAGTTTTACTTCGACTTGCGTCTCGGCTGCAGGAGGCAGAGAGTCAAGAGGGCAATAAACTGCCCGTTCACGTCATCGTTTCTTCGCGACCTTTTGAGGCGAAGTTCGACGCTCGATTTAGGTTGCTTGATGCTGATGAGTTACTACTTTCCCTACCTCCGTTCGAGCGGATATCCACGCTACTCGGTGAGCTCGGTATCGACACTACGATGGTGCCGGATAGCCTCAAAGAGACGCTGCGCACACCTTTTGCTCTCGGGTTATACGTCGATCTTGCCAAGTCTGGTTTGAGTCCTGCTGATTTGACAGCAGCAAATTTGCTTGATCGATGGCTCGACAAAAAGCTACTCGCAGGTGCAGGACGAGCTTCGTGTATGGCGTTCTTGCGCCAGCTTGCAGCTGACATGACGCGGTATGAGAGTCTGTGGCGGCCGGTGGCTCACTATGAGCCGGATAACAGCGAAATGCTGCGTTGGGCTGAGTCGATTGGCATTGTCATTCGCGAAGATGCATGCATCGGATTCAGTCATCAGTCATGGCTCGATGATTTCCAGGCGAAGACGCTCCGAACTGCACAAGGGTTGGCTGATTATGCATGGAGTCGCCAGGAAGGATTATTTGCGCGAGGAACAATATTGCGCGGTCTTGAGCACATGCGAAGAGTTGATATGGCTTCCTATGAGGAGGCTATACGCTTGTTGCTACCAAACCCCAAGACACGCAGACACTTGCGCCATCTTGTGGCCGATTTTTTGGCCAGTGCTAATGATCCGAGTGCAAGTGATATTGTTTGGATCGATTGGATGGCGCGTAACGATCATGCACTTGCGAATCGGGCATTCAGGCAGGTATCGGTAAGATGGCCATGCTGGCGATCAGGGGTGCTGCCGCTCCTTCCTTTCCTTCTACAGGACGAAAAGCATCGCTGGAATGCGACCATGCTGCTCATTCGAGAAGTTGCTGTGGACTCGAGTCAAGTTATGGATCTGGTCGATCGCTATTGGTCGGATGCTTCACATGACGGAGACGTGTTTAGTCTCTTTGAGCGTTCTGGTATTGCGATCGACCGTGCAATCGCCCATGTCCGTACGATCTTTAATCGAACGGTGTTAGCAGATTGGGCGATATCCCATTACGCCAAGACTTTGCATGAGAATGGTAATACCCAGGTTGCTTTGGATCTCATCGCATTGTGGGCTGGGTTGCAGCCTGAGGACAGACACAATGGCATCAAGGTTTATGGTGTCGAGAAGATTGCCGCAGCTGCACCGCTCTATTGTGCCGAACGGCTCTTGCCTTGGTTCGTCGGAGTGGTATCGCGAGAGTCCGGTGGTGGGCGGCCTGGGTATCGTTATCCGCAATCGATATCTGTTCCATACCATTGGAAATATGATGATGGCGAAGGGCACCTGACGCGGCTCGTGCGGAGTGTGCTTGAAGAGTCAGCGGTTTCTAACCCGTTAGGCGTGCGTGCCTTGGTTGCGACTGTTGTTGCTGTCGAAATTGACGAAGTCCAGTCGCTAGTGGCTGATACTTTGGCGGCGAACGCGGCCGTATTTGCTGAGTATGCGCTCGCATTTCTCTTGGCCGATCAGCGGCGCCTTCATCTAGGTAGCGACACGTTCGACGATGATAGACGCGTCGGTCACCTGATCTGTGGCTGGTCTTCAAGCAATCTGATCGCTCTGATTATTCCTCACCTCTCTCTCGCTGATATTGAGCGGATGCGCGATTACATCGAGGCTTGGGAGCCTTGGAGGGAAGAGTTACAGGAAGAACGAGATCCTGCCCAGAGAAGGCAATTGCTCCGTTGGTCTGATGAGCGAAGGTTGCGTTTACTTGCCGAACTACCAGTACAAGTGCTGACGCCCCGTCGCCGTAGGCAAGTTAAGGAGTGGCAGGTCGAACAGCCTACGCTACAAGCAAAGCGTGGCGGTCGGAGGATGGCGCAGTTCGTTGGATCACCCATGAGCCACGATCAGATGGCGAAAGCCAGTGACGATGCGATTATCAAAATGCTCAATGTAGTCAATGACCATACTGGCCGTCATGAACACCCGAAACACTGGCTAAAAGGTGGTGTGACTGAGTTATCTCGGGCTTTTGCCGCATTTGCAAAGTCGCTTCCAGATCGTGCTCTTCGTATCATTCCGTGTTTCCAGCCAGGTATACACGAGAAAGTTACGGGCGCAGCTATTCGTGAATTGTCGGCAGTTGAAGCCGTTGACGCTCAGGCACTAAAAGATTTGATTTGGGATGCTCAATCTCGTGGTTTCTCGTCGACCAGTTTTCGCCACGATGTTGCCCACGCCATGGAGGAGCTCGCCAAACGCCTGAAAGGTCTTGATGACTGTGACATCGAGTTGCTCAGAGAGTGGCTGCAGCGCGATGCCAATGTATTGGCCGCTGAAACAGTACGTCATGCCGAGTCAAATAAATCCAATCGTGAGCGGAATGAGAAGCCAGATCAGCGCCCAGAGGCCATGCTATTTGGCCGGGGCGGCGGAATGCACTTTCTCCCCCAGCGTAATTTCACACTGCTGTCAGCGATTGCTGCTGGATATATCCATCGTGACGGTGTTGATTGTGATGGTTGGCTCGCGGAGCTGGAGCTACATCTCACTTATCCTGAAGATCCTGAGGTTTGGAGTGCCATCCTGATGTTCAGGTCGCACGAGCTCTGGTGGGCTGACGCTGCAAGAGTGGGCGGGCTGATTGAAGCGATTTGGCGAAAATTTCCTGCAGCCTTTGAAAATGCGGCTGTAGTCCAGTCGTTGTGGCGCCTACGGGGTCGCATGCATTTGAGTCTTCAGTTGGAGATAGTAAATTTTTGGCTCAGGCATAGAGATCAGAAGCTGAGGCAGATTGGCGGTGAGTTTGCCGCTGCGTGCCAGGTTGTTGGCGATTCTGATATCGGTGATGAGATGGGTGAGATTGTCAAGGTTGTGTTGGCTGGGAGTGACATCTATGCCCGCGTTGGTGTTTTGTTCGCCGCTGCAGCGGGATGGCGCGAACCTGATCTCGATATTCGAAGCCGCTCGCATATCTACCTTATTTCTGTGGCCAGTGCTGTCAGTGGATTCGAGGCTCATGCTCTATCTACAGCCTTAGATCGTGGCGAGCGATTACCTCCCGATGAGCTGACGAGAGCCCTGTTGGCTTCTGTTGCTGTAAATATGGATCTACTCAGAGAGTCGATGGGGCGGCTGTTTGTGCGCTCGCTTCAGCACCTGCTACTTTATCCAGACTTTGAAATGCTGGTGCTTGAAATAGCAGAGTCTGCAGCCGAGCTTGCACGTACATCGCCAGAAAGAACAGTTGGAGGAATGTACGATGGTGAGTTTATAGGGCTTGTGATTGCACTTCAGCGTTCAACGATAGAGATCAAAACTCGTGCGATGACAATCTATGAGCGCCTGCTTGACGCTGAGGTTCATGGTGCAGAAGATGCTGCAGCCTTAGCTTTGCGTCGGTGAGCGGCTAAAGCAGTTTCTGCGGCGGCGCCCTGTCAGCTTTCAGGATCATTAGCCTTGCTGCTTCGATGAGAGAGCGCAGCAATTGGTAGATATGATTAATTCTGGATAGCCGCTACGCCGGGGCCTGAACGCGGAGAAACGGTCGGCGTCATCAACGAAATCGAAGGCATCTCCCGCGTCACCTACGACGTGTCGAGCAAGCCACCAGCGACTATCGAGTGGAAATGATGTCCTCCCTGGTGTCGCTCGTCTGACTAAACCCCGGCCCTGGTGCCGGGGTTTTGTTTTTAGGCCTTATGTGACGTGTTTTCTGTCGCCTGCGGAAAGCCTTGGCTAGGGTTGGGTTTTCATTTCCTTGAAAAGGGGCGTCCATGCCCGGCAACTCGCTAGCTGCCTGGTGTCCGCGCATTTTGCTGTTGTACCTGGCGCCGTGCGGATTCGCTCAGGACGTGATCGAGCGCTTTGGTGACCGGTAGAGTCGACTTTAAGGTGGCACCTACCTCCGGCAAATCGGTTACGCACCACGGAAAGGGAAGTGTGTTGCTGGAGCGCAGCGCACCGGGCAAGGCTGTCCTGCGGTTACACGGCAAGGTTCCGGACAGTGCCACGCAAACCGAGCTTACGATTCCCGGCACCTATGACGATGCCGGCTGGCGAGTATCGCTTCGCGATGGTGCCAGTCGCAGGCGATAGTGAATTAGCGGTTTCCCAGCAATTGGGACCAGCCGTCGTCGCTCAACCTGCAGGTGACAGGTTGCGCAGACAGATCCAGCGTGGGAAACGGCTCAGTTCTTCGTACCTCGATGCTTCTAGAGATATCCCATAACCCTGCCCATGACGCTCGCCATCGAGTTCAAGGCGCACTTACGAATGCTCTGTGTGGCTGCGCGCTCTATCTGGCAAGCGGTCCGGCACCGCTCTGTGCTCCGAACAAGCAATTGAGGTGGAACGCGCCTGGTAAATAACGGGTTCGGTATCAAGAGAGATCGGTAAATCTATATGTAAGTCATTATCGTTTTGATGTGTGTTTTCTGCTATGTTGCCGCCGCCAACCAGGTACCGCCACATAGAAAGATGACAAGGCAGGCCGCTGACACGCTTCTTAACCGATAAGGACCATGAGCATGACCGATAGTAAGAACGGGGTTCTCAATACACGAGCGCCCTGGCGGCGCGTTACCAGCGTTGCTCTGTTTTGCACGCCGCTGGTTGCTGCGCCTCTATACGTTCACGCGCAAGAGGCAAGCTCTGCCGCAGAGGAAGAACCCTTCCGCCTGGCGCCGATTATCGTCAACGCCAAGGCCTCGGCAGGTGATGACGCCAGTTCGGTGGTTGCCCAGGAGCTCTGGGTCGGCGGCAAGGTCGCCACCAGCATCCTCAATACCCCGGCCTCTGTTTCCGTGGTGACCCAGAAGGAAATCGAGCAGCGCAGCGTCAACACCACAGAAGAACTCCTGCAATACACGCCAGGCGTGATCACCGACTACTACGGCAGCGATGACCGCAACGACTACTTCAAGATTCGTGGCTTCCAGGCGACCACCTACCGCGACGGTTTGACACTGAGTTCCATGCGCGGTGTTCGCGAAGACCCGTTCGCCTTCGAGCGCGTTGAAATTCTGCGGGGCGCCAACTCCACGTTGTTTGGCGCAGCCGACCCAGGTGGTTCGGTGAACTTCGTGACCAAGAAACCGCGCTTCGAGAAGTTCGGTCAGATCTACGGCACTTACGGTTCCTTCAACCACAAGGAAACCGGCATCGACGTCGGTGATGTGCTGAATGCGGATAAGACCTTGGCTTATCGTTTCACCGGCAAGTTCCAGGACAGTGATCGTGAGTACGATCACTCTCAGGACGACAATCAGCTCCTCATGGGCGGCCTGACCTGGGCGCCGACGGCCTATACCTCGGCAACGCTCGTGGTGGATCACCTCAAGACCAAGAGCACCCCCAACAGTGGCGGCTACCCGACAGACAGGGAATATGACCGCGATGAATTCTTCGGTGAGCCTGGCTACAACTTCCACGATGTGGAACGCACCAATATCAGTGGCAGTTTCACTCACGATTTCGACAACGGTTTCATCCTGCGCAGCAACCTGCGGTACAGCGAGCTGACGGATGATTTTGCTTACCTGTACCTGAGCGGCACAGGAACGGGAACCCTGCGAGATCGTGACGCTTTTGGTACCGATACTGAGGCCGAGCAGGTCAACGGTAATCTGATGCTGCAGTACGATGCCCGCTTCGGAAATATCGATAGCAGCACCATGGTGGGGGTCGAGTACGGCGACTCCACAACTGACGCCAGCTCTATCTACGCCCGAGGAATCGCGGGAGAAGTGGCGCCCATTGATATTGCCAACCCGGTCTACAGTGGTGCTCCAGGCGGGCTGCTGCCCTATCGCCACGTGAAACAGGAGTACACGACCAAGGCTGTATTCCTGCAACAGAACCTGTCCTTCTACGACCGCGTTATCGTCACTGCAGGCGTGCGTAACGATTCGATGGACCTGGCTGAAACCAACAAGCTCAACACCGTCAAAACCTCCGACAGTTTTTCTGAAACGTCTTACCGTGGCGCGTTGACCTTCATCGTCACTGACGAGGTTTCGACCTACGTAAGCATGGTGGAGTCCGTTTCTCCGCCCGAGATTGGCGTCACTCCGAAGCGTGGCAAGCAGTATGAAGTAGGCGCGAAATATTCACCTGCTGGTATGAACGCGCTCTTTTCCGCAGCCATCTATGACTTGACTCAGGAAAATGTCTCCATTGCTGTTGTTGTACCTGGCGGTGGTATTCAGCAGCAGACGGTTGGTGAGACAAGGGTGCGAGGCCTGGATCTGGAAGCCAAGGCTGAGCTGACCGAGAACCTGAGCCTGGTTGGCGGATACTCCTACATGAAGTCAGATGTACTTCGCGGTTCGCTGTGGGATGGCACGTCTCTCAAAGGCAATGAATTTGAAGTCACTCCACGGCATAGCGCTTCACTCTGGAGCTACTACAGTGTGCCGGGCACGAAGGTGAGCGTAGGTCTGGGTGCCCGTTACATTGGTGAATATTACTTTGGTGCTGCCAACACCGATAAAAGTGATGCCGCTACAGTGTTCGACGCCGCCTTCACCTACAACATCGTCAAGGGCACAGATCTGGCTCTCAACGTCAGCAATCTGCTGGATGAGCAGCATGTGGTCGGCTCCGGTACGGCTGATTACTACAACCCGGGCCGTGAAGTTACCGCCAAGCTGAGCTACAGCTGGTAAGTTGGTCCAAGCCCTGAATGGGTGTCAGGCCCAAATGAAAAAACCGGCTTCGGCCGGTTTTTTCATGTCTGCAGCAGTGCCAGTACAACGATTGTTGCAAGCGCGATAAGTGCGGCAACGAGCATCTCGCGCTTGGCACGTACCTGGCTGGTAAGGATCGCCTCGGTGCTTCCAGGATCTGCCATGCGACGTAAAGTGCCAGTGCGCTGGTCATCGCCATACCGAACAGGTCCATGGCGTATCGATAGCCTTGTCGGACAGGCGGCTTCGCAGGCGACATGTCCAGGCGCTCCCGTGTGTTTGTCGCGTTCATCTGCGGCAATAAGTCCTTTGACCGAGCTCGTCTCTTCCTTCGTGAAAATGAGAAGATACCGCAATTGAGTATGCTCGCAGATTGCCGAGGATGAAGATGTCGTTTACCCGCAGACAAGTGCTCGCCGGTCTGGCTGGTCTGGGTGTTGCCGGCCTGGGCGCAGGTGGTGTGCGTTACTGGCTCGGGCGCCCGGAGAACGTGGCGAGCCATGACTACGAGCTGATCGCCGCACCGCTTGATCTGGAGCTGGTGCCGGGGCACAAGACGCCGGCCTGGGGCTATGGCGGCCAGGCGCCGGGATTGGAGTTGCGCTGTCGGCAGGGCGAGCGTTTGCGGGTGCGCTTCATCAACAAGCTGGATGTGCAGAGCACCATCCATTGGCACGGCATTCGTCTGCCGCTGGAAATGGACGGCGTGCCCTACGTGTCCCAGGCACCAGTGCTGCCGGGCGAGTACTTCGATTACGACTTCATCTGCCACGACGCCGGCAGCTTCTGGTACCACCCGCACACCGCCAGTGCCGAGCAATTGGGGCGCGGTCTGGTCGGCCCGCTGATCGTCGAGGAGCGCGAGCCCACCGGGTTTCGCCATGAGCGCACGCTGAGCCTGAAGACCTGGCATATCGACGAGCAGGGCGCCTTCAGCGAATTTCTGGTACCGCGTCAGGCGGCGCGCGAGGGTACGCGTGGGCGCTTGACCACCATCAACGGTGAACCGAACCCGACCCTCGAATTACCTGCAGGACAGGTGGTGCGCCTGCGCCTGATCAACGTCGATAACACCATCACCTATCGCCTCAATCTGCCGGGCAGCGAGGCGCGCATCTATGCGCTGGACGGCAACCCGGTGCAGCCGCGGCCTTTGGGTAAGGAATACTGGCTCGGCCCAGGCATGCGTATCGACCTGGCACTGAAGGTGCCGGCGGCTGGGCAGGAGCTGTCCCTGCGCAACGGGCCGCTGCGCCTGGCGACCTTGAAAGGCATTGCCAGTGCCGAAACTGCTGGAGATTGGCCTCCGCCGTTGCCGGCCAATCCTGTCGCCGAGCCTGACTTGTCACGCGCCGAGACGCTGCGCTTCAACTTCGAGTGGGCAGCCGCGCTGGCCTCGCCGGCCGATGAGGCCGCCGGTCGCTACAAGTACTGGCAGATCAACGGCCAGGCCTGGGACATCAATGACAAGACCTGCGCCGATCGCCCGATCGCCACGCTGAAGAAGGGTGGTCACTACATCTTCGTGCTGCGCAATATGGCGCAGTATCAGCACCCGATTCATCTGCACGGCATGACTTTCAAGGTGCTGGGCTCGGACCGGCGCAAGATCATTCCGTATTTCACCGACACCTATCTGTTGGGCAAGAACGAGACCGCGCGTATCGCCTTCGTCGCCGATAATCCCGGTGTGTGGATGTTCCACTGCCACGTCATCGACCATATGGAAACGGGGCTGATGGCGGCCATCGAAGTGGTGTAGGGTAGGCGCCGTTTTCAGGTCCGCGTAGCAGAGCGGTCACCCTTCGGATTGATGCAATGAAACGACCGCAGATCATCGATCGCTCGCGTGACGAGCACTTCATGCGCCTGGCGCTGGCGCAGGCGTGCCTGGGCGCGGAGCAGGGCGAGGTGCCGGTCGGCGCTGTACTGGTGCAGGATGGCGAAGTGCTCGGGCAGGGCTTCAACTGCCCGATTCTGCGTCACGACCCCAGCGCTCATGCCGAGATGGTGGCGATTCGCGCGGCGGCGCAAAGCGTGCAGAACTACCGACTGCCCGGCAGCACCCTGTATGTCACGCTGGAGCCCTGCAGCATGTGCGCTGGCCTGATCGTGCATGCGCGCATCGCCCGGGTGGTGTTCGCCGCCAGCGAGCCGCGTGCGGGGGTAGCGATCAGTCAGGGGCAATTCTTCGACCAGGGCTTTCTCAACCACCGCGTGCGGGTGGAGGGTGGCTTGCTGGCCGAGGAGAGCGGGGCGCTGCTGAAAGAGTTCTTCAAGGCTCGGCGAGGCTGAGCGTTCTTACAGGGAATGAGCATGAACAAACGGATCTTGAGTCTGCTGGCGCTCCTGGCTGCGCCGGCGTTCGCTGAGCAACCCGAGGTGTATCTGGTCGCCAGCGTGCAGCTGGGCGGCTCCAACTTGGCGCAGAGCATTTTCCTGCACGAGCCGCAGATCACCACGCTTGCAGAGTGCCAGGAGGCCGTGCGTGTCGGGCAGCGTGATCGCGACTGGCAGCGTTATCACCACATTTTCATGCGTGATCGTTTTCAGGGCTTTACCGGCCATCTGGACTATCGCTGCGTGTTCAGCACTCAGCGTTTCAGCGGCTGGAATGACCGCGCGCGTTACAACCATCCCTATCTGATCAGCATCGACGAGCAGGCCAACCTGCAGGTGGAGCGGATATCGAGTCAGGCGCAGTGCGCCACTCGGCTCAAAGGCCTGCCGCAGGCGCGGCAGGCGATCAGTCGCTGTGCGGTGGGGAATCAGAGTTTGCTCTGACTGCTCAGAGCGGCGGGGTTTCTTCTTCGGGCTTGCGCTTGTCGATGCCGGGCAGGTGGATACCACTCTCGGCCACTTGCGTGCCTTCCAGCTGCGGCTGGGTTACCCAGGTGAGAATGTCGTAGTAACGACGGATGTTGCGCACGAAGTGCACCGGCTCGCCGCCGCGGGCATAGCCGTAGCGGGTCTTGCTGTACCACTGCTTTTGCGCCAGGCGCGGCAGGATCTTCTGCACATCGGCCCACTTGTTCGGGTCCAGCCCTTCGGCTTCGGTCAGCTTGCGCGCATCTTCCAGGTGGCCGCCGCCGACGTTGTAGGCGGCCAGGGCGAACCAGGTGCGATCCGGCTCGACGATGCCTTCCGGCAGTTGCTGGTGAACCTGGATGAAGTAACGGGCACCGCCGTCGATGCTCTGTTTGGGGTCGAGGCGGTTGGAGACACCGACCGACTGGGCAGTGCGCTGAGTGAGCATCATCAGGCCGCGTACGCCAGTCTTGGACGTGGCATTGGGTTGCCACAGCGACTCCTGATAGCCCATGGCGGCGAGCAGGCGCCAGTCAACCTGGTTGGCGTGACCGGCCTGGCGGAACATTTTCTCGTAGCGCGGCAGGCGCTGCTGCAGGTGCTGGGCGAAGGTGTAAGCACCGACATAGCCGAGCACGTCGACATGGCCGTAGTAGCGTTCTTTCAGGCGCTGCAGGGTGCCGTTGGCCTCGGAGCGTTCGAGGAAGGCGTCTATCTCCACCAGCAGGCTGTCATCCTCGCCGGCGGCTACCGCCCAGCGCATGGTGTTGGTGTCGCCCAGGTCGAAGGCGACTCGCACGTTGGGAAAGTACACCTGGTTCATCGCCAGCTCGTTGGAGTCGACCAGGGTCAGGTCGATCTGCCCTTCGTCGACCATGCGCAGCAGGTCGACCACCTCGACGGCGTCGGATACCTCGAACTCCAGCTCCGGCAGTTCCAGCTTGAGGGCGGCCAGCTGTTCGGCATGGCTGCTGCCGGCCAGCACCAGAATGCGTTTGCCGATCAGGTCTTCAGGTTTGGTCGGACGGGTTTCGCCCTGGCGATAAATGACCTGTGGCGTGACTTCCAGATAGGGAATCGAGAAGCGCGCCTGGCGCTGGCGCTGTGGCGTGTCCACCAGGCCGGCGGCGGCCATGACCGGGCCGTTGGCGAGGTCGAGGCTGGAAAACAGACTATCGAGGTTGTCCGCGGTTTCGATCTTAAGTTCCAGGCCGAGATCGGTGGCGAAGCGCTTGGCCAGTTCATATTCGAAACCGGTGGCGCCGTTGCGGTCCTGGAAATAGGTGGCGGGGCTGTTACGAGTGACCACGCGCAGCTCACCCTCCGCCTTTGCCTGCTCGAGTACGCTGGGCTTGGGGTCTTCGCCACAGCCAGCAAGCATCAGGAGGGTTCCAATCGCCAACAGCCCTGTGGCGCAACGCATGCGTATCGCAGGTCGTGCAAACATCGGCGCAGTATACGCAAAGCGCAGGCGGTGCCATATCTCGACAGCGCTTCGCTTCTCTGCTAGTACGCGTTCGTCCTTTAAGCGCCAGGCTACAGGTGCCGCGGGCCAACGCTTTAGGGTAGAATGCCCGGCCTCCAGCACACCCCTTCCCAGAGGCTGTTCCGACGATGTTGATTCTGCGCGGCGCTCCCGCCCTTTCCGCTTTCCGCCACGGCAAATTGCTCGAGCAACTGACCAGCAAGGTGCCGGCCGTGACCGGGCTGTACGCCGAGTTCGCGCATTTCGCCGACGTGACGGGCGTGCTCAACGCCGATGAAGAACAAGTGCTGGCGCGGCTGCTCAAGTACGGGCCGAGCGTGCCGGTGCAGGAGCCCAGCGGCAAACTGTTCCTGACCATTCCGCGTTTCGGCACCATCTCGCCCTGGTCGAGCAAGGCCAGCGACATCGCTCGTAATTGCGGCCTGGCCAAGGTCCAGCGTCTGGAGCGCGGTATCGCCTATTACGTCAGCGGCGAACTGAGCGAAGCCGACAGCGCTGCCGTCGCCGCCCTGCTGCATGACCGCATGACCCAGCTGGTGCTGAGCGCCCTCGAGGACGCCGCCGCGCTGTTCAGCCATGCCGAGCCCAAGCCGCTGACCGCCGTGGACGTGCTCGGTGGTGGCCGTGCCGCGCTGGAGCAGGCCAACCAGGATCTGGGCCTGGCCCTGGCCGAGGACGAAATCGACTACCTGGTGAAGAGCTTTAATGACCTGGGGCGCAATCCGCACGACATCGAACTGATGATGTTCGCCCAGGCCAACTCCGAGCACTGCCGCCACAAGATCTTCAATGCCAGTTGGGACATCGACGGCGAGAGCCAGGACAAGTCGCTGTTCGGCATGATCAAGAACACCTACCAGATGCACAACGAAGGCGTGCTGTCCGCCTACAAGGACAATGCCTCGGTCATCGTCGGCCACACCGCCGGGCGTTTCTTCCCCAATCCGGAAACCCGTCAGTACGGCGCGGTGCAGGAGCCGGTGCACATTCTGATGAAGGTGGAGACGCACAACCACCCGACCGCCATCGCCCCGTTCCCGGGCGCGTCCACCGGCTCCGGTGGTGAGATTCGTGACGAAGGCGCTACCGGCCGTGGTGCCAAGCCGAAGGCCGGCCTGACCGGTTTCTCGGTCTCCAACCTGAACATCCCCGATTTCCTCCAGCCCTGGGAAAAGCCCTACGGCAAGCCCGAGCGCATCGTCAGCGCGCTGGACATCATGATCGAAGGCCCGCTGGGCGGCGCCGCGTTCAACAACGAGTTCGGTCGTCCGGCACTCAATGGCTACTTCCGTACCTTCGAGCAGGCTGTCAGCAGCCCGCGCGGTGAGGAAGTGCGTGGCTACCACAAGCCGATCATGCTCGCCGGCGGTCTCGGCAACATCCGCGAGAACCACGTACAGAAGGGCGAGATCTCGGTCGGCGCCAAGCTGATCGTGCTCGGCGGCCCGGCCATGCTCATCGGCCTGGGCGGCGGCGCCGCCTCGTCGATGGCCACCGGTGCCAGCTCGGCCGATCTGGATTTTGCCTCGGTGCAGCGCGAGAACCCGGAAATGGAACGCCGTTGCCAGGAGGTCATCGACCGCTGCTGGCAGCTGGGCGAGGCCAACCCGATCAAGTTCATCCACGACGTCGGCGCCGGTGGTATCTCCAATGCCCTGCCGGAACTGATCAACGACGGCGGTCGCGGTGGCCGTTTCGAGCTGCGTAACGTGCCCAACGATGAGCCGGGTATGGCTCCGCACGAAATCTGGTGCAACGAGTCGCAGGAGCGTTACGTCCTGTCCGTCGACGCTGCCGACTTCGAGCGTTTCAAGGCCATCTGCGAGCGTGAGCGCTGCCCGTTCGCTGTAGTCGGCGAGGCTACTGCAGAGCCGCACCTGACAGTGACCGACAGCCACTTTAGCAACACCCCGGTGGACATGCCGTTGGAAGTGCTGCTGGGCAAACCGCCGCGCATGCACCGCAGTGTCAGCCGCGAAGCCGAGCAGGGCGATGATTTCAGCGCCGCCAGCGTCGATATCGAAGAAGCCCTGGGTCGTGTGCTGCATCACCCGGCCGTGGCCAGCAAGAGCTTCCTGATCACCATCGGCGACCGCACCATCACCGGTCTGGTTGCTCGCGACCAGATGGTCGGTCCGTGGCAGGTGCCGGTGGCCGACTGCGCCGTTACCGCCACCAGCTTCGACGTCTACACCGGTGAAGCCATGGCCATGGGCGAGCGCACGCCGCTGGCGCTGCTCGACGCACCGGCTTCCGGGCGCATGGCGGTGGGTGAGACCGTTACCAACCTGGCCGCTGCACGCATCGAGAAAATCTCCGACATCAAACTGTCGGCCAACTGGATGGCGGCTGCCGGCCACCCGGGCGAAGACGCCCGCCTGTATGACACCGTCAAGGCTGTCGGTATGGAGCTGTGCCCGGCGCTGGGCATTACCATTCCGGTGGGCAAGGACTCCATGTCCATGAAAACCCGCTGGCAGGAAGAGGGCGTCGACAAGAGCGTGACTGCGCCGTTGTCGCTGGTGATCACCGGTTTCGCTCCGGTGCAGGACATCCGTCAGACCCTGACCCCGCAACTGCGCATGGACAAGGGCGAGACCGATCTGATTCTGATCGACCTCGGTCGCGGTCAGAACCGCATGGGCGCCTCGATCCTGGCGCAGGTCTATGCGCAGATCGGCCAGCAGGTGCCGGACCTCGACGACGCCGAAGACCTCAAGGCCTTCTTCGCCGTGATCCAGGGCCTGAATGCCGACGGCCACCTGTTGGCTTACCACGACCGTTCCGATGGCGGTCTGCTGACCACCGTGCTGGAAATGGCCTTCGCCGGTCACTGCGGCCTGTCGCTGAACCTCGACGCGCTGGCTGACGAGGCCTCCGAGCTGCCAGCGGTGCTGTTCAACGAAGAGCTGGGTGCGGTGATCCAGGTGCGCCAGGACGCCACTCCGGAAGTGCTGGCGCAGTTCAGCGCCGCCGGTCTGGACGACTGCGTGGCCGTGATTGGCCAGGCCGTGAACAACGGCGAGGTCAGCATCAGCTTCAATGGCGAACCGGTGTTCGCCGGTGAGCGCCGTCTGCTGCAGCGTCAGTGGGCCGAGACCAGCTACCGCATCCAGCGTCTGCGCGATAACGCGCAGGGCGCGGATCAGGAGTTCGACCTGCTGTTGGAAGAAGACAATCCCGGTCTGTCGATCAAGCTCGGCTTCGACGTCAATCAGGACATCGCTGCGCCTTACATCAAGAAGGGCGTGCGTCCGCAGGTGGCGATCCTGCGTGAGCAGGGCGTCAACGGCCAGGTGGAAATGGCCGCCGCGTTCGACCGTGCCGGTTTCTCCGCCATCGACGTGCATATGAGTGACATCCTCGCCGGTCGCGTCAGCCTGGAAGAGTTCAAAGGCCTGGTGGCCTGCGGCGGCTTCTCCTACGGCGACGTGCTCGGCGCCGGTGAAGGCTGGGCCAAGTCGGTGCTGTTCAACGCTCGCGCCCGCGATGCCTTCCAGGGTTTCTTCGAGCGGCGCGACAGCTTCGCCCTCGGCGTGTGCAACGGCTGCCAGATGATGAGCAACCTGCACGAGCTGATCCCGGGTACCGAGTTCTGGCCGCACTTCGTGCGCAACCGCTCCGAGCAGTTCGAAGCGCGCGTGGCCATGGTGCAGATCCAGGAGTCGGCATCGATCTTCCTGCAGGGCATGGCCGGTTCGCGCATGCCGATCGCCATCGCTCACGGTGAAGGTCATGCCGAGTTCGAGAGCGAGGAGGCGCTGCTGGAGGCCGATCTGTCCGGCACCGTGGCCCTGCGTTACGTCGACAACCACGGCAAGGTCACCGAAGCCTACCCGGCCAACCCCAACGGTTCGCCGCGTGGCATCACCGGCCTGACCAGCCGCGACGGTCGCGTCACCATCATGATGCCGCACCCGGAGCGGGTATTCCGCGCCGTACAGAACTCCTGGCGTCCGGACGAGTGGCAGGAAGACGGCGGCTGGATGCGCATGTTCCGCAACGCCCGAGTGTGGGTGGATTAATAGCGGCCGCGTAGCGGCCTTCTGCTGACCCTCTCCCATTGGGAGAGGGTGCCCGAAGGGCGGGAGAGGGCAAAAGCGGCCGCGCACCAGCTTTCTGCTGGCCCTCTCCCGCAAGCGGGAGAGGGTGCAGGGCGCGTAGCCCGGATGCAATCCGGGGCAGTTTCCCTCACACCACTAACCCGGATTCCATCCGGGCTACACAGGCCCAACCATGGCCGATGATCCTCTCCCCGTCCTCCCCGAAGTTCGCCTAGTCAGGCCTGGCGAAACTCATCATCTATGCCACTGCGGGCATTCTCCCGACATGCCGAACTGCACACCCGACTGCGTCCAGTCTCTGATTCTGCAGCCCGAGCGCGAGCAGCGTCTGCTGCTATGCCGCTGTAGCCGATCCGCAAACCTGCCCTACTGCGATGGCAGTCACAGCCCGCCGGCCACCGGTCTGGCCGACAAATGGCGGCGCTTTTTCAGCGGTCGCTGAGAACGCCACGCCCGTCGCCTGAGTCGAAAGCAGAGAATCGTTTTAATGCTGCGTATGGATTTGTGCGGGCGATCTCAAGACAACTCCATGGCGAAATGACATCATATTGGTGTCATGGCTTGTCTGTTGTTCGGTTGCCCATCTGCGGAGAACTTGATGTACAAACTGTGTTTCTATGTGCCGGAAGCCCATCTGGAGCCGGTGAAAAAGGCGGTGTTCGCAGCCGGCGGCGGGCGCATCGGGCTTTACGACAACTGCTGCTGGCAGGTGTTGGGCCAAGGTCAGTTCCGCGCTCTGGAAGGTAGCCAGCCGTTTATCGGTCAGGTTGGCAGCGTCGAGCAGGTTGCCGAGTGGAAGGTGGAAATGGTCGTTGCCGACGAGTTGATCCACGATGCCGTGAAGGCACTGAAGAAGAGTCATCCTTACGAAACACCGGCCTTCGATGTCTGGCGCTTGTCCGATCTGCAGTTCTGAATCACCTCAGCTAAGGCCTGCAACGCAGCCCTTCGTAGGAGCCCCGCCTCGGGGCGAAGCTTCTCACCTCCCTTGCGGCACGGGTTCGCGGCGGGGCGCCGCTCCTACAGGTTCAACGGGCGATTCAGTGTCTGGCTCAGGGCCTGATTTCGATCAGCGTCCCATCCTTGACCAGGCTCCATACCTCGCGCATGTCGTCGTTCTTCATGGCGATGCAGCCTTCTGTCCAGTCCAGGGTGTGGAAGAACCACTCCGGGTATTCCTCATCCAGCGGCGTGCCGTGGATCATGATCATGCTGCCCGGCGGCACCCCGGCTTCCTTGGCGCGAGCCAGATCGCGGGCGTTGGGGTAGGAGATGTGCAGCGATAGTTGGTACTTGTCGCTCGGCTTGCGCCAGTCGATCCAGTAGAAGCCTTCCGGTGTGCGCAGATCGCCTTCGCGCTGCTTGGCGCCGCTGGGCTGTTTGCCCAGCGAAATGCGGTAGGACTTGATGGTCTCGCCGCGTTGTTGCAGGTGCAGTTTGCGCTCGGCCTTGAGTACCAGCACCTTGTCCACGGTGCGGCTGCTGGTCGCTGGCGTGGCGCTGGCCAGGGCGTTGAAGCTGAGAGTCAGGCAAAGCAGGGGCAACAACCAACGCATCGGGAACGTCCGCAAGGGTCAACGGGGTGTGTAATGGGCACGCAGTGCTTCGAGTGGCTCATTGCGTACCGGAAAGAGATTTTGCCGACGGTCGGCGAAGAAGCATTCTAAGGTACGGCCTATGGTCGGGAAAGCCAGCTCTGACCAAGGGATTTCGCTTTCTGTAAACAGTCGCACCTCCAGGCTCTCTTCGCCCACGGCGAAATCCAGATCGACCAGCTCGGCGCGAAACATCATGTACACCTGGCTGATGTGCGGCAGGTCGAACAGGGTGTAGAGGCTGAGATCGCGCACGCGGGCGCAGGCTTCTTCGAGGGTTTCGCGGGCGGCGGCCTGCTCGATGGTCTCGCCGTTTTCCATGAAGCCGGCCGGCAACGTCCAATAGCCACGGCGCGGCTCGATGGCGCGGCGGCACAGCAGCACCTGGTCGCGCCATACGGGCAGGCAGCCAGCGACGATACGCGGGTTTTCGTAATGCACGGTGGCGCAGTGAGCGCAGACATGGCGCATGCGGTTGTCGCCAGCCGGGATAATGCGCGTGACGGGGTTGCCGCACTGACTGCAGAATTTCATGCCCGCTCCTCTTTTTCTGGCGTTATCTTGGCCGGCTGAGAGGTGGCCGGCAAGCCCGCTATTGCGGCCAGCCTGTCCTGTCGTCGGGGTTGGGCGCCCGCCTGCTTTCATGCCATGATGCCCGGCAAAACAAGACTCCGAGTATGCCCATGCTGGACGACTTGCTCCATCGTGTGCGCGGCTACAGTCCGCGTCCTCTGGAGACCGAGCGCAGCTTCCCCGAGGCGGCGGTGCTGGTCCCGATTACCCGCAGTGATGAACCTGAGCTGGTGCTGACTCTGCGCGCCAGCGGTTTGTCGACCCACGGTGGCGAGGTCGCCTTTCCCGGTGGCCGGCGCGACCCGGAAGATCGCGATCTGGTGGACACAGCGCTGCGCGAAGCCGAAGAGGAAATAGGTCTGCCACCCGGCTTGGTGGAAGTAGTCGGGCCGCTCAGCAGCCTGGTCTCACGCCACGGCATTCAGGTCACGCCCTACGTCGGGCTGGTGCCGGATTATGTCGAGTACAAGGCCAACGACGCCGAGATCGCCTCGGTATTCTCGGTGCCGCTGGAGTTCTTCCGCAGCGACCCGCGCGAGATGACCCATCGCATCGATTACCTCGGGCGCAGCTGGTACGTGCCGTCCTACACCTATGGCGAATACCGCATCTGGGGGCTCACGGCGATCATGGTGGTGGAACTGGTCAACCTGGTCTTCGATGATGCGCAGATCGCTCTGCACCAGCCGCCCGAACACTTCATACACCTGCGCTGAAGCGCCGAGGACTGACGAGCATGAAATACCGCCTGGGAAGCTCCCGTGTCGACGCCCATCCTGATAGCTGGGTCGCGCCAAGTGCCGACCTGATCGGCAAGGTCCGCCTGGAGGCCGGTGCCAGCGTCTGGTTCGGTGCCGTGCTGCGCGGCGACAACGAACTGATCCATATCGGCGAAAACAGCAACGTGCAGGACGGCAGCGTCATGCACACCGACATGGGGTTTCCGCTGACCCTGGGCAAGGGTGTCACCGTCGGCCACAACGTGATGATGCATGGCTGCACGGTGGACGATTACAGCCTGATCGGCATCAATGCGGTGATCCTCAACGGGGCCAGGATCGGCAAGTACTGCATCATCGGCGCCAACAGCCTGATCCCCGAAGGCAAGGAGATTCCCGATGGCAGCCTGGTCATGGGCAGCCCCGGCAAGGTGGTGCGCGAGCTGACCGAGGCGCAGAAGAAGATGCTGGAGGCCAGCGCCGCTCATTACGTTCATAATGCGCAGCGCTATTCCCGTGAGTTGGTACCTGATGACGATGAGTGATGTAGAAAAACCGGTGCGTTCGCCCTGCGTGCATGTCTGCGCGCTGGATGAGCAGGATGTCTGCATTGGTTGTCAGCGTACCGTCGCCGAAATCACCCGCTGGGGCCGCATGGACAATGCCGAGCGCCGCGAGGTACTGCAACGCTGCCTGGAGCGCGCCCGTGCTTCCGGTCTCTTAATGACTTCCTGATTCACTGTTCGAGGAACACTCATGCCCCGTATTGGAACCCCTTTGTCGTCCTCCGCGACCCGTGTACTGCTGTGTGGCTGCGGCGAGCTCGGCAAGGAAGTGGTGATCGAGCTGCAGCGCCTGGGCTGCGAAGTCATCGGTGTCGACCGTTACGCCAATGCGCCGGCCATGCAGGTGGCACATCGTAGCCACGTCATCGACATGCTCGATGGCGCAGCGTTGCGTGCAGTGATCGAGAAAGAGCAGCCGCACTACATCGTCCCGGAAATTGAAGCCATCGCCACTGCCACTCTGGTCGAGCTGGAGGCCGAAGGCTTCAACGTGGTGCCGACCGCGCGTGCCGCGCAGCTGACCATGAACCGCGAAGGCATTCGTCGTCTGGCGGCCGAGGAACTGGGCCTGCCCACCTCGCCGTACCATTTCTCCGACACCTTCGAGGACTACACCGCGGCGGTGAAATCCGTCGGCTACCCCTGCGTGGTCAAGCCGATCATGAGCTCCTCCGGCAAGGGCCAGAGCGTACTCAAGAGCGACGCCGACCTGCAGCGCGCCTGGGACTACGCCCAGGAAGGCGGCCGTGCCGGCAAGGGGCGGGTGATCGTCGAGGGTTTCATCGACTTCGACTACGAAATCACCCTGCTCACCGTGCGTCATGTCGGTGGCACCAGCTTCTGTGCGCCGATCGGCCACCGTCAGGAGAACGGCGACTACCAGGAGTCCTGGCAGCCGCAGCCGATGAGCCCGAAGGCACTGGCCGAGTCCGAGCGCGTGGCGCTGGCGGTAACCGAGGCGCTGGGCGGCCGTGGTCTGTTCGGCGTCGAGCTGTTCGTCAAGGGCGACCAGGTATGGTTCAGCGAAGTCTCGCCGCGCCCGCACGACACCGGCCTGGTGACGCTGATCTCCCAGGAGCTGTCCGAGTTCGCCCTGCATGCCCGCGCCATTCTCGGCCTGCCGATTCCAGTGATCCGCCAGATGGGCCCGTCGGCCTCGGCGGTGATTCTGGTGGAGGGCGATTCACAGCAGGCCAGCTTCGCCAACCTCGGCGCCGCGCTGAGCGAGCAAGACACGGCGCTGCGCCTGTTCGGCAAACCCGAAGTCAAAGGCCAGCGCCGCATGGGCGTGGCGCTGGCGCGTGACGAGTCCATCGAGGCTGCTCGCGCCAAGGCGCTGCGCAGCGCGCAAGCGGTTCTCGTCCAGTTGTGAGTCGGCATGCGCTGTGGTGGCTGGCGACTGTGCCACTGCTGCCATTGGCGCTGCCTCTGGCCCTGCATACCCGGCGCACGGCATTGCGTCTGCCGGTTGCGCAGGGCGAGCCAAGCGGCACCGCTGCCGCGCATTTACCGGGTGAGCCGTTACGCCTGCTGCTGATCGGTGAGTCGACCGTGGCGGGCGTTGGTGTCGCGCACTTCGATCAGTCCCTGGCGAATTGTCTGGCAGTGGCCCTGGCCGAGCGCCTGGGGCGGCCGGTACGCTGGCGCGCCTGTGGCGAGAATGGCATCACCGCCTCCGAGGCGCATGAACGCCTGTTGCCGCTGGCATTGGCGGAGCCGGCCGACCTGGCGCTGCTGGTATTCGGCGTCAATGACACCACGCACCTCACGCCGAGCAAGCGCTGGCTGCAGGCGCTCGCCGCGATGGCAGATGTATTGGGCGAGCGGGGCTGTCGCGTGGTGTTTAGCGGCGTGCCGCCGTTGCAGCATTTCAGCGCCTTGCCGTGGTTGTTGCGGCAGTTGATGGGCTGGCGGGCCAGCTTGCTGGATCGTGAGTTGCAGGGCCTGGCGCAGCGGCTGGGCGTGCTGCACTGCGTGCTGGACCTGCCGTTCGAGGCGCATTATCTGGCCGAGGATGGCTATCACCCGTCGGCATTGGGCTATCGGCAATGGGCTGCAGGCCTGGCCGAACGCCTCACTCCGGAGCTGCTTCGTCCGCTTTGACCTTTGCCACCTGCCAGACGCGCACGCTCTTCACCCGGTTTTCCGCTGCCTGGAGAATCTCCAGACGGTAGGGGCCGATCTTCAGGCAAACGCTGCTGTCCGGAATGCTCTCCAGGGCTTCGGTGATCAGGCCGTTGAGGGTCTTGGGGCCGTCGCTGGGCAGATGCCAGCCGAGTGTCTTGTTCACTTCGCGAATGTAGGCGGCGCCGTCGATGACCAAGGTGCCATCTTCCTGCGGGTGGATATCGGGGCTGCGCAGGATGTCCTGGTTGCTGAAGTCGCCGACGATCTCTTCGAGGATGTCTTCCAGAGTGACGATACCGATCACGTCGCCATATTCGTCGACGACGATGCCGATGCGCCGCTTGTGCTTCTGGAAGTTGATCAGCTGGGTCGCCAGGGGGGTGTTTTCCGGGATGAAATAAGGCTCGTTGCAGGCTGCCAGCAACGACTCCTTGGTCAGCTGGTTGTGGCTCAGCAGGCGGGCGATCTGGCGCATGTGCACCACGCCTTCGATCTGATTGATGTCGCCACGAAACACCGGCAGGCGGGTGTGCGGGGTGGTGCGCAGCTGGTCGACGATGCTCTCCAGGTCGTCGTCCAGGTCGATGCCGGCCACCTCGTTGCGCGGGATCATGATGTCGTCCACCGTCACCCGTTCGAGGTCGAGGATGCTCAGCAGCATGCTCTGGCGGTTCGTCGGCAGTTCCGAGCCGGACTCACGCACCACGCTGCGCAGTTCCTCGGTGGAAAGACTGTCGCTGGCGCGTTGCGCCGGGTCGATGCCGAACAGGCGCAGCAGACCGTTGCTGATCACGCTGGTCAGCCACACCACCGGGTAGAGTACGCGCAGCAGCAGGCTGAGCAGGCGACTGGCGGGGAAGGCCACCAGTTCCGGGCGCAGTGCAGCCAGGGTCTTGGGCGTGATTTCACCGAAGATCAGCACGATGATGGTCAGGCCTGCCGTGGCAATGGCGATACCGGCTTCACCCCACATGTCCACCGCCAGCACCGTGGCGATGGAGGCGGCGAGGATGTTGACCACGTTGTTGCCGACCAGGATGGTGCCGAGCAGGCGATCCGGGCGATCCAGCAGGCGAATGACGCGCTTGGCGCCGCTGTGCCCTTCCTTGGCCAGGTGTTTGAGCCGGTAGCGGTTGAGGCTGAGCATGCCGGTCTCGGAGCTGGAGAAGAACGCCGAGCAGAGAATGAGGAAAATCAGCAGGCCGAGCAGGTAGCTCGAATGTAGGTCGTCCACGAGGTCTGCCTCAGATGTGCAGGATGAATTCGCGTACCAGCTTGCTGCCGAAATAGGCCAGCATCAGCAGGCAGAACCCGACGAGGGTCCAGCGAATGGCCTTGTGGCCGCGCCAGCCGAGCTGGTGGCGCCCCCACAGCAGCACAGCGAAAACCACCCAGGCGAAGCAGGAAAGAATGGTCTTGTGTGCCAGGTGCTGAGCGAACAGGTCGTCGATGTACAGCGCGCCGGACAGCAGCGACAACGACAAGAGCAGCCAGCCGGCGAAGAGGAAACCGAACAGCAGACTCTCCATGGTCTGCAGCGGTGGAAAGTTGCGAATCAGCCCGGACGGGTGCTTGTGCTTGAGCTGATGGTCCTGCAGCAGCAACAGGATCGACTGGAACACGGCGATGGTGAGCATGCCGTAGGCCAGGATCGAGAACAGGATGTGGGCGAGGATGCCAGGGTGCTCGTTGATCGGATTGATGGTGCCGCTGGGCATGAACTGCGCTGCCAGTACGGTCAGCGTGCCGAGCGGGAACAGGAGTAGCAGCAGGTTTTCCACCGGTATGCGCAGGCAGGCCAGCAGAATCAGGCCGATGACCGCGCAGGCGATCAGGCTGGCCGCATTGAAAAAGTCCAGGTTGAGGCCGTGTACGTCATACAGCTGGAAGAACAGGCTGACGACATGCAGGCACAAGGCGAGCGCACCAAGCGACGCCAGCAGGCGTTTGTCGGGGATGCTGCGCTGCGTAAGGCGCAGTCCTTGGTAAGCGGCGGCGCCAGCGTAGAGGAGTGCGGCGGCGAGGCTGGGCAACAGAGGGTGCATAAATCCGTGTAAGGCGGGCCCGAAAGGCGCTGAGTGTGGCACAGAAGGGCGTCAGCACGAAAGACCGCCGGCGGTGTCGGCAGCTCGGCGACTTCGCTATAATCCGCCGCCTGTCGCACACCCGGCGCGCCGGGTCGCCCCTATCGAAGGAACGCGCATGTTCGAAAATCTTACCGATCGCCTGTCCCAGACGCTGCGTAATGTCACGGGCAAGGCCAAGCTGACCGAAGACAACATCAAGGATACGCTGCGCGAAGTGCGCATGGCCCTGCTCGAGGCCGACGTGGCTCTGCCGGTGGTCAAGGACTTCGTCGGCAAGGTCAAGGATCGCGCCGTTGGTACCGAAGTCTCCAAGAGCCTGACGCCGGGGCAGGCTTTCGTGAAGATCGTCCGCGCCGAGCTGGAAGAGCTGATGGGCGCTGCCAATGAAGACCTGGCGCTCAATGCAGCCCCGCCTGCCGTGGTACTGATGGCCGGCCTGCAGGGTGCGGGCAAGACCACCACCGCCGGCAAGCTGGCCAAGTTCCTCAAGGAGCGCAAGAAGAAGTCGGTGTTGCTGGTCTCGGCTGACGTCTATCGCCCGGCGGCGATCAAGCAGTTGGAAACCCTGGCGGGAGATCTCGGGGTGACATTCTTCCCCTCCGATGCCAGCCAGAAGCCGGTGGATATCGCCAACGCAGCGATTCGTGAAGCCAAGCTGAAATTCATCGATGTGGTCATCCTCGATACCGCCGGTCGCCTGGCCGTTGATGCCGAGATGATGGCCGAGATCCAGGCGCTGCACGCAGCTGTCAAGCCGGTCGAAACGCTGTTCGTGGTCGACGCCATGACCGGCCAGGACGCCGCCAACACCGCCAAGGCGTTCGGCGAAGCGTTGCCGCTGACCGGTGTAGTGCTGACCAAGGTCGACGGCGATGCGCGTGGTGGCGCTGCCTTGTCCGTGCGCCATATCACCGGCAAGCCGATCAAGTTCATCGGTATGGGCGAGAAGAGCGACGCGCTCGAGCCCTTCCACCCGGACCGTATCGCCTCGCGCATTCTCGGCATGGGTGACGTGCTCAGCCTGATCGAGCAGGCCGAGCAGACCCTCGATCGCGAGAAGGCCGAGAAACTCACCAAGAAGCTGAAGAAGGGCAAGGGCTTCGATCTCGAAGACTTCCGTGATCAGCTGCAGCAGATGAAGAACATGGGCGGCCTCGGCGGCCTGATGGACAAGCTGCCGTCCATCGGTGGCGTCAACCTGTCGCAGATGGGCAGCGCCCAGGGCGCAGCCGAGAAGCAGTTCAAGCAGATGGAGGCGATCATCAACTCGATGACGCCGGCCGAGCGCCGCGATCCGGACATCATCAGCGGCTCGCGCAAGCGCCGCATCGCTATGGGCTCCGGTACCCAGGTGCAGGACATCGGTCGCTTGATCAAGCAGCACAAGCAGATGCAGAAGATGATGAAGAAATTCACCGCCAAGGGCGGTATGGCCAAGATGATGCGCGGCATGGGTGGCATGCTTCCAGGTGCCGGCGGAATGCCGAAATTCTGAGGCCTGTACCCCGGCCGATGGCCGTCCGGAAAAAGAGATTTGCAAACCGCCGCATAATCCTTAAAATATGCGGCCTTTCGGGCCTAGGCCCATTTTTAATGTGTGCCTCAAGTTAGCACCGACTATAGGAACGATGTTCACATGGTAACCATCCGTCTTGCTCGTGGCGGCTCCAAAAAGCGCCCCTTCTACCACCTGACCGTGACCAACAGCCGCAATGCGCGCGATGGTCGTTTCGTTGAGCGTATCGGTTTCTTCAACCCGATCGCTGCTGGTGGCGAAGTGCGTCTTTCCGTCGACCAAGAGCGTGCGACCTACTGGCTGGGCCAGGGCGCTCAGCCGTCTGAGCGTGTTGCTCAGCTGCTCAAGGAAGCTGCCAAGGCTGCTGCCTAAGCATCTTTATGAGTACGACGCCGGCCGTCGCCGAGGATCTGATCGTTCTCGGCAAGATTGTTTCGGTGCACGGCGTCAAGGGTGAAGTGAAGGTGTACTCCTTTACCGATCCCATCGATAACGTGCTCGATTACCGCAACTGGACGCTCAAGCGTGACGGTGAGGTAAAGAAAGTGGAACTGGCCAGCGGCCGCCTTCAGGGCAAGGTGCTGGTAGCCAAGTTGAAAGGTCTGGATGATCGAGAAATCGCGCGTACTTACGCCGGTTTTGAGATTTGCGTGCCGCGTAGCGAGCTGCCGGAGCTGGAAGATGGCGAGTTCTATTGGTACCAGTTACAGGGCTTGAAGGTCATTGATCAGGCAGAGCAACTGCTCGGTGTGGTCGACCACTTGTTCGAAACCGGTGCCAACGATGTGATGGTGGTCAAGCCCTGCGCGGGCAGTCTGGATGATCGCGAGCGTCTGTTGCCCTACACCGGGCAGTGCGTGCTTTCGATCGACCTGGCAGCTGGCGAGATGCGGGTCGACTGGGATGCGGATTTCTAAGGCTCATGCGCGTAGAAGTCATCACCCTGTTTCCGGAAATGTTTGCCGCCATCGGCGAGTACGGCATCACCAGTCGTGCGGTCAAGCAGGAGCTGCTCAAGCTCAATTGCTGGAATCCGCGAGACTACACGACCGATCGTCACCACACGGTGGATGACCGCCCCTTCGGCGGTGGTCCGGGGATGGTGATGAAGATCAAGCCTCTCGAGGATGCCTTGGCCAGTGCCAAGCAAGCCGCGGGAGAGACGGCGAAGGTGATCTACCTCTCGCCGCAGGGGCGCAGCCTGAATCAGGCGGCGGTCCGCGAGCTGGCACAGGAGGATGCATTGATCCTGATTGCTGGTCGTTATGAAGGCATCGACGAGCGTTTCATCGAAACGCATGTCGATGAGGAATGGTCGATTGGTGACTACGTCCTGTCCGGCGGTGAGCTGCCGGCCATGGTGCTGATCGATGCGGTGACGCGCCTTTTGCCTGGTGCATTGGGTCATGCCGATTCGGCCGAGGAGGACTCCTTTACGGATGGCCTGCTCGACTGCCCGCACTACACCCGCCCGGAGGTGTATGCGGATAAACGTGTTCCCGAAGTGTTGCTTAGTGGCAACCACGAACACATCCGGCGCTGGCGTTTGCAGCAGTCCCTTGGTCGGACCTGGGAACGTCGCGCTGATCTTCTGGATAGCCGCTCGCTTTCTGGAGAAGAGAAGAAGCTGCTGGAGGAATACATCCGCCAGCGGGACGATAGTTAACGTATCGATGATGGGCCGGGAGGCTTGTCTTAGGAGCGCAGCATGACCAACAAGATTATCCAGATGCTCGAAGCTGAGCAGATGAACAAAGAAATCCCGACTTTCGCCCCGGGCGACACCGTAGTCGTACAAGTGAAAGTAAAGGAAGGCGACCGTCAGCGTCTGCAGGCCTTCGAAGGCGTCGTTATCGCCAAGCGTAACCGCGGCCTGAACAGCGCCTTCACCGTGCGCAAGATCTCCAGCGGTGTTGGCGTTGAGCGTACCTTCCAGACCTACAGCCCGCTGGTCGACAGCCTGGCAGTCAAGCGTCGCGGTGACGTGCGCAAAGCCAAGCTGTACTACCTGCGCGATCTGTCCGGCAAAGCCGCGCGCATCAAGGAAAAGCTGTCCTAAGTTCGGACGCTTCTCTGACAAAAGCAGCCTAAGGGCTGCTTTTGTCGTTTCTGGCCTCCAGTAATCATCAGTGGTAATGGCATGACCCCAAGAGAGCAAGAGATTCAGCGGCGCATCGCGCTGTCGGAAACCCGCGTGACCAAGGCGGTGTTTCCGCCGACCACCAATCATCACAACACCCTCTTCGGCGGCACCGCGCTGGCCTGGATGGACGAAGTGTCGTTCATCGCTGCCACGCGTTTCTGTCGTTTGCCGTTGGTGACGGTGTCCAGTGATCGCATCGATTTCAAGCATGCGATACCGGCCGGCTCCATCGTCGAGTTGGTCGGGCGGGTGATCAAGGTGGGCAACACCAGCCTCAAGGTGGAGGTCGAGGTGTTCGTCGAGGGGCTGTATCAGGAGGGGCGCGAGCGGGCGATCAGCGGTAGTTTCAGTTTCGTCGCCGTCGATGATCAGCAGAAGCCGGTGCCGGTCTTGCCGGGCTTCGTTAGCTAGTCAGATGCCTGTCTGATCGTCAGGCTGGCCTGCTGGTGCGTCGGGTGTAGGCTGTGGAACACTTGCCTGCCGTGTAATTGAAGGTCAATCGATGCCTGCGCTGACTCACCCTCTAATCGAGCGCTTCCTTGAGGCGTTGTGGTTGGAAAAGGGCCTTTCGGCCCACACTCAGGCTGCCTATCGCAGTGATCTGGAGCACTTCAATGCCTGGCTCGATGGGCGCGGCCTGGCACTGCAGCATGTCGGTCGCGAGGCCATTCTCGATCATCTGGCCTGGCGTCTGGAGCAGGGCTATCAGGCTCGTTCCACGGCGCGTTTTCTCTCAGGGGTGCGTGGCTTCTACCGTTTTTTGCTGCGCGAAACGCTGATCAGTGAAGATCCGACCTTGCAGATCGAGTTGCCGCAGATCGGTCGGCCACTGCCCAAGTCACTGTCCGAAGCGGATGTCGAGGCGTTGCTGCAGGCGCCGGACCTGGATGACCCCATCGGCCTGCGTGATCGCGCCATGCTCGAGGTGCTCTACGCCTGCGGTTTGCGTGTCAGCGAACTGGTCGGTCTGACGCTGGAGCAGGTCAATCTGCGTCAGGGCGTGTTGCGGGTGTTCGGTAAAGGCAGCAAGGAGCGTCTTGTGCCGTTGGGTGAAGAGGCTATTGCCTGGATCGAGCGCTACATGCGCGAGGCGCGTCCGCTGTTGCTGGGCGGCAAACCCAGCGATGTGCTGTTTCCCAGTCTGCGTGGCGAGCAGATGACTCGGCAGACCTTCTGGCATCGTATCAAGCATCAGGCCCAGGTCGCAGGCATCAGCAAGGCGTTGTCGCCACACACATTGCGCCACGCCTTTGCCACGCATCTGCTCAATCACGGCGCCGATCTGCGGGTGGTGCAGATGCTGCTGGGTCACAGTGATCTGTCCACCACGCAGATCTACACCCACATTGCACGTGCACGCTTGCAGGAGCTGCACGCGCAGCACCACCCGCGCGGCTGACGTCTGAAAACACCAAACCCCGCCACCGTTGCCGGTGCGGGGTTTGGTTTTATTCAATTGCTTCGACTCGGGCATCGAGTTGTTCTTGTCGATCAGCTCTGGCTAGCGCAGGCGCTGGAAAGCTGTTTGTAATCGAGCACTTCCACGTCACCCGCGCTGTTGCGGTAGGTCATCGTTGCCGTGACCACTTCGCACTGCGAGCTGTTGGGCTCGTCGATAGAAATCACCTTGGCGATATCCAGGTTCTGGCCGTAGCGGTAGGGCGTGGCCTCGGCGCTGTGGGCGAGGGTGGTGAGCGACGCGCTGAGCGCGAGGGCAGTCAGGGCGGTGGCGAACAGGGTGCGGGTTTTCATGGTGGTTCTCCTCTTGGGGCTGCGCTCGGGCTGTGGCCGCAAGCGCTGGCTGCTAACTGTCAGACGATGGTCAAGGTGACGTCGATGTTGCCGCGGGTGGCGTTGGAGTACGGGCAAACGATGTGCGCGCGATCCACCAGGGTTTGTGCGGCTTCCTGGGTCAGGCCGGGCAGGCTGATGCGCAGTTCCACCTCGATGTCGAAGCCGGTGGGGATGGCGCCGATGCCGACGGTGCCTTCGATGAAGGTGTCAGCCGGGATGCTCAGCTTGTCGCGGGCGGCGACGAATTTCAGGGCGCCGAGGAAGCAGGCGGAATAACCGGCGGCGAACAGCTGCTCCGGGTTGGTGCCGTTACCGCCAGCGCCACCAAGTTCTTTCGGGGTGGACAGGGCGATGTCGAGGATGCCGTCGGAAGAGACAGCGCGGCCTTCACGGCCACCAAAGGCTTCAGCGGTTGCACGGTAGAGAACGTTTTCGATAGTCATGGCATTGATCCTTGTCGGTGGGGTAGTGATGGATTGGCTTGCTAATCTTTTGTGCGCTAACCGTTTCCACGGAGCGAACTATATTGCGCAAAACATTAGTGCGCAATATAAATGCATGGAAGATTTTGCTATATGCGCTACGGGTCATTGGCATAAGCGCTGGTCCAGGGTGTGTTTCGGTCGAGGTGCGGTTGAGCGTTCTCAGGAGTTTGGCGATCAGCTGATGTGCCGTCTGCTAGCTGGTCGGCTGTCTGGGACGCCATCTGTGGTAGGCTGTAGCGATTTCACCGGTCCGTCGTTCGACAGGAGTGTTCATGTCCCTGACCCGTATTTCCATTGCCCTGGCGCTCGCGCTGGGCAGCAGCGTCACTCTGGCGGCTGATCCCGATCAGGTTATCCGTCAGACGCTGAAGTCGCTCGACGGTAGCTTGCCGATCGAGGCCATTGCCGAGAGCCCGATGCCCGGTGTCTATCAGGTTCAACTGGAAGGCGGTCGTCAGCTTTACACCAGCGCTGATGGCCAGTTCCTGATTCAGGGCTATCTGTTTCAGGTCAAGGACGGCAAGGCCGTGAACCTGACCGAGATCGAAGAAAGCCGCGCCGTGGCTAAGCAGATCAACGCCATTCCGGCCAAGGAAATGGTGGTGTTCGCGCCGAAGGCGCCGAAGACCCATATCACCGTGTTCACCGATACCGACTGTGGCTATTGCCAGAAACTCCATAGCGAAGTGCCGGAGCTCAATCGTCTGGGTGTCGAAGTGCGTTATGTCGCCTTCCCGCGTCAGGGGCTGAACAGCCCGGCGGCCAAGGAGCTGGTCAGCGTCTGGTGCGCCAAGGATCAGCAGGACGCGATGAATCGCGCCAAGGCTCGCCAGGGGGTGGCCGATGCTTCCTGCGACAACCCGGTGGCCAAGCAGTACCAGCTCGGTCAGATGATCGGGGTCAATGGCACGCCGGCCATCGTTCTGGCCAACGGCAAGATGATTCCGGGCTACCAGCCGGCGCCGCAGCTAGCGAAGATTGCGCTGGAGTCTAACGACTGACGGTGGATTGACTAACAAACAGCCGCTTCGTAAGGTGCGGCTCTTTATCTGCGGCCGGGGCATGCTCCGGCCGTTTCGTGCAGTGCTGATGGGGAATTGAGTGTGAAGCCGGTCAAAGTGGGCATCTGTGGGTTGGGCACCGTTGGTGGCGGTACGTTGAATGTACTCAAGCGCAATGCCGAGGAGATTACTCGGCGCGCCGGTCGCGGCATCGAGATTGCCCAGATCGCCATTCGTTCGCCCAAGCCGCAGTACGACACCACCGGCATTGCCATGACCAGCGATGTGTTCGAGCTGGTCAACAACCCCGAGATCGACATCGTTATCGAGCTGATCGGCGGCTACACCCTGGCCAAGGAGCTGGTGCTCAAGGCCATCGACAACGGCAAGCATGTGGTCACTGCCAACAAGGCGCTGATCGCCGTGCACGGTAACGAGATCTTCGCCAAGGCGCGCGAGAAGGGCGTGATCGTCGCTTTCGAAGCGGCTGTGGCCGGCGGCATCCCGGTGATCAAGGCGATTCGCGAAGGCCTGTCGGCCAACCGCATCAACTGGCTGGCCGGCATCATCAACGGCACCGGTAACTTCATCCTTACCGAGATGCGCGAGAAGGGCCGTGCCTTTGAAGACGTGCTCAAGGAAGCGCAGGCGCTGGGTTATGCCGAGGCCGACCCGACCTTCGACGTAGAAGGCATCGATGCCGCGCACAAGCTGACCATCCTGGCGTCCATCGCCTTCGGCATCCCGCTGCAATTCGACAAAGCCTACACCGAGGGCATCACCAAGCTGACCACGGTCGACGTGAACTATGCCGAGGCGTTGGGCTATCGCATCAAGCACCTGGGTGTCGCTCGCCGCACCGATGCAGGCATCGAGCTGCGCGTGCACCCGACGCTGATTCCGGCCGATCGCCTGATCGCCAACGTCAACGGCGTGATGAATGCAGTGATGGTCAACGGCGATGCGGTTGGCAGCACCCTCTATTACGGTGCCGGTGCCGGCATGGAGCCGACCGCTTCGGCGGTGGTGGCCGACCTGGTGGACGTGGTGCGTGCGCTGACCACCGATCCGACCAACCGTGTGCCGCATCTGGCCTTCCAGCCGGATTCGCTGTCCGATCACCCGATCCTGCCCATCGAGGAGTGCGAGAGCGCCTATTACCTGCGCATCCAGGCCAAGGATCATCCGGGTGTGCTGGCGCAGGTGGCGAGCATCCTCTCCGAGCGCGGCATCAACATCGAGTCGATCATGCAGAAGGAAGTCGAGGAGCAGGACGGTCTGGTGCCGATGATCCTCGTGACCCACCGTGTGGTCGAGGCGCGTATCATCGAGGCCATCGCCGCCATGGAAGCGCTGGATGGCGTGACCTCGCCGGTCGTGCGTCTGCGCGTCGAACAGCTCAACTAATCCCGTGTCCACCCGCAGGCCTCTGGTCTGCGGGTGCTGCAGAACGAAGGTTTATCCCATGCGCTATATCAGTACCCGCGGCCAGGCGCCGGCCCTGAATTTCGAAGACGTGCTGCTGGCTGGTCTGGCCAGCGACGGTGGCCTCTACGTGCCGGAGAATCTGCCGCGCTTCACCGTCGAGGAAATCGCTTCCTGGGCGGGCCTGCCCTATCACGAGCTGGCCTTCCGGGTGATGCGCCCGTTCGTTGCCGGTTCCATCGCCGATGCCGACTTCAAGAAGATTCTCGAAGAAACCTACGGGGTGTTCGAGCACAATGCTGTCGCGCCGCTGCGTCAGCTCAACGGCAACGAGTGGGTGCTGGAGCTGTTCCACGGCCCGACCCTGGCGTTCAAGGATTTCGCCCTGCAACTGCTCGGTCGTCTGCTCGATCACGTACTGGCCAAGCGCGGTGAGCGCGTGGTGATCATGGGGGCTACCTCCGGCGACACCGGTTCGGCGGCCATCGAAGGCTGCAAGGCCTGCGACAACGTCGACATCTTCATCATGCACCCGCACAACCGTGTGTCCGAGGTGCAGCGCCGGCAGATGACCACTATTTTGGGTGAGAACATCCACAACATCGCCATCGAAGGTAACTTCGACGACTGCCAGGAGATGGTCAAGGCCAGCTTCGCCGACCAGGGCTTCCTCAAGGGCACACGTCTGGTAGCGGTCAACTCGATCAACTGGGCGCGGATCATGGCCCAGATCGTCTACTACTTCCACGCTGCGCTGCAGCTTGGCGCGCCGGCGCGTTCCATCGCCTTCTCGGTGCCGACCGGCAACTTCGGCGACATCTTCGCCGGCTACCTGGCGCGCAACATGGGCCTGCCGGTCAGCCAACTGATCGTCGCCACCAACCGCAATGACATCCTGCACCGCTTCATGAGCGGCAATCAGTACGTCAAGGAAACCCTGCACGCGACGCTGTCGCCGTCCATGGACATCATGGTCTCGTCCAACTTCGAGCGCCTGCTGTTCGATCTGCACGGCCGCAACGGCGCGGCCATCGCCAGTCTGATGGACAGCTTCAAGCAGGGCGGCGGTTTCAGTGTCGACGAAGATCGCTGGACCGAAGCGCGCAAGTTGTTCGATTCGCTGGCAGTGAGCGACGAGCAGACCTGCGAGACCATCACCGAGGTGTACAAGGAGTGCGGCGAATTGCTCGACCCGCATACCGCCATCGGTGTGCGTGCTGCGCGTGAATGCCGCCGCAGCCTGGCGACGCCCATGGTGGTGCTGGGTACCGCGCATCCGGTCAAGTTCCCCGAGGCGGTGGAAAAGGCTGGGATCGATGCCGTGCCGGCGCTGCCGGCGCACCTGACCGATCTGTTCCAGCGCGAAGAGCGTTGCACGGTGTTGGCCAATGATCTGAAGACCGTGCAGCAGTTCGTCGCGGCTCATGGTAATCGCGGCAAACCGCTCTGAGGTTTCTGCTTCGACGCAACCGGCGCCCTTGTGGCGCCGGTTTCGTTTGTGTGCGGCTCAAAGGGCGAAGATCAGCGCCAAAAGCGCCATCAGGATGATCAGGATCAGCCAGATCAGGGCGTTAAGGCGGCTGGCGCGGACAACGGCAGCGCCGCGCAGGTGCACGGGTGGATCGTCCTCCAGGTACTGATCGATACGGCGTTCGGCTTCTTTCTGGTCGTTGGCCAGGTATTCGCTCAGCAGGTCGATGGCTGCCTGGCGTTGATTGGCATGCAGCAGTTGGCGTACAGCCGGTGGGAGTTCATTCATGGCGCTGCCTGTCTCCTGGGTTGGCTGAGTAGGGATCTTAACTGCGACCCGGTTGGCGCTTTTTTCCGTGCGCAATGAAAGCGCCTGATGTTTAATCCGACACTTCGCGAATGGAAGCGTTTTGCTCGAATCATGGATGAGCCTGAGTGCCTGCCTCTCTTCTTTCCCATTTCTGTGCATGCTTCGGCGTTTTGTGCCGAGGATGACTCCTGCGCGCTGATCTGACGAACGGCATCACATTTATTACATGTGATTACTTTACGGTTCACATGTAAGGATCTAGGCTGCGATTCATGGACAACAAATCATCAGCCCATTACCAGCGTCTTTATCGTCAGCGTCTGCGTGAGCAGGGGTTGGTCAAGAAGGAAGTCTGGATCTTGCCCGAGCATGCGCCATTGTTGGTCGCGTTCGAGCGCAAACTGCGCCAGCCACAGTCGCTGCTGGCTTCGATGGAGAAGGAGGAGGGTATGAGCATGCCTCAAGTTTGGACCGCCCAGGCGCTGCATGAAGCGCTGGCGGCAACGGAACTGTTCCAAAGTGGTCAGGCCGGCATCGAGCTGATTCAAGGCGCTGACGCCAGCCTGCACATCACTATGCGTGAGTACGGCGACCTGCCGCTGTTCATCGCCGTGTTCGGTGAGCAGATCATCGTCGAGGCGCTGCTCTGGCCGGCAGCGGACGTCAAGGATGCGGCGGCCTTCAACGAAGAGGTACTGCGTACCCACAAGCTGTTCCCGCTGTCGTCCATAGGCCTGGAAAAAATGGGCGACGGGCGCGATTGCTACACCATGTTCGGTGCGCTGAGTTCGTCCTCGACCCTGTCCGACGTGGTGTTCGAGATCGAGCTGTTGGCGGACAACGTGATCAAGGCCACCGAAGCCTATGAAGGCTTCCTCAAGACCAGTGCCTGAGAGGAGAGAAGACGATGAATGTCTGGAGCAAAATGCTGACGGCGCTGCGTGGCGGCGCCAATGAAGTGGGTGAGGCGGTGGTCGATAGTCAGGCCCTGCGCATCCTCGATCAGGAAATCCGTGACGCCGATGTCGAGCTGCGCAAGTCCAAGGAAGCGCTGGCGGAGATCATGGCCAAGCAGAAGCTGGCCAGCGACAAGGTGAACAAGAGCGCGGCGAGCATTGCCGAGTACGAACAGTACGCGCTCAAGGCGCTGGACGCGGGCAACGAAACCCTGGCCAAGGAAGTCGCCGAGAAGATCGCCAACCTGGAAGTCGAGCAGGCCAGCGAACGTGAGCAGGCCGAAGGTTTCGCCGCCAGCGTGGCGCAACTGCGCAAGGCCGTGACCCAGGCCGAGGGCAATATCAAGCGCCTCAAGCAGCAGGTGGATACGGTCAAGGCCACCGAAAGCGTGCAGAAGGCGCAAATGGCCGTGGCCCAGCGTTATGGTGGCTCGCAGGCCAAGCTGCAGACGGCGGTCGAGTCGCTCGAGCGGATCAAGCAGAAGCAGGCCGAGCGCGCGGCGAAGATGGAGGCATCGGCCGAACTGGCTGCTACCAGTGCGCCGGACGATTCGCTGGAAGCCAAGCTGCGCGCGGCCGGCATCAAGGCCGACAACGCCAGTGCCGACAGCGTGCTGGCCAGGCTCAAGGACAAGTCCAAGGCTTGATCGCTCTGCTAACGGGCATGCCATGCGAGGTATCCCGAATGATGAAAGCCTTCGTGGCATGCCATCCCTCATCCGGCGCTGCGCGCCACCTTCTCCCGGGGGGAGAAGGACATCAAGGAGGGCGTCGCTGCGCGACTTTCGCGTTAATGACGGGGCGCTCGCGCCCCGTTTCCCTACATCAGGGAAAGGAATAAATGGAACTCTTCCTGCAGACAGCGCTGTCATTCCCCACCGCCATCTACAGCTTTCTGCTGTGCGTGGCGGTCATCTACTGGCTGGTGGTTGCCGCCGGCCTGCTCGAGGTCGACTTGCTCGACGTCGAAGCCGATTCGGTGATGGAAGGCAGCGGCCAGACCGAAGGCCTCGCCGGCCTGCTCTACAAACTCAAACTCGATGGCGTACCGGTCACCCTGGTGCTGACGCTGCTGTTCTTCTTTGCCTGGTTCGCCTGCTACTTCATCGAGCTATGGCTGTTGCGTCACCTGCCGTTGGGCATTCTGCGTTACCCGCTGGGGCTGGTGGTCATCGCTGGCGCCTTCGTGCTGGCTGCACCGCTGTGCGCGGTGATCTGTCGGCCGCTGCGGCCGCTGTTCCACAAGGTCGAGGCGATCAGCAGCAAGTCGGTGCTGGGCCAGGTGGCCGTGGTGCGCAGTGGTCGTGTCACCAGCAGTCATGGTGAGGCGGTGCTGGAAGATGGCGGCGCTGGTTTGATCCTGCGGGTACGTGCCGATGAGGCGCTGGGCTTCAAGCGCGGCGACCGCGTCGTGTTGCTCGAATACCTGGCGGCCGAACATGCCTATCGCGTCATCACCGAAGAAGAATTTCGAGGCGTCTAGCCTCTGCCGACCATCCGTACGTAACAGAGGGCAGGCAGGGTATGCCGAACCTGCCTGCACAACTAGCAAAGGAGTAAAGCTGTAATGGAAAACGTCATTCCCTTCATCGTCGGGGCAGGGCTGGTCGTCCTCTTCATCATTGCCCTGATTGCCCTGTTCAAGGCTTTTTATATCAAGGTTCCGCAAGGCACCGCGCTGATCGTCAACGACATGAGCTCGACCCCCAAGGTGCATTTCACCGGCTCGCTGGTATACCCGGTGATCCACCTCAAGGAGTTCATGAAGATCTCCCTGATCACCCTGGAAGTCGACCGCCGCGCCAAGGACGGTCTGATCTGCCGCGACAACATGCGCGCCGATATCACCGTGGCCTTCTACCTGCGTGTCAACGAGACCCAGGAAGACGTGCTCAAGGTGGCCAAGGCCATCGGCGTGGAGCGTGCCTCCGACCGCGCAGCGGTCAACGAACTGTTCAACGCCAAGTTCTCCGAAGCACTGAAGACAGTCGGCAAGCAGTTCGACTTCGTCCAGCTGTTCGAGAATCGCCAGGAGTTTCGTGATCGTATCGTCGAGGTGATCGGCAACGATCTCAACGGCTACGTGCTGGAAGACGTGGCTATCGATTACCTGGAGCAGACGGCCAAGCACTCGCTGGACCCGAGCAACATCCTCGACGCCGAAGGTATCCGCAAGATCACCGAGCTGACCGCTGCGCAGAACGTCATCACCAACGAGCTGGAGCGCAACGAAGAGCTGGCGATCAAGAAGAAGAACGTCGAAACCCGCGAGGCGACCCTGTCCCTGGAACGCCAGCAGGCCGATGCCGAAGCACGCCAGAAGCGCGAAATCGAAACCATCCAGGCGCGTGAGCAAGCCGAGACTCTCAAGGTCAAGGAAGAAGAGCGCCTGAAGGCAGAACAGGCTCGCATCCAGACCCAGCAGGAGCTGGATATCCGCGCCGAGAACCATCAGCGCGAAGTGGAAGTGGCCCAGCAGAACCGCCAGCGTGCCGTGGTCATCGAGGTGGAGAAAGTTACCCGCGCCAAGGATCTGGAAGTGGTCGCCCGCGAGCGCGAAGTCGAACTGCAGCGCATCGAGAAGGAAAAGGCGCTGGAAGAAGAGCGCAAGAACATCGCCGGCGTGATCCGCGAGCGCGTCGCGGTCGAGAAGACCGTGGCCCAGGAAGAAGAGCGCATCAAGGAAGTACGTGAAGTCTCCGAGGCCGAGCGCCTCAAGCAGGTCACCGTGCTCAATGCCCAGGCCGAAGCCGAGCAGGAGCTGGTGCGCCAGGTCAAGCAGGCCGAAGCCGATGAAACCCGTTCCAAGCACAAGGCGGTGGAAATCAACAACCTGGCCCAGGCCGAGCTGGAAGCAGCGGCCAAGAGCGCCGAAGCCAAGAAGAAACTGGCCGAAGGTATCGAAGCCGAGCGCGCCGCACCTGGCCTGGCCGATGCGCGTGTGCGTGAAGTCACCGCTGCGGCCAAGGAGAAGGAAGGTCTGGCCGAGGCTCGCGTGCAGGCCGAGCGTCTGATCGCCGAAGCCAAGGGCGAGCAGGAGAAGGGGTTGGCGCAGGCGCGTGTCATCGAAGCGCAAGCGGCGGCCAAGGAAAAAGACGGCCTGGCCGACGCCAAGGTGCTGGAAGAGAAGCTCGGCGCCCAGGCGCGCGGTGAAGAGCAACTTGGCACCGCCAAAGCCAAGGCGACCCAGGACCTGGGCATGGCCGAAGCGCAGGTGCTGCTGGAGCGTCTGAACGCCGAAGCCGAAGGTCTGGGCAAGAAGTTCGGCGCGCTGGATGCACTGAGCGACAACGCGCGTGCTCACGAAGAGTTCCGCATGCAACTGGAGAAGAGCTTCGAGGAGGCCATGGCCGCCATCGCCGCCAACAAGGAAATCGCCAAGGATCAGGCCGAGGTGCTGGCCACCGCGCTGGCCAAGGCGAAGATCGAGATCGTCGGCGGCGAGGGCGACTTCTTCAACTCCTTCGCCAAGTCGCTGTCGGTGGGCAAGGCCATTGAAGGCGTGGTGGGCAAGAGCCCGGTGGTGCAGGACGTGCTGTCGCGTCTGCTGGCTGGCAAGGCCGCTCCGGCCGCACCGGTGGTTGCACCGAGCGCAGGCCCGGAGCAAGCCTGAGCGCCCTGTCTGTAGGGTGGGCTTCAGCCCACCATTGCTCACTGTGGTAGGGGCTTCAGCCGCCCCCGCCATATGACCACCTAATTTCGACCAATCAGGGAATATGAGATGTCAGAGTCAAGAGATTATCTGGAGATGACCTTCCGCTCGATCCAGTGCTTCAGCAATGACGGTCGCCTGGATGCTCAGGAACTCAAAGCGCTGCTGGAAATCGCCGAGCGAGATGGCGTAATCGACGACAACGAGGTGCGGGTACTGCGCAAGATCATCGCCCAGGTGCGCCCCGAAGAGATCGATGCGGCGCTGCGCGACAAGATCGCCATCGTCGAGCAGAAGATCGGCGCATAGCAAGCCGGCTGCGCCTGCTCACCCTACCAACACTCCCAGTTTGTAGGGTGGGCTTCAGCCCACCACGTCGGCCATAGATAGTGGGCTGAAGCGGGCGCCCGGGCCACCCTACGCGGATGCCGCCCAGCCCAACCTGCCAGCCCCTCTTAGGAGGGGCGTTTTAGACGCAGCAGATTCAGGATGACTACGATGTCGGACGCACACACACAGGACGTATTGGACAAGGCCGTCGCCGAAGGCGGCGCCTACGAGGTGCTGCAGCGGCGCCTGCAGGAGCAGGGCCAGCGCCTGCGCAGTTTGACCGAAACGCTCAACGGCCAGCGTCTGGCCGAGTTCGGCAGCAGCGCCATGGAGGCTATCGGTCGGGTGCGTATCCGCACCGAGAACAACTGCATCGCCCGCGACATCGTCCAGGTCGGCGAGTGCCTGCTGTTCGGCTACAACGTGTTCCTGGGGCTGAAGAAGGAAACCAGCGTCGCCGACGTGTTCTCCCTCTACCGCCTGGTGGAAACCCCTGACGGCTTCGATGCCGAATCGGTGCCGCTGGAGGGCAGCTTCCTGACTCAGGCCAGTTTCGTCGCCGATTTCAACGAGCTGTACACCTACTACAAGAACACCCGTTTGCTGCAGCTGGCTATCCGTGACGGCAAGCTGCTGGCGAGTTTCCAGATCGGTGAGCGCATTACCGACATCCGCGTGTTCCGCTGGTCGATCTCCACCGACGGCAAGGACGTGCGCTATATCGACAACCGTGGCGAGCGCGATATCGCGCTGCCGGCGCCGTTCGACTTCGAGTGGCAGAAGACCACCCGCGAGATGGTGGTCATGGGCCGCCATCCGCACGTCAACATCCTCGACAGCGTATTCGTCGAGACCGTCGGCGGCGATCTGACCATCAAGGTCGAGAACAACACCCAGGACGGCCAGGGTATCTACCGCGAGGCCGTGGTCGACAAGACCCAGTCGCTGGATGACGCGCAGATCGAATACGCCCGCCTGGGCAGCCTGATTCTGCTGAAGATCCTGCCGTACCGCGAAGAACAGTGGCGCTACCTGGTGTTCAACAGCCTGACCAACCAGGTCGAGCGTATCGATGCCATCGGCCTGGCCTGCGTACAGCTGCCAGAAGACCACGGCATCATCTTCCCCGGCGGCTACTACCTGCAGAGCGGCGAATACAAGACCTTCGAACAGCCCATGGGCGGCATGCGCTTCAAACGCTCGGTTCGCTCGCCCAACGGCGAGGACGTGCAGTACATCTTCTACCACCCGGAAGAAGGCCGCGCGGCACTGTTCACCTACAACATGATCAACCGCCAGTTGCACAACCCGATCTTCGGTCACGGCTACGCACGTCTGGAAGACGGGCGCATGGTGATCTTTTCCGCCGAGGGCAGCGAGCCGACGCGCATCCACCCGATGCAGATCTGGCAGACGCCGTTCGAGAGCGAGGACCATGCCGCGCGCCAGCCCGCGCGCAGCGGCTTCTTCGGCCGTATCGGCAACGCCGAGCTGGTGCGCGGCGTGTCCGACCTGCTCAATCTCAGTCGTGAGATCGACAGCCGCGAAGTGTCGGTAACGCGCTACACCCAGCTGTGTCAGAACACCCGTCGTCTGTTCGACGTCTACCATTGGCTGGGCGACGCCCAGTGCGCCGAACTGGCGCCGCTGCTGCGCGAAGTAGCCGCCACGTCCGAGCTGGTATTGGATGAGTTCGAGAAGGTCGAGAGCATTCGCCAGCAGTCCGCCCGCGCCATGGCCGAGGCCGAGACGCGGCAGAAGAGCCTGCTCTCCGGCCTGCTGGTGGACAGCTGGGACGAGGTGCAACACTTCGTCGAGGCGCTCAACGCCATCACCGCGCAGCGCGGCCAGTTGCTGACCATCCGCGACTACCGCTATATCGACGTGGCGCGTATCGACGCCATGGAGACCGAGCTGCTCGAAGCGCAGGAACGCGTGGCCGGCGCCACCTCGGCCTTCCTCGCCAGCGATGCGGCGCTGCAGCCCTATGTGCAGCGCCTCGGCGAACTGGATGCCCTGGCGCAGAAGGCCCAAAGCGTCACCCAGTTGAACGAGCCGCTGGCCGAGATGCAGGAGATGGCCGGCAACCTCGACATGCTGTCGAGCCTGATGGCCTCGCTGAAGATCGACGACGCCACCCAGCGCACGCGTATCGTCGAGTCGATTTCCGAGGTCTACGCCCGTCTCAACCAGGCCAAGGCGCGCGCCGAGCAACGGCGCAAGGGCCTGGGCTCGGCCGAAACCGTGGCGCAGTTCGGCGCCCAGTTCAAGCTGTTCAGCCAGGGCATCACCAATGCCCTGGCGCTGGCCCAGGACCCGGAAAAGTGCGACGAACAGCTGTCGCGCCTGCTGGTGCAACTGGAAGAGCTGGAAAGCCAGTTCGGCGACCAGGAGCAGTTCCTCAGCGATATCCTCGGCAAGCGCGAGGAGCTGCTGGAAACCTTCGAGGCGCACAAGCAGAGCCTGCTCGACGAGCGTCAACGGCGTGCCCAGGGTGTGCTCGACGCCGCCCAGCGCATCCTCGACAGCCTCGTCCGGCGTACCGCACGCCTGACCCAGATGGACGAGCTCAACGCCTTCTTCGCCGCCGATCCATTGATCCTCAAACTGCGCGAAATGGCCGAGCGCTTGCGCGAGCTCAAGGACAGCGTCAAGGCTGACGATGTCGAGGCGCGCCTGAAGGCTGCACGCGACCAGGCGGTGCGTGCCCTGCGCGACAAGAGCGAGCTGTTCGAAGAGGGCGGCAACGTCATCAAGCTCGGCCCGCGTCACCGCTTCAGCGTCAACACCCAGGAACTGGATCTGACCCTGATGCCGCGAGGTGATCAGCTCTATCTGCACCTGACTGGCACCGATTTCCTCGAACCGTTGCGTGACGAAACCCTGGAAGGCCTGCGCGATTACTGGCAGGTCTCGCTGGAGTCCGAATCGCCTGCGCTGTACCGCGCCGAATACCTCGCCGGCCTGGTGCTGGACGCCGCTCTGAGCGGGCGTGAAGGGCTGACCCTGGATCTGCTCAAGACCCATCTGGCGCAGCCGGATGACCTGACCCGGCTGATCCGCGACTTCGCTGCGCCGCGCTACAAGGATGCCTACGAGAAGGGCATCCACGACCACGATGCCGCGCTGATCCTGATCCAGCTGTTGCCGCTGCGTGAAAGTGCCGGGCTGCTGCGTTACGCGCCCGCCGCGCGGGGCTTCGCCGCGCTGTTCTGGAACCGCTGGGGGCAGGATATCGAGGCTGAGCTGTGGCCCGAGCGCGCACGCAGCAGCCTGCACTTGCGGCAGATGTTCGGCAGTGAAGATGGCGTACTGCGCTTGCAGGAGGAGATCGCTGCAGCGATGCAGCGTTTCCTCGCTCAGCACCCGTTGGCGGTGACGGCCGCGCAGCGCCAGGCGGCTGCGGCCTATCTGGTCGAGGAACTGGCGGCCAAGCCCATCGAGTTCACCTTCAGCAAGTACGCCCGGCAACTGCTCGACACCCTGCAGCAGCGCATGCAGGCCAGCCATGTCTGGGACGACTACCGCGCCGCGCTGGACAACCTGCGTGGCCGCCCGGTGCAGCGGTGGTCGCTGGCGCAGACCTGGCTCGATGGCCTGTGTGCGCAGGACCAAGCGCTGGCTGAGCTGGTCGAATACATTCCCGAAGCCGTGGCCATCAGCCTGCTGGACGACGAGTTCCCGCGGCGCTTCACCGAGGTCGACCTGCGCTTCACTGTCAGTGGCCTGATCGGCGACCATCCGCGTGTGCAGGATGGTGCGCTGGTATTGGCCATCGACGACTACTTCGCCCGCCTGCAGCAGCACCGCGGCGACTTCGTGCCGCAGTTGCAGCGCTACCAGGCGCTGCGCCAGGAGGTCATCAACCGCGAGCGCGCGGCGCTGCGCCTGAGCGAGTTCAAGCCGCGGCCGCTGTCTTCCTTCGTACGTAACAAGCTGATCAACGACGTGTATCTGGGCTTTATCGGCGACAACCTGGCCAAGCAGATGGGTACCGCCGGCGAGAACAAACGCACCGACCTGATGGGCCTGCTGATGCTGATTTCGCCGCCCGGCTACGGCAAGACCACGCTGATGGAATACGTGGCGCACCGCCTGGGCCTGATCTTCATGAAGATCAACGGCCCGGCTCTGGGCCACGAGGTGCGCTCCATCGACCCGGCGCAGGCGCCGGACGCCACCTCGCGCCAGGAGCTGGAGAAGCTCAACCTGGCGCTGGAGATGGGCAACAACGTGATGCTCTATGTCGACGACATTCAGCACACCCATCCCGAATTCCTGCAGAAGTTCATCTCGCTCTGTGACGGCACCCGGCGCATCGAGGGCGTGTGGAAGGGCCGCACCAAGACCTACGACATGCGCGGCAAGAAATTCTGTGTGGTGATGAGCGGCAACCCGTACACCGAGTCCGGCGACGTGTTCAAGATCCCCGACATGCTTGCCAACCGTGCCGACATCTACAACCTGGGCGACACCCTGGGCGGCATGCAGGAAGCCTTCGCGCTGTCCTACATCGAGAACAGCCTGACCTCCAACCCAGTGCTGGCGCCGCTGGCCACCCGCGAGATGGCCGACGTCTACCGCTTCGTCGCCAAGGCCGAGGGCAAGCCGTTCTCCGCCAACGAGCTGTCGCACACCTACAGCGCCGCCGAGATCAACGAGATCACCTCGACCCTGCAGCGCCTGATGCAGATTCGCGACGTGGTTGGCCGGGTCAACCAGCAGTACATCGTCAGCGCCGCGCAGGCCGACAGCTACCGCACCGAGCCGCCGTTTAAGCTGCAGGGCAGTTACCGCAACATGAACAAGATGGCCGAGAAGATCAGCGCGGTGATGAACGATGCCGAACTGCTGCAACTGATCGCCGACCACTACCAGGGCGAGTCGCAATTGCTCACCACCGGCGCCGAGGAGAACCTGCTCAAGCTCGCTGAACTGCGTGGCAACATGACGCCCGAGCAGGCCGAGCGCTGGGCGCAGATCAAGCGCGACTTCATGCGCAACAAGGCCATGGGCGGTAGCGATACGGACGTTGGTGGCCGCGTGGTGGCGCAGCTCAACGATCTGGTCGAGAGCGTGCGTGGCCTGGGCGCTGGCAAATCGGCCGGCGAGACACCGAGTATTCCCTGGGAGCAGTTGCTGGCTGGATTGGACAACCTCGGCAAACTGCGCCCGCAGGTGGAGGTGGTTGCGCCGCCGCAGCAGGGCACGCAAAAATTGCTGGAAAGCCTGGCCGATAGCCTGGAGAACAGCTTCCTGCCACTGATCAAGGCGATGGACAAGAAAATCGACATCGATTTGCGTACCCACAACCGCATGCTGGAAATCTCCACCCAATTGCGCGATCTCGGCGCGCTACTCGGCCAGGAGCAGCGCAGCGACGCCTCGGACGACGAGGCGCCGTGAGGCGAGGTTGGCTGGTTGAGTTGCGTCCGCTGCTAGTGATCAGCGGCGCGATGCTGCTGGTGCAAATGGTCAATGGCGCCCTTGGCGGCGCCTTGAACGTCTGGGGCCTGGTGCCTCGGCATATTGAGGCGCTGCCCGGCATTCTCTTCGCGCCCTGGCTGCATGGCAGCTGGGCGCATCTGCTCAGCAACCTTAGTGGTCTGCTGGTGCTCGGCAGCCTGGTGCTGCTGCGCTCGCGCCGCGACTTCTTCTTCGCCAGCGCCTTTATCATCATCGGCAGCGGCCTGCTGGTCTGGCTGTTCGGCCGTATCGGCCTGCACCTCGGTGCCAGCGGCTGGCTGTTCGGCTTCTGGGGGCTTTTGCTGGCGCGGGCCTGGTTCGAGCGCAGCCTGCTCGACCTGTTGTTGGCCGTGCTGGTGTTCTTCCTCTACGGCGGCTGGTTCTTCGGCCTGCTGCCGCGTGCCGGCGTTTCCTTCGAATACCACCTGGCGGGAGCTTTCTGCGGTGTTCTCTATGCCGCGCTGAGCCGTCGTAAATATCGTTAAAAGGGACTTTAAATGGATTTCAATCGCCTCGATCAGCAACTGCGCGACAGCCTGGCCGATCTGCGTCTGAGCAATGAGGAGCGTGACGAGCTGCGCCAGTTGGGCAGCGAGTTGAATCAGGATCAGGTGCGCTTCATGCGCAACCGCGCCTTCGCCCTGGCCCGCGAGTTGATGCGCGAACCGGAGAACGTCGAGCAGGCGCTGAAATGGCTGGAGCAGGTGATCAAGACCCTCGACAGCGTTGGCAGCGCGCCGCGCGTGGAGCACGCCAGCGCTCACTTCAGTCCGGGCGAGAGCTGCCAGCGCAAGATTCGCGAGCTGTGCCGCCAGGCGCGCAAGAGCGTGGAGATCTGCGTCTACACCATCTCCGACGATCAACTCAGCGAAGAGGTGCTCGCCTGTCATGAGCGCGGCATCGCCGTGCGGGTGATCACCGACAACGAAAAACAGTTCGATGTCGGCAGCGATATCCAGTGGCTGCGTGACAAGGGCGTGCCGCTGCGTATCGACGCCGGGCCTTATCACATGCACCACAAGTTTGCCCTGTTCGATGGTCGCTTGCTCCTCAACGGCAGCTTCAACTGGACGCGCAGCGCCACCACCAGCAACGAGGAAAACCTGCTGGTGATCGACCATCCGCAACTGGTGGCAGCCTACAGTCGTGAATTCGAAGCGCTCTGGGCACGTTACGCAGGTAATTGATGAGTCATTCTCACGCTCGCCAGCTCCTCGGTTTCTATCGTAGCTGCTACCTGGCCGACAGCCGCGACCTGGACCTGGACAACCTCGGCAAGCTGCCGGCCAACCGCTGGGCCTGGCTCGATGGGCGTGAGCAACTGGCCAGCGGTGGCATACCGCTGTTGCCGTTGGCGGCCAAGCTGGGGCGTGCGTTGGCCGAGGCGCAGGCGCTGTATCAGCGTGAACTGCAACTGGTCTAAGGCGTGCTGCTGATCTGTGGCCGCCTGCAATTGGAGGGCGGTGGTTCGCAGATGATCTGCGGCCCGCTGTTCTATTACGAAGCGAGCCTGCAAGCGACGGCGGACGGGCAGAGCCACTTGCTCGCCACCGACCCGCAGCAGGTGCATGGCAACTGGCGTCTGCCACGTATCTGTTGCGCCGCTACCTGGAATTCCTGCACAAGCCTGCTGTCAGTTCGCAGGCGGGGGCTTTGGAAAGCGCTCGCCAGAACCTGTGTCAGGCGCCCGAAAGTCAGGGTATCAGCGTGTGGAGTCACTATCCGCTGGCCGGGCAAGTGCTGGATCTATTCTGTCGCCGCGGCTACAAGTGCCTGGCCATTGACCTGATCGGCTTTCCGGGGGAGGGCGAAGGCTTTCTCGAACTGGAGCGCTACCTGGTGCTGGCGCGCGCCGGCCTGGAGACCTTGCCGCTGAGCTACGGTCTATGGCGTGAGGCACCGGAGCAGGCGTTGCAGGCGGTACTGGTGCGACTCTGACGCTGCACTCTTGACCGATGTCGCGGGTTCTCTTGGTGCACGACGCGATCGTGGCCAGACCATCAATGTACCGGGGGGCTTATGGCGCTGCGCAACGCTGTTCAACTGATCATCTATCCCGACCGCCTGGGACGTAACCTGGGGGAGCTTTACCAGCTGTTGGATCGGCACTTGGCCGATGCGCTGGGCGGGGTGCATATCCTGCCGCTGTATCCGTCCAATGCCGATGGTGGCTTCTCGCCGCTCACACATATGGAGGTGGATCCGCGTTACGGCGACTGGGCGGATGTCGAGCGCATCTCCGCGCGCTTCGACCTGTGCGTCGATCTGGTGATCAGCCATATCGCCGACGAGTCGCCGGAGTTCCTGGACTTCCTCGCTCATGGCCAGGCCTCGACTTACGCGGATCTTTTCGTGCAGGTCGACAGCTTCGGCGAGATCAGCCACGACGACCTGGCCAAGATCCATATCCGCCGGGAGAAGGAGCCGTTTCGCGAGGTGCGCCTGGCCAATGGCGAAACCTGCCGGGTCTGGTGCACCTTCACCGAACGGCAGATCGACCTCAATTACGACTCGCCGAAAACCTACCAGTTGATGGAGCAGTACATGGCCTTTCTCGCGGCGCGCGGGGTCAAGCTGTTTCGTCTGGATGCCTTCGGCTACACCACCAAACGTATCGGTACCAGCTGCTTTCTGGTGGAGCCGAACGTGTACCGCATCCTCGAGTTGTTCCGCGAAACCGGGGCCAAGTACGAGGCCGAGATGCTGCCGGAGGTGCATGACCATATCAGCTACCAGTACGCCATCTCACGGCGGCAGATGCGCCCCTACGGTTTCGCCCTGCCGCCGCTGGTATTGCACGCATTGCTCAGTGGCAGCAGCCGTTATCTGAAGAACTGGCTGCGCATGTGCCCGCGTAACCAGATCACCGTGCTCGATACCCACGACGGCATCTGCATTCCGGATGTCGAAGGCATGCTGCCCGAGGCGCAGATCCAGTACCTGATCGACGAGGTCTCGACCCGCAGCGCCGACCCGATCATGCGTCGCTCGGCGGTGAACGTGCACAGCGTCGGGGCCATCTACCAGCTGACCTGCACCTTCTACGAGGCGCTTATGCGCAATGACGAGGCTTATATCGCCGCACGCGCCATCCAGTTCTTCGTGCCGGGTATCCCGCAGGTTTACTACGTTGGCCTGTTGGCTGGCTGCAACGACTTTGACCTGCTCGAGCAGACCGGCGAGGCGCGCGACGTCAATCGCCATTACTACAGCCTTGAGGAGGCTGAGCAGGCATTGCAGCAGCCACTGGTGCAGCGCTTGCTGGCGCTGATGCGCTTTCGTTGCCAGCATCCGGCTTTCGAGGGGCGTTTCGAGCAGAACTATGCGGCTGACGACCAACTGCTGCTGGCCTGGCGTCATGGCGAGCATTACTGCCGTTTGCACCTCGATCTGAGCAGCCTGCAAGCGATCATCGACTACACCGATGAGCAACTGAGGATCTGCCGTATGACCTGTTGAAGGTCGGCGGGGGCCATGCTTTCGCGTTAGACTTGCGCTCTTTCGACCAGTCAAGAAGCCCGCCATGGCCCTGCCATCGACCACCTACAAGATCGACATGAACCTCACCGACATGGATCGCAGCGTTTACGAAAACCTGCGTTTCACCGTCGCTCGCCACCCGTCCGAGACCGAAGAGCGCCTGGCCGCGCGGCTGATTGCCTATGCGCTGTTCTACCACGAGCAACTGGCGTTCGGTCGCGGCCTGTCGGATGTCGATGAGCCGGCGCTGTGGGAAAAGAGCCTGGACGATCGCGTGCTGCACTGGATCGAAGTGGGTCAGCCCGACAGCGAGCGCATCACCTGGTGCTCGCGGCGCACCGAGAAGTTCAGCCTGGTGGCCTATGGCAACCTGCGCGTATGGCAGACCAAGTGCCTCGACCCGGTGCGCAGCCTGAAGAACATCAACGTGGTTGCGCTTGGCCAGGAGGCATTGGCCGACCTGGCGCTGGACATGCCGCGTTCGCTGAACTGGAGCGTGATGATCAGCGATGGCGAGCTGTTCGTCACCGACGAGCGTGGTCAGCACGAGATCCCCATTGAGTGGCTCGCAGGTCAGCGTTGAAACCGTAGCCCGGATTGCATCCGGGCTACGGTTCAGTTCCCTCTCCCCTCGGGGAGAGGGCTAGGGAGAGGTGAATTTCGGCGACTCGGTGTTGCTGGATGAACCCTCTCCCCCAGCCCCTCTCCCATAAATGGGAGAGGGGAGACAAGCCACTCCAATGCGAACATGAAGAAGCACCATGCGTATCGAAGCCCGTCCATTACCCGCCCAACTGCCTGATCTGGGCAGCCTGCCGCCTTTGCTGACTCGCCTCTACGCCGCCCGTGGCGTGCAGTCCGCCGAGGAGCTGGACAAGGGCCTGGCGCGGTTGATCCCGTACCAGCAACTGAAGGGCATCGACGCGGCGGTGCAGTTGCTGGTCGAGGCGCTGCAGCAGCGGCAGCGTATCCTTATCGTCGGCGACTTCGATGCCGACGGCGCCACCGCCAGTTCGGTCGGCGTGCTCGGCCTGCGCCTGCTCGGCGCGGCGCATGTCGATTACCTGGTACCGAACCGCTTCGAGTACGGCTATGGCCTGACCCCGGAGATCGTCGCCGTGGCCCTCGAACGCCAGCCCGACCTGCTGCTGACCGTCGACAACGGCATCTCCAGCGTCGATGGCGTGGCGGCGGCCAAGGCCGCCGGGTTGACGGTGCTGGTTACCGATCACCACCTGCCAGGGCCGGAACTGCCGGCCGCCGATGCCATCGTCAACCCCAACCAGCCGGGTTGCGAATTCCCCAGCAAGGCCATGGCCGGCGTCGGCGTGATGTTCTACGTGCTGCTGGCGTTGCGTGCGCGGCTGCGCGAAACCGGCTGGTTCGCCAGCCGTGCGGAGCCCAATCTGGGCGAGCTGCTTGATCTGGTGGCGCTGGGCAGCGTCGCCGACGTGGTGCCGCTGGATGCCAACAACCGCATCCTGGTCCATCAGGGCCTGGCGCGCATTCGTGCCGGGCGGGCGCGGCCGGGTCTGCGCGCGATTCTCGAAGTCGCCGGGCGCGATCATCGGCGTATCACCTCCACCGACCTCGGCTTCATCCTCGGCCCACGGCTGAACGCGGCCGGGCGCCTGGACGACATGAGCCTGGGCATCGAATGCCTGCTCTGCGACGACGAGGCCCTGGCCCGCGATATGGCGGTGCAACTCGACCAGCTCAATCAGGACCGCAAGGCCATCGAGCAGGGCATGCAGCGTGAGGCACTGGCTCAGCTCAAGGATCTGCCGGTGGCGGACATGCCGTTCGGCCTGTGCCTGTTCGAGCCGGACTGGCACCAGGGCGTGATCGGCATCCTCGCCTCGCGCCTGAAGGAGCGCTATCACCGTCCGGCCATTGCCTTTGCCGATGCCGGTGACGGACTGCTCAAGGGCTCGGCGCGCTCGGTGCCGGGGCTGCATATTCGTGATGCGCTGGATGCCGTGGCGGCCAAGCATCCGGGGCTGATCAGCAAGTTTGGCGGGCATGCCATGGCCGCCGGGCTGTCGCTGCCGCAGGAAAATTTCGGCGCGTTCGCCGTCGCCTTCGACGCCGAGGTGCGCCGTCAGCTGTGTGAAGACGACCTGACCGGCCGCCTGCTGTCCGACGGCCAGCTCGATGCCACCGAGTTCCACCTGGAACTGGCCCGCGCCCTGCGCAACGCCGGCCCCTGGGGCCAGCACTTCCCCGAGCCGCTGTTCCATGGTGTGTTCCAGATCGTCAATCAGCGCATCGTCGGCGAACGTCACCTGAAACTGGTGCTCAAGACCGAATGCGGCAGCGTGCAACTCGACGGCATCGCCTTCAACATCGATCGCGAGGTCTGGCCCAACCCGACGCTGCGCTGGGCCGAAGTGGCGTACAAACTCGACCTCAACGAGTTTCGTGGCAATGAAACCGTGCAACTGATGGTGGCGCATATCGCTCCGCGTTGATTGCGGCTGCAATGAAATTCGGCGTTACCAATATGTCCGGCTGGCTGGGGCGAACTCTGCTAGAAACGCTCGTCAATACAACCGATGTCGGTTGAGGGGCATGCGGAATTTCCCTGTGTTATCCAGGGTCGGATGCACCGGTGCCTATTTTTCAGGAGAGTTCGCGATGAACACCAGCAATCTGCTCGACCAACTGCTCAAGGCCGGCCAGCAGGCCATGCAGAAGCCTGCGGCGAAGAACACCCAGGGGCAGCAGGCAGGCGGTTTGGGTGGCCTGCTCTCTGGTGGAGGCCTGGGCAGCCTGCTCTCGGGTGCGGGGGGCGGCGCGCTGGCGGCCGGTGCGGTCGGCCTGCTGCTGGGCAACAAGAAAGCGCGCAAGATGGGCGGTAAGGCGCTGACCTATGGCGGCCTGGCTGCCCTGGGTGTGATGGCGTACAAGGCTTACGGCAATTGGCAGGCGCAGCAAGCCCAGCAGGGCGGCGCGCAGCCGGTCGAACCGCAAACCCTGGATCGTTTGCCTGCACCGCAAGTCGAGCAACACAGCCGCGCCATTCTCAAGGCGCTGGTAGCGGCAGCCAAGGCCGATGGTCATGTCGACGAGCGTGAGCGTCAGTTGATCGAAGAGGAACTGGGCAAGCTGGCGCAGGACGCCGAACTGCAGAGCTGGCTGCACACCGAACTGAACAAACCGCTGGACCCGGCAGACGTGGCGCGCGCCGCGGCGACCACGGAAATGGCGGCGGAAATGTACCTGGCCAGCGTGCTGATGGTCGACGAAGAGCACTTCATGGAGCGCGCCTACCTCGAAGAGCTGGCGCGTCAGTTGAAGCTGCCGCTGGAGCTGAAGGCGGAGCTGGAAACCCAGGTGCGCTCGCTGCCGGCCGGTGTCTGAGTCGTCTTCTCGTTTCAGTCCGCATGCCGGGCATGGCCCGGCATCGCCTCATCAGCATGATCGCTCAGGTAGGCTTCGACGGCCGCGCTAACCGTTGGTTGCAGGTGCCTTGGCTGATCGTCGTGCAGTAACCCGAAGCGCCGCAGCTTGTCCTTGAGCGGCCCCTTGACCTCGGCGAAGTGCAGTTCGATGCCGGCTTCCGCCAGCATTCGTTCCAGGTCGCCGAGCATGTCGGCAGAGGTCACGTCGATGCTGGTAACCGGTTCGGCGGCGATCACCACGCGGCGCACTGGCGCCGGGGCTTTTTCCAGCGCTTGCAGCAGGCATTGCTGGAAGAGCTCGGCATTGGCGAAGAACAGCGGCGCGTCCCAGCGAAACAGCAGCAGGCCGGGTATTTGCCGCGCATCGGGGTGTCGCTTGATGTCATGGAAACCGCGGATGCCCTCTACCTGGCCGAGAACGGTGTAGTACGGGCGCCAGCCATCCCAGAGAAATTCGATCACCGCCAGCACCACGGCAATGCCGATGCCGGGGATCACGCCGAAGGTCACCACGCCGGCGAAGCAGGCCATCGACAGCCAGAACTCCCATTGCTGCACGCGGAAGATGCGCCGCAGGTCGGTGACCACGAACAGGCCGATGACGGCGGCAATCACCACTGCTGCCAGGGCACTGGTGGGCAGGTGCTGCATCAGGTCCGGGGCCAGCACCAGCAGCAGGGCGACGCTCAGGGCGCCGACGATACCGGCGACCTGGGTCATCGCGCCTGCAGCTTCAGCGACCGGTGTGCGTGAGGCGCTGCTACTGATGGGAAAACCCTGAAACAAACCACCGGCCAGGTTCGCCGCGCCAAGGGCGACCAGCTCCTGATTGGGGTCTACTGGACGTCCGCTGCGTGCTGCATAGGTACGCGACAGCACGCTGGTGTCGGCGAACGCGACCAGGGCGACGGCGATGCCGCCCAGTACCACGCTGGCCAGATCGACACCGCTGAGCCAGGGCAGGGTGAAACTGGGCAGCCCCTGGGGCAGTTCGCCGAGCACCTGTACGCCCTGGCTATCGAGCTCGAACAGTGCCACCACCAGGGTTGCCAGGGTCACGGCGATGAGGATGCCGGGCAATTGCCGGAAGCGGCTCAGCAGCAGGATCAAGGCCAGTGTGCCGGTGCCGACGAGCAGGCTGTAGAGGTGGGCCTGGCCCTCGATCAGCGCGCTGGCGATGGCCCGTAGGTCGCTGAGCGGACCCTGGCTGTCGATGCTAAAGCCGAACAACTTGGGCGCCTGGCTGATCAGCACGCTCAGCGCAATACCGTTCATGTAGCCATAGCGAATGGGCTTGGACAGCAATTCGGTGATGAACCCCAGGCGCAGCAATCCGGCAATCAGGCAGGTGAGGCCGGCCACCACGGCCATCATGCTGGCCAGGGTCACCGCGCGCATCGGGTCGCCGCCGGAGAGTGGCAGCACCACGGCGAGAATCAGTGCTGCCAAGGCCGAGTCCGGGCCGAGTACGAGAATACGGCTGGGGCCGAACAGGGCATAAGCCAGCAGCGGCACGATGGTCGCGTACAGGCCATAGATGCCGGGCACGCCGGAAGCCTCGGCATAGGCAATGCCCACCGGTACCAGCATGGTGGTCAGCACCAGGCCGGCGGCAATGTCCTTCGGCAGCCAGGCCAGGCGATAGTCCCTGAGCGTTTGCAGGCCCGGAAGCCAGCCTAGCCAGCCGCGCTGTTGCGAAATGGCAGGAAGCGGCGTGGGTGGCTTGCGTGCAGGCGCTGGTGGCATCGCGGACGGGCTCGGGCAGGAATGCCTACAAGTAAAGCGCAGAGCGCGGGTGCTTCACCATAGCTGCCAGTCGATGGGAGCACATTCAGCCGCTGCCTCAGACCAAAAGATCATTCATCCTCGCCCCCGGCTTGTTTTAGGCTGTTGGCCAACGACAAGAACGACACGCGAGGATGCTTATGTCGCAACTGCCACTGGAAGCATACGACTACCTGATCGTTGGCGCCGGCCCGGCCGGTTGCCTGCTGGCCAATCGGCTTTCCGCCGACCCTGGCGTCAGCGTGCTGCTGATCGAGGCGGGCGGGCGCGACAACTATCCCTGGATTCATATCCCGGTTGGCTACCTCTACTGCATCGGCAATCCGCGTACCGACTGGTGTTACAACACCGAGGCCGATCCCGGTCTGCATGGCCGCTCGTTGAAATACCCGCGTGGCCGCGTGCTTGGCGGCAGCTCCTCGATCAACGGCATGATCTATATGCGTGGCCAGGCCGCGGACTACGATGGCTGGGCTGCGGCGGGCAATCCCGGTTGGGCCTGGCGTGATGTGTTGCCGCTGTTCAAACGCTCGGAGAATCATTTTGCCGGCACCAGCGAGCTGCACGGTGGCGACGGCGAATGGCGGGTCGAGCGCCAGCGTCTGTCGTGGGAGATTCTTGAGGCCTTCCGTGATGCAGCGGCGCAGAGTGGTATTGCCAGCGTCGAAGATTTCAACGGTGGGGATAACGAAGGCTGCAGCTACTTTCAGGTCAACCAGAAACGCGGTGTGCGCTGGAATGCCTCCAAGGCCTTTCTGCGCGATATTCGCCAGCGCCCCAATCTGCAGGTGCTGACCGGTGCTGAGGCTGAACGGCTGGAGCTGGAGGGCGGTCGCGCCCGTGCCCTGCATCTGCGTTGGCAGGGGCGGGCGCTGCGGGTGGCGGCACGTCGCGAGATCATCCTGTGCGCCGGCGCCATCGGCTCGCCGGCTTTGTTGCAGCGTTCCGGCATCGGCCCAAGGCCGCTGCTCGAACGCCTGGGCATCGGCGTCAAGCACGAGCTGCCAGGTGTCGGTGAGAACCTGCAGGATCACCTGCAACTGCGCCTGATCTATCGAGTCGAGGGCGTGAAGACGCTCAATCGCATTGCGGCTACCCCCTGGGGCAAGCTGGGCATGGGCCTGGAGTACCTGCTCAGGCGCAGCGGGCCGCTGTCCATGGCGCCCAGCCAGCTTGGTGCCTTCGCCAAGTCCGACCTCGGCCAGGCGCGCGCCAACCTGCAGTATCATGTGCAGCCATTGTCGCTGGAGCGCTTTGGTGAGCCCTTGCACGATTTTCCGGCCTTCACCGCATCGGTATGCAACCTGCGCCCGACCAGCCGCGGTAGCGTTCAGATTGCCTCCGTCGATGCCAGCGTAGCCCCGCTGATACGGCCAAACTACCTCAGTGACGAACGCGATCTACAGGTGGCGGCCGATGCCATTCGCCTGACCCGGCACATCGTCGCCGCGCCCGCCCTGGCCCGCTACCGGCCCGAGGAATACAAGCCGGGGCCGCAGTACCAGAGCGAAGAAGACCTGCAGCGCGCTGCGGGCGAGATCGGCACCACCATCTTCCACCCGGTCGGCACCTGCGCCATGGGCCAGGGCCGTGAAGCGGTGGTCGATGCGCGTCTGCGCGTACATGGTATCGCCGCTTTACGTGTGGTCGACGCGTCGATCATGCCGAGCATCACCTCAGGCAATACCTGCTCGCCGGTACTGATGATCGCGGAAAAGGCCGCGCAGATGATCGCCGCCGATGCGCGAGCGGCGATAAGCATGGTGCCGCAGCGCGAGCCTGGCTGCGCGGTGAGCGCGTGACCGCTCGACCGAGGTGCCTCGGCGGGCGAGGCGACAGGTGTGCTCTGCTAGCATTGGGCGTCGATGACTGGAGACGAACATGGCTCTGCGTGTAGCGCTGATCGGGTTGGGCTTGCTTCAGGTCGCCATGGGCGTTGTAGCGGGTGACCTGGCGTTGGACCAGCGCGCCCTGCTCCTGGAGGACAGTAGGTTGCCGCGTGAGGCGGCCCTGGATCGTCTGCAGCAGGTGCGCTTCGCCTTTCGCGAGGCGGCGCCTGAGGCCGGCGAGTGGCCGCTGTGGTCGCGCACCTACGGCATCCAGGGGAGCTGGGACGACGCCGGCCTCGAGCGCCGCGGCGAGGGGCTGCTGATGGGGATGGATCGTGCGCTGGGCGGACAGTGGATCGGCGGTGTGCTGGGTGGAGTGGCGCGTGCCCGGCTGGATCATGATCAGGATCATGGCCGCACCGATAGTCGTTACCTTGGGGTCTACGCCGCGACTCGGGTATACAACCAGTTGGGGTTTCGGCTCGGGTTGCTGCACGGCTGGCATGAGCTGGAACGGCGCGATAACGCGCGCAGTTGGCAGCTGTTTGGCGAAAGCAGTTACGCCATGGACTATCGCAATTTCACCTTGGAGCCATTTGCCGGCCTGGCGTTAGTGCATCTGGATGCCGACGCCCGGCGTTTCGACGGACTGCGCCTGGCGGCAGCGCACGAGCAGGCTGGCTACCTGACGCTTGGCTGGCGCCTGGCCGCGCCCTGGTACTGGCAACAGCGCAAGTGGGTAGGGCGTGCCAGTCTGGCGCTGCGGCAGAACCTGGGCAGCGACCGCTTGCGTGATGAGGCGGTCGACGGCGATGGCGCACTCCAGCAGATGCACAGTCGTGAATTCGAGCGCAGCAGCCTGCGTCTTGACCTGAGCCTGGATCATGAGCTCAGCCGCAGTCTCTACCTGGGCCTGACCTATGCGGGCCATTACGCCGAAGACGCGCGCGACAACGCCTTGGCCGCACGCCTGAGCCTGAAGTTCTGAGCGCGCCCCGCCGGTCAGCCAGCGGGCTGCCAGGGGGCTTCGAGTCGGGTATACTCGCCGGCTTTTCAGAAACTTTGCGGTCACGGCTCTTGCCGTGCTCGGCCGGGGCAGCGCATTAGCCGCTCGGGCGAGCCGGATTGAGCCGTTTCGCGTCTTTTGCCCGAGAGTGCTGCCCACCATGGAAATCAATCCGATCCTCAACAGCATCAAGGACCTGTCCGAGCGAACCCAGTCAATTCGGGGGTATCTTTGACTACGATCACAAGCATGATCGCCTGGTCGAAGTAAACCGCGAGCTGGAAGACGCCAGCGTCTGGAACAAGCCCGAGTACGCCCAAGCCCTGGGCCGTGAGCGCGCCATGCTGGCGCAGATCGTCGAAACCATCGACGACCTCACCGGCAGCCTGGCCGATTCCAAAGATCTGCTGGAAATGGCTGCCGAAGAAAACGACGAAGGCGCCGTGAACGACATCGCCGCCGAAGTCGAGCGCCTGCGCGAAATCCTCGAGAAGCTGGAATTTCGCCGCATGTTCAGCGGCGAGATGGACCCGAACAACTGCTACCTGGATATCCAGGCCGGTTCCGGCGGCACCGAGGCCCAGGACTGGGCCAACATCCTGCTGCGCATGTACCTGCGCTGGGCCGACAAGCGTGGCTTCGACGCCACCATCATCGAACTGTCCGAGGGTGAAGTCGCCGGTATCAAGGGCGCCACTGTGCACATCAAGGGCGAGTATGCCTTCGGCTGGCTGCGCACCGAGATCGGCGTGCACCGCCTGGTGCGCAAGAGCCCGTTCGACTCCGGCGCGCGTCGCCACACCTCGTTCTCGGCAGTGTTCGTATCGCCCGAGATCGACGACAAGGTCGAGATCGACATCAACCCGTCCGACCTGCGCATTGACACCTACCGCTCCTCCGGCGCTGGTGGTCAGCACGTCAACACCACCGACTCGGCGGTGCGTATCACCCACGTGCCGACCAACACCGTGGTCGCGTGTCAGAACGAACGCTCCCAGCACGCCAACAAGGACACCGCCATGAAGATGCTGCGGGCCAAGTTGTACGAGCTGGAGATGCAAAAGCGCAACGCTGCCTCGCAGGCGCTGGAAGACAGCAAGTCCGATATCGGCTGGGGTCATCAGATCCGCTCCTACGTGCTCGATGACTCGCGCATCAAGGACCTGCGTACCGGCGTCGAGCGTAGCGACTGCCAGAAAGTCCTCGATGGCGACCTCGACGGCTACCTCGAGGCCAGCCTCAAGCAGGGCCTGTAAGCCTTACCCTGTAGGAGCCAGCTTGCTGGCGATCACGCTCTCGAAGCGCATCGCCAGCAAGCTGGCTCCTACCAAACCCCCATTTGCATATACACGCCAGGCAGATAAAACGACCATGAGCGACCAACAACTCGACCACAACGAACTGCAACAGGAAGAAAACAAGCTGATTGCCCAGCGCAAGGAAAAGCTTGCTGCCGTCCGTGAGCAGGGCATTGCCTTCCCCAATGATTTCCGCCGCGACCGCCTGTGCGCCGACCTGCAGAAACAGTACGAGGGCAAGAGCAAGGAAGAGCTGGAAGCCGCAGCCATCCCGGTCAAGGTGGCCGGGCGCATCATGCTCAACCGTGGCGCCTTCATGGTCATCCAGGATACGTCCGGGCGCCTGCAGGTCTACGTCAACCGCAAGACCTTGCCGGCCGAGCAGCTGGAAGCGGTCAAGCACTTCGACCTGGGCGACATCATCGCTGCCGAGGGTACCCTGGCCCGCTCGGGCAAGGGCGACCTGTACGTCGACATGCAGAACGTGCGCCTGCTGACCAAGTCGCTGCGCCCGCTGCCGGACAAGCACCATGGCCTGACCGACACCGAGCAGCGCTACCGCCAGCGCTATGTCGACCTGATCGTCAACGAGGAAGTGCGCCACACCTTCCGCGTACGTTCGCAGGTGATCGCGCACATCCGTCGTTTCCTCAACGAGCGCGGTTTCCTCGAAGTGGAAACCCCGATGCTGCAGACCATCCCCGGCGGCGCTGCGGCCAAGCCGTTCGAGACCCACCACAACGCGCTGGACATGGCCATGTTCCTGCGTATCGCCCCGGAGCTGTACCTCAAGCGTCTGGTGGTCGGCGGCTTCGAGAAAGTGTTCGAGATCAACCGCAACTTCCGTAACGAAGGCGTTTCGACTCGGCACAACCCCGAGTTCACCATGCTCGAGTTCTACCAGGCCTATGCCGACTACCGCGACAACATGGACCTCACCGAGGAGCTGTTCCGCGAGCTGGCCCTGGCCGTGCTGGGCAGTACCGACGTGCCCTATGGCGACAAGGTATTCCACTTCGGCGAGCCGTTCGTGCGCCTGTCGGTGTACGACTCCATCCTCAAGTACAACCCGGACATCACCGAGGCTGACCTCAACGACGTCGAGAAGGCCCGCGCCATCGCCAAGAAGGCCGGCGCCAAGGTGCTCGGCCACGAAGGCCTGGGCAAGCTGCAGGTGATGATTTTCGAAGAGCTGGTGGAGAGCAAGCTGGAGCAGCCGCACTTCATCACCGAGTATCCGTTCGAAGTGTCGCCACTGGCGCGTCGCAACGACGACAATCCCAACGTCACCGACCGCTTCGAGCTGTTCATCGGTGGCCGCGAGATCGCCAACGCCTACTCCGAGCTCAACGACGCCGAAGATCAGGCCGAGCGTTTCCTCGCCCAGGTGGCCGAGAAGGACGCCGGTGATGACGAAGCCATGCACTACGACGCCGACTTCGTCCGCGCCCTGGAGTACGGCATGCCGCCGACGGCTGGTGAAGGCATCGGCATCGACCGCCTGGTGATGCTGCTGACTAACTCGCCGTCGATCCGTGACGTCATCCTGTTCCCGCATATGCGTCCGCAGGCTTGATGCCAGACAGAAAGCCGCCTTCGGGCGGCTTTTTGCTACTTGTCGTTGCACCTTTCACGGCGATTTCACCGCTCGCCCGGGCTGTAAGCGAAACGGAGCCTTTTGCTTGCCTGTCCAAGCCATTACTCTCCCTGTCATAACTAGAATCTAGAGGGTCGACCCACCGTGAGCTCCGTGCCTGCGTCCCCGAATGCCACCCAGGCAGCCAACGCCGTCGCCGAAAGCGTCCAGTACCAGGGCCGCAAGGCCAGTCGCCAGGGCAGTGAGCAGCGCCGCCAGGCGATTCTCGATGCCGCCATGCGCATCATCGTGCGCGATGGCGTGCGCGCGGTGCGCCATCGCGCGGTGGCGGCCGAGGCGCAGGTGCCCTTGTCCGCCACGACCTACTATTTCAAGGATATCGACGACCTGATCACCGATACCTTCGCCCAGTTCGTCGAGCGTAGCGCGGCGCATATGGCGGCGTTCTGGGCCAGTACCCAGGGGGCGTTGGAGGAGATGGTCGGGCGCCTGGATGGCGGCGAGCAGGCGCGTCGGCAACTGGCCGACGAGATCGCCGCTCTGGCGGTGCACTACGTGCAGCGCCAGTTGCGTGAGCGTCGTGATCACCTGATCGCCGAGCAGGCGTTCCAGCAGGAAGCCCTGCTCAATCCGCGTCTCAGCGAGCTGGTGCGAGCCCACCGGCAGATCCTGCAGCAGGGTGTCACGCACTTCTTCGAGGTGCTGGGCTCGCGCCAGCCCGAGCAGGATGCCGTGCTGTTGACGGCCGCCATCGTGCGGATGGAGTATCAGGGCCTGCTGGACGGCGTAGAACACCTGGACAGCCAAGGAATGCTGGCCATCCTTAAACGCTACATGAATCTGGTTCTGGGGTTGTAAACCGTCGATCATCGGGTCGAACGGTCTTCACAAGGAGAGCGTAATGAAAGCCTGGCGCGCACTGGTCGCCCTGTCCTTCCTGCTGTTGAGTGGTTGCCTGGTCACCTTCAAGGACCCGATCCCGGCCAACGAGGCCGCACCCATCCCTCTGCTGGGTGAATGGACCCGGCAGGACGAGTGGGGCGATCAGCTGTTTCTGGAGATCACCCGTGCCGGCTCCAACCTCTACCTGGCGCGTATCTACGAAGGCAGCGCGGACAATGAAGGCGGCCTCGAGGAGTTCGGTTTCACCGTCGCTCATCATGGCCGCCGCTGGTATCTCTCGGCGGGCTTGCCGAAGAGCCTGGGTGCCAACTTCGCCATCGCCGGTTTCGAGCTGACCAAGAACAATGAACTGGTGCTTTACAACCTCGACACCGATCGCATCCTCCAGGACATGGGCAAGGGCCTGCTCGAAGGGCAGACCGTCCCCATGCCCGAAGCTGACGGTGCATTGATCACCAGCCCGCTGGACAAGGTGTTCGCCTACCTCGACGACCCGGCCAATGCCGACCTGTTCGTCGAGGTGGCGCGTTATCAGCGGGCCGCCGAGCAGGAATCGCAATGAACAGCCAGCAAAAACTGGACGACTATCAACTCTGTATTCGTGCTCTCAGCGACCGTATCGTCGAAGCACAAACGCCCATCCGTGTACTCGATGCAGTGAAGTGGGATGACGGCATCCGCGATGGCTTTCTCAAGGCCAAGGGCAAGCAGCCGCCGGCAGTGAATCGCGACTACTACCTGAGTCGGCCGCTGGCCTTCGATGCCGCCGCGAAGAAGTTGGAATTCCAGAACATCGAGCGCGACATCACCCGCCAGCTCGGTCAGTTCAATCCGGTCGGTCAGATCATGCGGCGCATGTGCAAGGAATATCGCATGGTGATCCGCATGCTCGAGGCGCGTGGTACCGAGGATTTCGGCCTGATCAGCCAGGAGCTGTACGGCGCTGCCTCCGACGCCTTCCATGCCGGTGATCCGACCCTGGCCGACCTCGGCCTGATGCTCTCGGACTACCTCAACAACATCGCCGCGCGCGGTGACCTGGAAGACGAGGCCAAGACCCTCGGTGCCAGTGATGCGGTGAACATCCTGCAGCAGCGTCTGGCCGGGGTGTTCGGCGACGACACCATTCGCGTGTTCGAGTCCGACGGTATTCTCGCCGATGCCGCGGCGGGCGCTGACTACATCAAGATCCGCAGCGATGCGCGTTTCAACGAGCGCGACGTCAAGGCGCTGGAAGTGCATGAAGGCCTGGTGCATGTCGGCACCACGCTCAACGGCCTCAACCAGCCGATCTGCACCTTCCTGGCCAAGGGGCCGCCTTCGTCGACCGTGACTCAGGAAGGTCTGGCGATCCTGATGGAAGTGATCGCCTTCGCGTCCTACCCGACGCGTTTGCGCAAGCTGACCAACCGCACCCGCGCCATCCACATGGCCGAAGAGGGCGCGGATTTTCTTGAGGTCTTCGAGTTCTTCCGCGAGCAGGGTTATGGCCTGGAAGGCGGCTACAGCAACGCCAGCCGGGTGTTCCGCGGCTCCTTGCCGAATGGGTTGCCGTTCACCAAGGACCTGTCGTACCTGAAGGGTTTCATCCTGATCTACAACTACATCCAGCTGGCGGTGCGCAAAGGCAAGCTGGAGCAGATTCCGCTGCTGTTCTGCGGCAAGACCACCCTGGAGGACATGCGCACCCTGCGCAAACTGGTGGACGAGGGCCTGGTGCAGCCGCCCAAGTATCTGCCGCCGCAGTTTCAGGACATGAACGCGCTGTCGGCCTGGATGTGCTTCTCCAACTTCCTCAACCATCTGAGCCTGGATCGCATCGAAGCGGACTACGCCAATATTCTGTGAGAGCTGAAAGCCGAATTGTTGTGGATCAATGGTTCCGATTCCATTGATCGCACTTCGAGTTGGCAGAAGCTGCCGAGGGTTGGGTGAGAAACTGGCTTTATGGCACTATCGCTCAAATAGCAACCGATCAGAGATCCGGGAATGAAGGCAAAGGGATGGATTTTGTGGGGTGTAGGTATTGCTGTATGTGTAACTATTGCGCTTACAGTATTGAAGCCTATGGTTGGGAGGTATCAGGCCCGACTAGCTGAGCAAGAAAGAACAAAAAGCGAGGCTGCCAAAGCTGCAGTCGCAGCTGCAAGACTGGAAGAAATTCGAAGTTACTCGGAAAAAGATATAAATAAAATAATAAGTCGAGGGAGTGTTGATGAGGTAAAAGAGATTTTCGAGGCTGGCGTATGCAGTGACTGCTCTCAGTATATTAATTATGCCTTGAGCTATGACAGGTATTTTAGCTCAGAGATTATAGAGGTTATTTTAAATAATTCTGCAGAGCTGAAGGGGCATGTATTCAGTAAGGCCCTAGATGCTAAGAGATACGATGTGGCAAAAACGATTTTGCTATCGGGAAAAGAGAATTTATCTGACTGTAGGTTGGAGTTTCTCAAAGTAGCGAGCAGTGAGAGGCTGTCAGAGGATGATGCAATTCAGATGATTGATGCGATGAGAAACCACAAGGGTTATCACTGCATGGAACCAGAAATCCTTAATGGCTTTATAAAGCAGCGCAAACTAAAAGTCGTTTCATGGCTTATGGCCGGCGGAACAAAAGCGGGGAAGGACGCTCTTTGGAGTTATGTGTATGGTGAGAATACTTCTGTGGAGTTATTTAACAGTTTGCTCCATGATGGCGCCGATATTAATCATAAGTCACGGGAAGGACTGACTCCGCTTGAGTGGGTGTTAATCTGGCATCATATGGCGGATGATAGAGTTGATATGTGGCTGAAGGCTGGAGCTAAGCTGGACGAATCTCAGCTTATGCAGACTAAGCAGAAGCTAAGAAACGCTGAAAGAGCACATTGCTTAGAGTTGAATGAAAAATGGATGCGCGGGGTCACCAAAGGGCTGCGTGGCGAAGAAGTTCCCTACAGCGAAGATAGGCCCGTGCCTGGTTATTGCAACAAGTACCTGAATTAAAGGCTCCCAGCGAGCCTTGGTGTTGGCGAGGCTCGTTAAGGAAACCGTTATGGCCATGCATCGATCCGAGCAGGGGGGGCTGGCTGCTAGGCTGCGGGCGCTGCTGCTTGGCCTTGTCCTGCTCGGCCTGGTCGGCTGCAGCGGCCTGCTGTTCTATCCGGAACCGGGGTTGCCGTTCACCCCCGCGCGGGCCGATCTGGAGTACCGCGACATCCACCTGAGCGCCGCCGATGGCACGCGTCTGCATGCCTGGTGGTTGCCGGCCAAGGCCGGCGTGCAGGTCAAGGGCACGGTGCTGCATCTGCATGGCAATGGCGGCAACCTAGCCTGGCACCTGGGCGGCGTTCACTGGCTGCCGGAACAGGGCTATCAGGTGCTGATGCTGGATTATCGCGGCTACGGTCTGTCCGAAGGCAAGCCGCGGCTGCCGGAGGTCTATCAGGATATCGATGCGGCCTTTGCCTGGCTCGATCAGGCGCCGCAGGTGCAGGGCGCGCCGCTTTTCCTGCTCGGGCAGAGCCTCGGTGGTGCGTTGGCCGTACATTATCTGGCCGAGCATCCCGAGCGCCAATCGACCTTGCAGGCCATCGCACTGGACGGTGTGCCGGCCAGTTATCGCGACGTCGCCCGCCATGCGCTGAGCAAGTCCTGGTTGACCTGGCCGCTGCAGGTGCCGCTGTCCTGGCTGGTGCCGGACGGCGACAGCGCGATTCACAGCATCGATCGACTCGCAGGCGCGCCCTTGCTGATCTATCACAGTGTTGACGACGCGATCGTGCCGCTTTCCAATGGCCAGCGTTTGTATCAAGCTGCGCGCCCGCCACGCGCCTTTCAGGCGACCCGTGGCCCGCACGTGCAAACCTTTGCCGAGCCCGCCTGGCGTCAGTCGCTACTGGCGTTCTTCGTCGCGCCGCAGGCCTACGTCGAGCGCCTGGGACCGGCTACCGAATCCGCAACAGAGAGTCCGTAATGACCGAACGTAACCCCATCCCCCTGATCCTCACGGGTGTCGCCAGCATCGTCGGCACCATCGGCGTGCTTTGGTACTACGGCTACGTGCATTTCGCCAAACCGGAAGATGCACTGCTGTTATCCGATTTCACCATGCTCAAGACCGTTCCTGGTGAGGACTACAAGGTCTCGCTGAAACCGGCCAACCAGGTGGCGCAGTGTATCGATGGCGTGCTGGTATTGTTCGACATGCAGCAGAAGGGGTTGACCGGCGTGCTGGTAGACAACAAGAAGCAGGCTGTGCGCTGCATCGGCCAGGAAACCCCGGCCCTGGAGCAGTAAGGCAAAACGCCAAAAAAGAAACCCGCCATCAGGCGGGTTTCTTCATTCCGGCATGGCTGTCAGGCGCCGCTAGCCGAACGCGGAGCGACCGGCTGATTGTCGTTGGAGATGGTCACCTCCACACGACGGTTCTGTGCACGACCGGAGTCACTGGAGTTGTCCGCGACCGGATACTCCTTGCCATAACCTTGGGCGACGATGCGCGTCGGCTCCACGCCGGCGCGAATCAGTGCGCGACGGACCGACTCGGCGCGACGCTCGGACAGGCCCTGGTTGTAGCTGGCCGAGCCGACGCTGTCGGTATAACCCTCGACAATCACCTGGCGCTCCGGGTTTTCCTGGAGAAAGCGTGCCAGCTGGGTGACGTTGGGCAGTGCGCTGCTCTTGAGTTCGGCCTTGTTGAAGTCGAACAGGACGTCACCGAAGGTCACCAGGGTGCCGCGTTCGGTCTGCTTGGCGTTGAGGCTGTCCTGCAGCTTGCGGATCTGCGCGTCGCGAGCATCGAGCAGGGCCTGGGCGCGCTGCGCCGAGGAGTTCTTCAGCTCGGCTTCGGCGTTACGCAGGACGATGGTCTGCTTGGCTACCTCGACGCGCTTGTTGGTCAGGTAGGCCAGTTGGTCGACCTTCTTCTCGTCTTCCTTTTCCATATAGGCCTTGTCGGCCTTGTTCAGCCATTCCTGGGCTTCCTTGGTTTCCAGCGCCGCGACCTTGCTCGCCTGCGGATCGCTCTGCAGCGAGGAGAAGTTGCTACGCGCCGACTCCAGGTTGGCATTGGGCTGGTGCGAGCAGGCGGCCAGGCCGACGCTCAGGGCCAGAAGGGCGGGGATCATCACGTGTTTACGCATGGCGTTCATCCTTTGATCTGTCAGCGAATGGGTGGGGTGCATGCCGCTCACTGAGCGTTACGCATGCCTTCCTCACGCAGTTCCTGAACACCCTGACGGGCGTCCTGCAAAGCCTGCTCGGCTTTGGCGGCCTGGGCCTTGCGCTCGGCGAGTCGGGCATCCCACTCGGCCTGTTCAGCCAGGCGACGGGCCTTCTCATACTCTTTCTCGTGCATGGCCAGCTCGGCCTCCTTGAGCTTGTCCTGCGCGGACTTCATTTCCACGGCGGCAAACTCGGTACCGCCGGCGCTGATCGCCGAGTTCACGGCAGACTGCGTCACGGCGTATTGCTCGCTGGGCGGGTTACCCGCACAGCCAGCCAGTACCAGGCTACTACCCAGTGCCAGGGCAGCCAGTTTGATCCCGTGCAGGCGGCTGCGCGGGGCTTTCTCGGTATGGGTCTTCATGGCGGCTAACTCCATTTGAAACACTCCTATGAACGACGATATCCGTGGCAATTGGCCCATCGTGAAGCTCGTCTACCAAGGGGCTTGGCGATATTGGCGTGTCACGATGGCCTGCAGTTGGGACCGGCAGGTTTTTCCAATAGTTCAGAAAAAAACACAGCGTGCTTATGATTTTCTGGATGACTGGTCAGTCAACTATTTGCCTGTGACAAGGCCGCAGCACCGCCTTCCATGCGCTTGGAAAGGCTCTTTTGGCCCTTCTGTGTAAAGGGTTTGGTGGGTTTCTATGGGGCGAAGGAAGGCCCTGGCGCCCGCGCGTTGCCGAAGGTGGGAGAGGCGCCGTGTCAGTGCGAAAAGGGCCGATCGGGAGACTTACGTTCTCCCTGAATGCCTGGAATTGAACAATATGTCGAACGCAAAGAGCTGTTCAGGGCGTCAATGGCTTGTCTCTTTGCCCGGGTCACTCAGTTCACGCAGGTATTTGCGCGACAGCGCCAGAAAGCGCGGTGTGGGCCCTATGTCCTCGTACAGCGGGTCGCCTTGCTCGTCCAGCGCCACGACCTTGCTGCCGCGCACGTAGGGTAGGCTGGCTTCGAGTTCCTCGAGCGCTGCGCCGATCAGTTCGCCGAGCAGTTCCTCGCTGTGGTGCTTGGGGTACATCTCGGTGAGCGCCGCCAGGCGAGCGGCCGACTCGACATTCAGATGAATGTGATAACGGGTCGGGGTCAGGTGCCCCTTGGCATTCTGTTCCCAGTGTTTTGCCAGTTCGCGAATTCTCATGTCGTTACTCCTCACGGGTGGCGCGGCTGATGCCGGCTAGCGCATCCACTACGCCTATCAGTAAGTCTAGTCCCAGCACGCAGGACTGCCTGGGTACGCGTCGCACCCTTGTAAGAAGTTGGCGCGCTGGGCACTCTGTTGACACTGGACAGGAGAAGGAGTGCGACATGGCGGAAATCGATGCACGCCTGCGTGAAGAGGTGCACCTGCTCGGCGAGCTGCTCGGGCATACCATCAGCACCCAGTTGGGCGACGAGTTTCTCGACAAGATCGAACGCATACGCAAGTCGGCCAAGGCCGGTCGTCGTGGCTCTGCCGCGGGTGCCGAGCAGTTGACCAGCACCCTGGGGGACCTGGGTGACGACGAACTGCTACCGGTGGCACGGGCCTTCAATCAGTTTCTCAACCTGGCCAACATCGCCGAGCAGCAGCACCGTGTGCGTCGTCGCCGTGCCGGTGAGCCCGAGCCATTCGAGTTGCGCGTGCTCGACGAGCTGCTCGAACGCCTACTCGCCGCCGGGCAGGGCAGCGATGAGCTGGCGCGGCAACTGGGGCGTCTGGACATCGAACTGGTGCTGACTGCGCACCCCACCGAAGTGGCGCGGCGTACGCTGATCCAGAAATACGATGCCATCGCCGCGCAGCTGACGGCACTGGATCACAGCGATCTGTTGCCAGCCGAGCGTGAACGCATCGCCCAGCGCCTGCAGCGGCTGATCGCCGAGGCCTGGCACACCGAGGAAATTCGTCGTAGCCGGCCCAGCCCGGTGGACGAAGCCAAATGGGGCTTCGCTGTCATCGAGCATTCGCTATGGCAGGCCGTGCCGCAGTTCCTGCGCCGTGCCGATCAGAGCCTGCAGGCCGCCACCGGCCTACGTCTGCCGCTGGAGGCTGCGCCGATTCGCTTCGCCTCGTGGATGGGTGGCGACCGTGACGGCAACCCCAATGTCACCGCGCGCGTGACCCGTGAGGTGTTGCTGCTGGCGCGCTGGATGGCCGCCGATCTCTATCTGCGCGACGTCGACAATCTGGCCGCGGAACTGTCCATGCAGCAGGCCAGTGACGAACTGCGTGCGCAGGTGGGCGACAATGCCGAACCGTACCGTGCCTTGCTCAAGCAGCTGCGCGAGCGCCTGCGCGAAACGCGCAGCTGGGCGCAGCAGGCCCTCACTGCCGATGTGGCGCCGAGTACTGCAGTGCTGCGCGACAACCATGAGCTGCTGGCACCGCTGCAGCTCTGCTACCAGTCGCTGCATGCCTGCGGCATGGGTGTGATTGCCGATGGTCCGTTGCTCGATTGCCTGCGCCGGGCAGCTACCTTCGGTCTGTTTCTGGTACGCCTCGATGTTCGTCAGGATTCCTCCCGGCACGCTGCGGCGATGTCGGAAATCACCGATTATCTCGGCCTCGGTCGCTACGCCGAATGGGATGAGGAGGCGCGCCTCAGTTTTCTCCAGCGCGAGCTGGATAACCGCCGGCCACTGCTGCCGAACGACTATCGTCCCTCGGCCGATACTGCCGAGGTACTCGCCACCTGCCGCGAGGTGGCTGCCGCTCCCGCCGCCTCGCTGGGCTCTTACGTGATCTCCATGGCCGGTGCTGCCTCCGACGTGCTGGCCGTGCAACTGCTGCTGAAAGAGGCCGGGTTGCGCCGGCCGATGCGGGTGGTGCCACTTTTTGAAACCTTGGCCGATCTGGACCACGCCGGGCCGGTTATCGACCGTCTGCTGGGGTTGCCCGGCTATCGCGCGCGGCTGCATGGCCCGCAGGAAGTGATGATCGGTTATTCCGATTCGGCCAAGGACGCCGGTACAACCGCGGCAGCCTGGGCACAGTACCGCGCCCAGGAGGAACTGGTGCGTCTGTGTCGCGAGCATCAGGTCGAACTGCTGTTGTTCCATGGTCGCGGTGGCACCGTCGGCCGTGGCGGTGGCCCTGCTCACGCAGCCATTCTGTCGCAACCCCCGGGCTCGGTGGCGGGGCGTTTTCGCACCACCGAGCAGGGGGAAATGATCCGCTTCAAGTTCGGCCTGCCGGATATCGCCGTGCAGAACCTCAACCTCTATCTGGCCGCGGTGCTGGAAGCCACGCTGCTGCCGCCACCGGCACCGGAGCCAAGCTGGCGGGCGATGATGGACCGCCTTGCCGATGTCGGCGTGAAGGCCTATCGCGGCGTGGTGCGCGAGCATCCGCAGTTCGTCGAATACTTCCGCCAGGCCACGCCGGAGCAGGAGCTCGGCCGTTTGCCGCTGGGCAGCCGCCCGGCCAAGCGACGCGAAGGCGGTGTGGAGAGCCTGCGGGCGATCCCGTGGATCTTCGCCTGGACCCAGACGCGACTGATGCTGCCGGCCTGGCTCGGCTGGGAGCAGGCCCTGGGACAAGCCCTGCAAGGCGGTGATGCTGAGCTGCTGAAAAGCATGCGCGAACAATGGCCGTTCTTTCGCACCCGCATCGACATGCTGGAAATGGTCCTGACCAAAGCGGATGCCAATATCGCCGCCCTGTATGACGAGCGCCTGGTCGAACCTTCGCTGCAGGCGCTGGGTGCGCAGTTACGCGACCTATTGTCGCAGGCGTGCGCTGCCGTGCTGGAATTGACTGGCCAGTCGCACCTGCTCGCACATAATCAGGAAACCCTGGAATCGATCAGCGTGCGCAACACCTACCTCGACCCGCTGCATCTGTTGCAGGCCGAGCTGCTGGCGCGCTGCCGGCAACGTGAACAGGCGCCGGAGAGCCCTTTGGAGCAGGCGCTGCTGGTCAGCGTGGCGGGTATTGCAGCGGGCTTGCGCAACACCGGCTGAGGGCGGCAGTGCGCTGGCAGACAGCTGCCTGAGCTGCGCCGCGAAGCAGGTCCAGGCCGTCGCGAGGAGGGTTTTTATCCGACTTTTGGCGGCTTGTGCGCCTGGGGTGCGCTGTGTATCTTGAGCAGCCTTTTGGCCGCTACGGCTGCCGCACTACATTCAAGAGATTGGCCCCACGAGGCGAGTCCGACCGATTACTACATAACTCTTGAGGAGCACATCGATGCGCGTGATTCTGCTGGGGGCGCCCGGTGCCGGCAAAGGTACCCAGGCTCGCTACATCACCGAGAAATTCGGCATTCCGCAAATCTCCACTGGCGACATGCTGCGTGCTGCGGTCAAGGCTGGCACCGAGCTCGGTCTGAAGGCCAAGAGCGTTATGGACGCAGGCGGTCTGGTCTCCGACGACCTGATCATCAATCTGGTCAAGGAGCGTATCGCTCAGGCCGATTGTGCCAATGGCTTTTTGTTCGACGGTTTCCCGCGCACCATTCCGCAAGCCGAAGCGCTGCGCGATGCCGGCGTAGCGCTGGATCACGTGGTTGAAATCGCCGTTGAGGACGAGGAGATCGTCAAGCGTCTGTCCGGCCGTCGCGTTCACCCAGCTTCCGGCCGCGTCTACCACACCGAGTACAACCCGCCGAAGGTTGCCGGCAAGGACGACATCAGCGGTGAAGAGCTGGTTCAGCGCGAAGATGACAAGGAAGAAACCGTGCGTCATCGCCTGTCCGTCTACCACTCGCAGACCAAGCCGCTGGTGGACTTCTATCAGAAGCTCTCCGCTGCATCCGGTACCCCGAAATACAGCCATATTCCGGGTGTCGGCAGCGTCGAAGAGATCACCGCAAAGACCCTGGCGGCTCTGGACTGAGTCCAGATCGCCCGTTGTCATCGCAGCAAGGCCCCGCAAGGGGCCTTGTTCGTTTATGGAACCTGATACGTTCAGGTCGCTCTCAAGCATGGCCGCGCAATGCGTGCCGGCTAGTATCGACGATGCAGCCTCCGGTCTGCGCCGGGGCGTGTCGATAACCTATAAGGAAGAGGGCATTCAATGACCGAGAAACGCATCTGGCTGGGCCTTGCGGTATCGCTGCTGGCCACTCCGCTGGCATTTGCCGACACCGCGACGGATTGTTCCGTCGCCGAGTTCACCATGGGCCTGCGCTTTCAGCAGCAGTCGGCGGAAATCCAGGCGCTGCAGTTGCAGGCCTACAACATCGCCACGGAAAAGCTCGACAAGGCCGTGGCGGCGGCGAAGGATCCATCGAAGCTGGCCATCGTCACCGACCTCGATGAAACCGTGATCGACAACAGCGCTCTGCTGGCGCGCGATCTGGCCAACTGTCACCAGTACGACGCCTGGGACACCTGGCTGCCCTGGGAGCGTGACGGCACCCCCGAACTGATCCCCGGCGCGAAGAAATTCCTCGAGCACGCCGACAAGCTCGGCGTGACCATTCGCTACATCTCCGACCGCGCCGATGAGCAGAAGAAGTACACCCTGGCCACCCTGAGCAAGCTGGGCCTGCCGCAGGTGTCGGAGGAGAGCGTTCTGCTGCTCGGGCCGCCCAAGGTCGAGCGCCGCGCCATCGTCAGCGCCGATCATCAGATCATCATGCTACTGGGCGACACGCTGCATGATTTTGACGCACGTTTTCGCAAGACACCGCTCGACGCGCAGCGCAAGACCGTCGCCGAAGAGTCGGACAAGTGGGGCGTCGAGTGGATCGTGTTCCCCAATGCTGGCTACGGCACCTGGTCCAAGGCGCCGCTTAAAGGCTGGGAGGCCGAGCCGGTGGTCGAGCCCTGGTAAGAGCCTGTTCAAAGTCTGCTGCGCGTCGGCCCTGCCGCGTTAAAAACAGGCTCGAAATGCTCATGTACAAAAGTACACTCCGCTTTCTCGCCTGTTTTTGCCTTGCATTGCTCTAGCTCGCGAGACTTTGAGCAGGCTCTAAGGGCGCCCGTCGGTCGCTCGGCGTGAGCCAGGCGCCGTCATGGCGCTGGAAAAAATGTTGTCGAACCGGTCTAATGCCGGCTCTTTTTTCTTCAGCTGTCCGAATGCAATGACCACTCTCCTGGCCCTCGATACCGCTACCGAAGCCTGCTCCGTCGCACTGCTGCATGATGGTCGCGTGCTCAGTCACTACGAAGTCGCCCCGCGCATGCACGCGCAGCGCCTGTTGCCGATGATCCAGCAACTGCTGGGCGAGGCGGGTATCGCCGCATCGGAGCTGGATGCCATTGCTTTCGGCCGTGGCCCTGGTGCGTTCACCGGTGTGCGCATCGCCATCGGCGTGGTGCAGGGGCTGGCCTTTGCCCTGGATCGTCCAGTGCTGCCGGTTTCCAATCTGGCCGTGTTGGCCCAGCGTGCGCTGCGTGAGCAGGGCGCGACTCAGGTCGCAGCCGCCATCGACGCGCGCATGGACGAAGTCTATTGGGGCTGCTACCGCGCCGAAGCCGGCGAGATGCGTCTGCTCGGTCAGGAGGCGGTGTTGCCGCCGGAGCATGCCGAGGCGCCGCGTGGCAGCGATGGTGAGTGGTTCGGCGCCGGTACCGGTTGGGGCACCTTCGCCGCGCGTATCGCCCTCACACCTGTGAGCATGGATGGCAGCATGCTGCCGCACGCCGAAGACCTGCTGACTCTGGCCCGTTTTGCCTGGGCCCGTGGTGAGGCGTTGCCGGCCGATCAGGCGCAGCCGGTGTACCTGCGTGACCAGGTCGCCACGCCGAAAGCACCGCCGGCATGACAACTGGTCGGATGCTTGGCGTCAGGATTCCTTCGGCATTTGCCAAGGACGCAGCCCGCCGCTACATTGCCAGCACTGTCCCTTGTTCAGCCGAGCCCACCGAGCAGCCCTAGATGCGGATCGACGGTTACCTACCTTCCTACTCGCCAGATCGTGGCCCCCGTTCGGGGACTGCGGTCACGCCCTATCGCGAGGCGCAGCGGGAGGTCGAGGCTCAGCGTGAACAGCCGGCTGCCCCAGCCAGCAGCCAGGGGCTGGAGCAGGCGCCGCAGATTCGCCGCGTGCAGGCCAGCAGCAGTAACACCGATAGCCTGCCGACCCGCTCGCAGGACCTCGGTTATCAACAACCTACGTTGAGCAACCGTGCCGCTCAGGCGTTGGCCAGCTACAGCACCACCGCCGCTTACGCCAGCGAGTACGATGCGCAGGAAGTGCTCGGCCTCGATCTCTACGCGTAACCCCGTTTCACGGCGTGGCTCACGCCCCTCAGCTTGGACCGTCGCATAGATCGATGAGCGCTGCGCTTCCCTATTACCTTGGTTGTCCATCCTGGAGCGAAGCTGCCTGGCGCGCCACGCTGTATCCGCAGGATACCCGGCCAACCGAGTTTCTCAGCCGCTACACTGAGGTGTTCAACGCGGTGGAAGGCAACACCACATTCTATGCCAGGCCCAGCGAGCAAACGGTGGCGCGCTGGGCGCAGGTCATGCCGGCGCACTTTCGTTTCTGCGCCAAGTTGCCGCGAGACATCAGTCATAGCGAGGATCTGTGCCAGCAACTGGATGAGGTCACGCAGTTTCGCCAGTTGCTGGCGCCGCTCGGCGAACGGGTGGCGCCTTACTGGCTGCAGCTGCCGGCCAGCTTCGCGCCGTCGCGGTTGGCGGAACTGGCGGCGTTCATCGAACAGTGGGGAGACTGGCCGCTGGCGATAGAGGTGCGCCACCCGGAATTCTTCGCCAAGGGCGATGCCGAGCGTATGCTCAATCGCCTGCTGCACGAGCGTGGTATCGAGCGCATCTGCCTGGATTCGCGCGCGCTGTTCAGCTGCGATTCGCAGGAGCCCGCCGTGCTGCATGCGCAAGCCAAGAAGCCGCGTCTGCCGACTCGGCCTACCGCGTTCAGTCAGGGCCCGCAGTTGCGCTTCATCGGTCACCCCGAGTTGCTGGCCAACGACCCCTTCATGCTGCCCTGGCTGGACAAGGTCGCCGGCTGGATCGAGCAGGGGCTGCGTCCTTACGTTTTTGCCCATACCTCGGACAACCGCCTGGCACCGGAGCTGGCGCGGCGTTTTCATGAGCAGCTGATGCAGCGCCTGCCTGGCTTGCCCGAACTGCCTGTGTTGCAGATCGAGCCGGAACTGGAGCAGCTTGGCTTACTCTGATGGAGCATGGATATGCTGATACGGATAATCGGCCGTTTGCTGTTTCTCTCCCTGCTGCTGGGCGCAGCGCTACTGGTGGCGCTGTGGCGTGGCTGGCTGGAGGTGGCGCCGCGTTTCAACCCCTGGGCGCCGCTGGATGTGCGAGAGACGCCGAACCTGCTGACCCCCTTCAAGCTCTGGCGTCTGGGTGATGATCGCGAGTTGTGCGACCTGGCCCTGGCGACGTCCGGGCTGCGTTTTACCCGTCTGGCCGACAGCGCGCCGCACCCGGGTTGCCCGGTGGAAAACGCCGTGCGCATCCAGGGCGCCAACGTGGGCCTGAGCAGCAGCTTCATGGCCACCTGCCCGCTGGCGGTGAGTTTCGCCCTGTTCGAGCGACATGGCTTGCAGCCGGCTGCGCAAGCGGTGTTCGGCCAGCCGGTGAGCCGCGTCGAGCATGTCGGCAGCTTCGCCTGTCGCAGCATTGCCGGCAGTCAGCGGCCCAGTCAGCATTCCTATGCCAATGCGTTGGATATGGTCGGCTTCCGTCTGCGCGACGGCCAGCACATCAGCGTGCTGCGCGACTGGCCGGCGCAGGGCGACAAGGCGCGCTTTCTGCGTCTGGTGCAGGAAGCGGCCTGTGACAGCTTCAACGTCACTCTGGGTCCGGAATACAACGCCGCCCACCGCGACCACTTTCACGTGGATATGGGCATGTGGCGGATGTGTCGCTGAGGCGCTTACGATCCGTAGGGCGGGTGCAACCCGCCATAACGCCAATGGCGGGTTGCACCCGCCCTACGGCAACGAAAAAGCTTCGCCATCCCTAGCGCTTGGCCAACAGCAGATCGGCCGCCTGTCCGCTGCGTCCATCGGCGAACTCGAATCGGCCCAACTGGGCGATCCGGTCGTAAGCGCCCAGGGCGATGCTGACGTCGCGGGCGCGCAGGTCGATGGCGCTGACGCCTGCTTCGCCGAGTGTCTGCAACTGCTGGCGGCCCTCGGCATCGAAACGCAGCAGACGCAGCTGGTCGAATACCGCATCGGCCGCATCGATACGGCCGTCGCCGTTGTCGTCGAAGCGCGCCAGTTCGGCGAAGCCACTGGCAGCGCCATGCTGATCGCCGAACAGCTCGCGACCATTGTCGATACGCCCGTTGCCGTTACGATCCAGCGCCAGTAGCGCGTCGTCACCGGTGGGTACGCTGATCGAGTCCATGCGTCCGTCGGCATCCAGATCGAAGCGCACGGGGCGGCCAAGACCGCTGGTGGAGAAGCCGTTGTCAGCCATATCCAGTACCAGCGGATCGACCTGCTGGGGCGCCTGGCCCAGGCTGACATTCAGTTCCAGGCCGCGTTGATCGATTACCGCCTGGCTGACCACGGCGGCGCTGCTGGACACGGCAGGTGGCTCGGCGGTTTCCCGCAGCTCACGAGCGATCTCACCGGGTTTCTGCTCGTCTTCGATACCCAGAGTGCGGCGCAGAATCTGATAGTTGATGGATTCGTGCGTCGCGCGGTCGAGTTCGTCATCGAGAGGACGAGCGTTGGTGGGGCTGCTGTTTGGGCGTGGGGCGGAGAGGGCGTCGAACATGTTCACTCTCGATGCGGCTGTCGGCGGCCGGGTCTGGCAGAATGCCGCTTCTTCGATATCGGCCGTGTGGCCGGTGCTTTGAGTGATTTTTGAGCAGAACGAGCCAATGACCGACGAGCGGCACAACGCCAGCATCCGTATCCAAGCCCTTCACCCCCAGTACGCCGAAGCGGCCGCTCAATGGGCATCGCGCCTGGGCTTGAGGCAAGACGGCGAGACCGAGTTCGCCCTGCAACTGGGTGATGACGGGCTGCAACTGGTCGAGCTGGGCGACAAGGCGCCTGGCCCGGTACGGGTGGATTTCGTCGAGGGGGCGGCGGCGCATCGCCGCCAGTTCGGCGGCGGCAGTGGGCAGATGATCGCCAAGGCGGTGGGCGTGCAGTCGGGCATTCGGCCACGGATTCTCGACGCGACCGCGGGGCTGGGGCGTGACTCGTTCGTGCTGGCCAGCCTGGGCTGCGAGATGACCCTGATCGAGCGCCAGCCGCTGGTGGCGGCGTTGCTGGAGGACGGCCTGCAGCGTGCGGCACTGAACCTCGACGTGGCACCCATCGTGGCGCGGATGCGCCTGCTTACCGGTAACGCCATCGAGCTGATGCGCAGCTGGCAAGGGGAGGCGCCACAGGTGATCTACCTCGATCCGATGTTCCCGCATCGCGACAAGAGTGCGCTGGTGAAGAAGGAAATGCGCCTGTTCCGCCCGTTCGTCGGCGATGACCTGGATGCGCCTGCGTTGCTCGAAGCGGCGCTGGCGCTGGCCACTCACCGCGTGGTGGTCAAGCGCCCGCGCAAGGCCCCGGCAATCGAAGGTGGCAAGCCGGGCTATGTGCTCGAGGGCAAATCCAGCCGTTACGACATCTACCCGAAGAAGAAGCTGGAGCCCGGCGCTCAGGTGTAAGCAGTCAGGGTCTGTAGGCGCGCAGGAACAGTTGCACGGCATCCTGCACGTGATGCTCGGCGGCTTCACCTTCCAGCGGTTCGCCACAACCGATCAGCAGGCGAAAGTGCGCGCCACCCTTGAGCAGGCTGAAGAAGTGATCGGCGGCCAGATGCGGATTATCCAGGCTCAGCAGACCGCGCTTGGCGGCCTTGTGCAGTAGCACTTCCATCTCTTCCTGCACCCGCTTCGGGCCGGCTTCGTAGAACAGCTGTGACAGCTTCGAGCCCTGGCTGGCCAGGTTCACCATCATCCGGTGCATTTCTACCGATTCGCGACTGTTGACCAGTGCCAGGAAGCCACGCGCGATTTCCAGGAGCTGGCTTTCCAGCGGCACGTTATCCGGCAGTTCGAACAGCAGTTCGGGAAGCTGCTCCTCGCACTTGGCCTTGATCGCCGCAGAGAACAGGGTCTCCTTGTCGGTGAAGTGGCTGTACACCGTGAGCTTGGAAACCCCAGCCTCTGCGGCGATGGCGTCCATGCTGCTGCCGTCGTAACCATTACGCAGGAACAGGCTCTTGGCCGCCTCGAGGATGGCATGACGTTTGGCGGGATCCTTCGGACGGCCGGGGCCGGAAGGTTGTAACAACTTGTCAGGCATTGGCGGATTTTAATACTGGACTGGCGAGTTTGCTATTTTTACTATACCCGTCAGTACAAATATTCCAAACCTTCTCTGAAAGGTCTTACACATGTCTCGCCATGTTCTCCCGCTTGTTGCTTCTCTGGGTCTCGTCTTCCTGCTGTCTGCCTGCGGTAACGGTGAACAGGCGGAGCAACCGATCCGTCCTGCCATGGTGGTGCAGCCGCAGCCGGCTACTGCGCTGGTCGACAGCTATCCGGGCGAGGTGCGTGCACGTTACGAGCCGGAGCTGGCCTTCCGTATCGCCGGCAAGGTGAGCAAGCGCATGGTGGATGTCGGCGACCGGGTGAAGAAGGATCAGCCACTGGCCGAGCTGGACCCCCAGGACGTGCGCCTGCAGCTGGAAGCCATCCGCGCGCAGATGGCGGCAGCCGAGGCCAACCTGCAGACCGTGCGCGCCGAGCGTGAGCGCTACAAGGCGCTGCTTGGGCGCAATCTGGTCAGCCGCTCGCAGTTCGACAACGTCGAGAATCAGTACCGTGCTGGCGAAGCGCGTCTGAAACAGGTCAAGGCCGAGTACGACGTGGCCCGCAATCAGACCGACTATGCCGTGCTGCGGGCCTCGCAGGACGGCGTGATCGCCCGTCGTGCGGTCGAGGTGGGGCAGGTGGTGGCGGCTGGTCAGACGGTGTTCACTCTGGCTGCCGATGGTGAGCGTGAGGTGTCGATCAGCCTGCCGGAGCAGAGCTTTGGTCGTTTCGAGATTGGTCAGGTGGTCGAGGTGGAACTCTGGTCGCAGCCCGATCAGCGTTTCCCCGGACGCATCCGCGAGATGGCACCGGCGGCCGATCCACAGTCGCGCACTTTCGCCGCCCGTGTCGCGTTCACCGAAGGCAAGGTGCCGGCTGAGTTGGGGCAGAGCGCGCGGGTATTCATCGCCAGCAATGGCGAGGTACCGCTGGCGGTGCCGCTGTCGGCACTCAGCGCCGAGCAGGACCAGGCGTTCGTCTGGGTCGTGGACCCCAAGGAGCACACTGTGCAACGCCGCCCGGTGCGCGTCGGCGCTTATGGTGATGACCGGGTGCCGGTGCTGGAGGGGCTGGCCGCTTCCGATTGGGTGGTTGCCGCCGGGGTACAGATTCTTCGCGAAGGCCAGCAGGTACGCCCGGTCGATCGGGACAATCGCAACGTCGAACTGGCCGCCAAGGAGTAAGCCCGCATGAGCTTCAACCTGTCTGCCTGGGCGCTACGTAACCGCCAGATCGTTCTCTACATCATGCTGCTGTTCGCCGTGGTGGGGGCGCTGTCCTACACCAAGCTGGGGCAGAGCGAAGACCCGCCGTTCACCTTCAAGGCTATGGTGATCCGCACCAACTGGCCGGGCGCCAGCGCCGAAGAGGTGTCGCGCCAGGTCACTGAGCGCATCGAGAAGAAGCTGATGGAGACCGGCGAGTATGACCGCATCACCAGCTTCTCCCGTCCGGGCGAGTCGCAAGTGACCTTCATGGCACGCGACTCCATGCGCAGCTCGGAGATTCCCGAGCTGTGGTATCAGGTGCGCAAGAAGATCAGCGACATCCGCCACACGCTGCCGCCCGGCATCCAGGGGCCGTTCTTCAACGACGAGTTCGGCACCACCTTCGGCAATATCTATGCGCTGACTGGCAACGGTTTCGACTACGCGGTGCTCAAGGACTACGCCGACCGCCTGCAGTTGCAACTGCAGCGGGTCAAGGACGTGGGCAAGGTCGAACTGGTGGGGCTGCAGGACGAGAAAATCTGGATCGAACTGTCCAATACCAAGCTGGCGACCCTCGGTCTGCCATTGTCCGCCGTGCAGCAGGCGCTGGAGGCGCAGAATGCGGTGGCGGCTGCCGGTTTCTTCGAAACCGCCAGCGAGCGTATTCAACTGCGTGTGACCGGGCGCTTCGAATCGGTGGAGGAAATTCGCGATTTTCCCATTCGCGTCGCCGATCGTACCTTCCGCATAGCCGACGTGGCCGAGGTCAAGCGCGGCTTCAACGATCCACCCGCGCCGCGCATGCGCTTCATGGGCGAGGATGCCATCGGCATCGCCGTGGCGATGAAGGACGGCGGCGACATTCTGGTGCTGGGCAAGGCATTGGAAGGTGAGTTCGCCCGCCTGCAACAGACGCTGCCGTTGGGCATGGAGCTGCGCAAGGTGTCGGATCAGCCGGCGGCGGTGAAAACCGGCGTGGGCGAGTTCGTCAAGGTGCTGGTGGAGGCGCTGGTGATCGTGCTCGCGGTCAGCTTCTTCTCCCTGGGGGTGCGCACCGGCCTGGTGGTGGCGCTGGTAATTCCGCTGGTGCTGGCGATGACGTTTGCCGCCATGTACTACTTGGGGATAGGCCTGCACAAGATTTCTCTCGGCGCGCTGGTGCTCGGTCTCGGCCTGCTGGTGGACGACGCGATCATCGCGGTGGAGATGATGGCGATCAAGATGGAGCAGGGCTACGACCGCTTCAAGGCGGCCAGCTTCGCCTGGACCAGCACCGCCTTTCCGATGCTCACCGGCACCCTGATCACAGCGGCCGGGTTCCTGCCCATCGCCACCGCGCAGTCCGGTACGGGTGAGTACACCCGGTCGATCTTCCAGGTGGTGGCCATTTCGCTGATCGCCTCATGGATCGCGGCGGTGATGTTCGTGCCCTATCTGGGCGACAAGCTGTTGCCCGATCTGGCCAAACTGCACGCGGCGAAACACGGTGGCAGCGCAGGTGGTCATGACCCTTATTCGACGCCGTTCTACCGCCGTGTTCGCGCCACGGTTGAATGGTGCGTGCGTCGTCGCGGCATCGTGATCCTGCTGACCATTGCGTTGTTCGTCGCCTCTGTGTTGCTGTTTCGCTTCGTGCCGCAACAGTTCTTCCCGGCCTCCGGGCGCCTGGAGCTGATGGTCGACATCAAGCTGGAGGAGGGCGCCTCGCTGAGCGCCACCGAGGCCGAAGTGCATCGCCTGGAAACACTGCTCAAGGAGCAGCCCGGCATCGACAACTACGTGGCCTATGTTGGTACCGGCTCACCGCGTTTCTATCTGCCACTGGATCAACAATTGCCGGCGGCAAGCTTTGCCCAGTTCGTGGTACTGGCCAACAGCATCGAAGAGCGCGAGCGCCTGCGTGGTTGGCTGATCAAGGTGATGAACGACGAGTTCCCGACCCTGCGTAGCCGCGTCAGCCGCCTGGAGAACGGGCCACCCGTGGGCTACCCGATCCAGTTCCGCGTCAGCGGCGAGCATATCGACGAGGTGCGTGCCCTGGCCCGTCAGGTGGCGAACAAGGTGCGCGAGAACCCGCATGTGGTGAACGTGCACCTGGACTGGGAGGAGCCGAGCAAGGTGGTGATCCTCAATATCGATCAGGATCGTGCCCGTGCCCTGGGGGTCAACACCGCCGAGCTGTCGCGCTTCCTGCAAGGCTCGCTGTCCGGCACCAGCGTCAGCCAGTACCGTGAGGGCAATGAGCTGATCGAGATTCTTCAGCGCGGCACGCCGCAGGAGCGCAAGGCACTGAGCCTGCTGCCGAGCCTGGCGGTGCCGACCGACAGCGGCCGCAGCGTGGCGCTGTCGCAGGTGGCAACCCTGGAATACGGCTTTGAGGAAGGCATCATCTGGCACCGCAATCGCCTGCCCAACGTCACCGTGCGTGCCGACGTCTATGGCAAGCAGCAGCCGGCCAGTCTGACCCAGCAGATCCTGCCGACGCTGGACCCGATCCGCGCGGAACTGCCTGCGGGTTATCTGCTGGAGGTCGGCGGCACGGTGGAGGACTCGCAACGCGGACAGAAATCGGTGAACGCCGGTATCCCGCTGTTCATCGTGGTGGTGCTGACGCTGCTGATGCTGCAGCTGAAAAGCTTCTCGCGCTCGGCGATGGTGTTTCTCACCGCACCGCTGGGCCTGATCGGCGTCACTCTGTTCCTGTTGATCTTCCGCCAGCCGTTCGGCTTCGTTGCCATGCTCGGCACCATCGCCCTGGCCGGGATGATCATGCGTAACTCGGTGATTCTGGTCGATCAGATCGAGCAGGACATCAGCCACGGTCTGGATCGTTGGCACGCCGTTATCGAGGCCACGGTGCGCCGTTTCCGTCCTATCGTGCTCACTGCACTGGCGGCGGTGTTGGCGATGATTCCGCTGTCGCGCAGCGTGTTCTTCGGGCCGATGGCGGTAGCGATCATGGGCGGGCTGGTGGTGGCCACGGCGCTGACCCTGTTGTTCCTGCCGGCGCTGTATGCGGCGTGGTTCCGGGTCAAGGAGAGCGAGGCGCGTTGAGTCGTGGGAGGCGCTTCAGCGGCGACTTGCTATCGCGGCTTGCGCCCCTTCCACGAGATTCGGGATAGCCATAAAAAACGGGAGCCAGTGGCTCCCGTTTTTTGTCGAGCGGATCGGACTTATTCGTCCATCTGCGATTGCAGGTAGTTCTGCAGGCCGACGGCTTCGATCAGGCTGAGCTGGGTTTCCAGCCAGTCGATATGATCCTCTTCGGAGCAGAGGATTTCTTCGAGCAGTTCGCGGCTGGCGTAGTCACCGATGCTCTCGCAATAGGCGATGGCGGCCTTCAGGTCACCGTGGGCCTTGTGCTCGATCTTCAGGTCGCACTCGAGCATTTCCTTGGTGTTTTCACCGATCAGGATCTTGCCCAGGTCCTGCAGGTTGGGAATACCTTCGAGGAAGAGAATGCGCTTGATCAGCTTGTCGGCATGCTTCATCTCGTCGATGGACTCGTGGTACTCGTGCTCGCCGAGTTTCTTCAGGCCCCAATCTTCGTACATGCGCGCATGCAGGAAGTACTGGTTGATGGCGACCAGTTCGTTACCAAGAATCTTGTTCAGGTGTTGAATGACCTTCTTGTCGCCTTTCATGACCGCTCCTGCTGCTTCAATGACCGTGATGACCTCGGATTTTCGGCCTGGTTCTCCCTTATGTCAAACTTAAGTGGTTGAAACATAAGTAAAAATAAAACTGAATAAGAATGTTTTTATTCCGCATCATGACGCCAAGTTATTGAATCAATGCAATAAAAAAGTTGCTGAAAGTTCTACGCTGACTGAAACGGGGAAGTAACCCCGATATTTTATTTTTCCGTGCCCATAAAAAAGCCCCGCAGAGCGGGGCATGGGGCACGCAGAATTCAGGCAGCGTAAGCCGAATGCGGGTCGCGGCTGTTCAGGTAGTCCTGTAGGCGGGCCTGCTGCGCCGGGGTCATGAACAGGCCCAGTTTGCTGCGCCGCCAGAGAATGTCGGCACTGCTGCGTGCCCATTCTTCACGGCGCAGGTATTCCACTTCGCGGGTGTAAAGCCCGGCACCGAGATGTTCGCCGAGGTCGGTAAGGTTGTGTACGCCATCGAGCAGGCGCCAGGTACGGCTGCCATAGCTGGTAGCCCAGCGTCTGGCCAGGCTGGTGGGTAGCCAGCCATAGCGTTCGCAGAGCGCTTCGACCAGGGCGCTCTGGCCTTGCAGATCCTCACCACCGGGGAGCGGGGCGGTGGCTGTCCAGCTCGGCCCCAGGTTGGTGAAATGGGCGGCCAGTTCATGCATGGCGGACTCGGCCAGCTTGCGATAGGTGGTCAGCTTGCCGCCGAAGACTGAAAGTAGCGGCGCCTCGCCCGGCGCGCCGGAGAGCGAAAGAGTGTAGTCGCGGGTAATGGCCGACGGCTCATCGGATTCGTCATCGCACAGTGGGCGCACGCCCGCGAAGCTGTGCAGGACATCGTCGCGGCTGAGCTGTTGCTTGAAGTGATCATTGACCACCTTGAGCAGGTAGTCGGTTTCCTCGGCGGTGATCGTCACCTGGGCGGGGTCGCCCTGATATTCGCGATCCGTGGTGCCGATCAGGGTGAAGCGCTCCAGATAAGGAATGGCGAAGACGATGCGGCGGTCTTCGTTCTGCAGGATGTACGCCTGCTCACCGTCATACAGGCGCGGCACGACGATATGGCTGCCCTGGATCAGGCGAATGCCGTAGGGCGATTGCTGCTTGAGGTCTTCACGGATGAAGCGCGCGACCCAGGGGCCGGCGGCGTTGACCAGAGCGCGGGCGCGAATAGACAGCAGGCTGCCGTCGCTGCGCTCCAGGTGGATATGCCACAGACCCTTACTGCGCCGCGCACTGACGCAGCGAGTGCGCGGGTGGATGTGCGCGCCTTTTTCCCGCGCGGCCATGGCGTTGAGCACCACCAGGCGAGCATCGTCCACCCAGCAGTCGGAATATTCGAAACCGCGACTGATCTCCGCTTTCAACGGGCTACCGGCGCCGAAGCGCACGCCGCGCGAAGCCGGCAGGCGCTTGCGCTTGCCCAGGTGGTCGTAGAGGAACAGGCCGGCGCGGATCATCCAGGCCGGACGCAAGTGGGGGCGGTGCGGCAGAACGAAGCGCATCGGTTTGACGATATGCGGCGCCTTGGCCAGCAACACTTCGCGCTCGGCCAGGGCCTCACGTACCAGGCGGAACTCGTGGTGCTCCAGGTAGCGCAAGCCGCCATGGATCAGCTTGCTGCTGGCCGAGGAAGTGTGGCTGGCCAAGTCGTCCTTTTCGCAAAGGAACACGGACAAGCCACGACCAGCTGCATCGGCTGCGATGCCCACACCATTGATACCGCCGCCAACGACGGCGAGATCATAGACTTCCGCAACGGGGCTGGCGAACTGGTCGTGGGGCATGTGGCACGCTCGGCTGTTGGATTCGAATGTGGTTATGTTCACTTTCGAAAATATGCTAGACGAAGATGCGCAGCTTCGCTACCCCAGCGCGCGATTGCGCGCCGAGCGGTACTGAGGGGGCTGGTTTGCAGTAGGGCGGGTGCAACCCGCCGATACGTTGCTGGCGGGTTGCACCCGCCCTACGCGATAGTCGTCGAGAGGCCAATCAGACCAGATCGAGCTGAACCTTGTGGCTGTGCAGCAGGCGGGTGATGGCGGCTGAAGGCGCGCTATCGGTAAAAACGCGGTCGACCAGGGCGATGGAGCCCAGGCGTACCACAGCGTTGCGGCCGAACTTGCTGGAGTCGGCGGCGAGGAAAACCTGCCGCGCGTTGTCGATGATCGCCTGGGAAACGCGTACTTCCTGATAGTCGAAGTCGAGCAGACTGCCGTCGTCGTCGATACCGCTGATGCCGACGATGGCGTAGTCGACCTTGAACTGCTGGATGAAATCCACCGCCGCCTGGCCGACGATACCGCCGTCGCTGCGCACCGTACCGCCGGCCACCAGTACCTCGAAGTCGGCCTTGGCGCTGAGTTGCGCGGCGACGTGCAGGTTGTTGGTGATGATCTTCAGGCCCTTGTGATTCTGCAGCTCACGGGCGATGGCCTCGGTGGTGGTACCGATATTGATGAACAGTGAGGCGTGATCGGGAATCTGCGCGGCCACCGCCTCGGCGATGCGCTGTTTCTCCTCGCGCATCTGCCCGGCGCGCATGCCATAGGCGGTGTTCTGAATGCTCGATGATTCGCACGCTGCACCACCATGGGTGCGGCGCAAAAGGCCGTGCTCGGCCAGTTGGTTGATGTCGCGGCGAATGGTCTGTGGGGTAACGGCGAAGGCTTGAGCCAGTTCATCGATGCTGACGTAGCCACGGTCGCGGGCGAGGTTGAGGATGTCGTGCTGGCGGGGAGCGAGATTCATGAGCGCTTCCTGTGATGGTCACTCATTATAGGCTGTAGATGCGGAGGATTTCGGCCTGTTAATGTAGGGCATCTTTCACAGCGTTTTCACATTCGAACATGACTCCAGCCATCGATCTGTTGAAAAAGGCCAAGGCCGAACACCGTGTGCATAGCTACCAGCATGACCCCAAGGCGCCGTCCTATGGGCTGGAAGCGGCGGAAAAGCTCGGCCTGGCGCCCGAATGCGTGTTCAAGACTCTGCTCGCGGCGACCGAAAAAGGCGAGCTTCTGGTGGCGGTGGTGCCGGTCGTCGGCAGTCTCGATCTCAAGGCGCTGGCTGCAGCGGCTGGCGCGAAGAAGGCCGACATGGCCGACCCGACTGCCGCGCAGCGCGCCACTGGTTATCTGGTCGGCGGCATCAGCCCGTTGGGGCAGAAGAAACGCTTGCGCACCTTCATCGACGAGACCGCACGCCAGCATCCCACCATTCACGTTAGCGGTGGCCGACGCGGGCTGGAACTGGAGCTCTCGGCCGAGACCCTGGCGCAGCATACCCAAGGGCAGTTCGCCGCTATCGGCAAAGCCTGAAGCGAGCAGTATGCTGCCAGCAAAATAAGCCAGTCTGCAGTCAACTGCAGTCAACTGCAGTGAATGCTACCGATAACAACAAGGAATCTTGCATGACCCAATACCTGCTAGCCATCGACCAGGGCACCACCAGCTCCCGCGCCATCATCTTCAGTGCCCAGGGCTTGCCGGTTGCGCGTGCCCAGCAGGAGTTCAAGCAGTACTTCCCGCAGGATGGCTGGGTCGAGCACGATGGCCAGGAAATCTGGCTGTCCACGCTCAAGGTCTGCCGCGATGCGATTGCCAGCAGTGGACTGCAGCCGGAAGCGATCGCCGCCATCGGCATCACCAACCAGCGCGAAACCACCCTGGTGTGGGATGCCGTCAGTGGCACGCCTATCCATCCCGCCATCGTCTGGCAGGATCGTCGTACCGCTGATTATTGCGCCGGGCTCAAGGATCAAGGTCATGAGGCGATGGTCTCGACCAAGACCGGCCTGCTGATCGACCCGTATTTCTCTGCCACCAAGCTGCGCTGGATCCTGGAGAACGTTCCAGGTGCCCGTGAGCGAGCCGAGCGCGGTGAACTGCGTTTTGGCACCGTCGACAGTTTCCTGCTGTGGCGCCTGACCGATGGCAAGGTGCATCGCACCGACGCCAGCAACGCCTCGCGCACGCTGATGTTCAACATCCATACCCAGCAGTGGGACGAAGAGCTGCTCAAGCTGTTCGAGATCCCCGCCAGCCTGCTACCCGAGGTGCTCGATTGCGCCGCCGAGTTCGGTCACACCGACAGTGAGCTGCTCGGCGCCAGCATCCCGGTGCTGGGCATGGCCGGTGACCAGCAGGCGGCGCTGATCGGCCAGGCCTGCTTCGAACCGGGCATGGTCAAGAGCACTTACGGCACCGGCTGCTTCATGATCCAGAACACCGGCGAGCAGCCGGTGAGCTCGAAGAATCGTCTGCTCACCACGGTCGGCTATCGCCTCGATGGCAAGGTCACCTATGCGGTCGAGGGCAGCATCTTCGTGGCCGGTGCGGCGGTGCAGTGGCTGCGCGACGGCATCAAGCTGATCAGCCATGCGCGCGACAGCGAGGCGCTGGCCGAGGCCACCGGTGAGGCCTGCGGCGTCTATCTGGTGCCGGCATTCACCGGCCTGGGCGCGCCGTATTGGGACCCCAAGGCGCGTGGCGCCATCTTCGGCCTGACCCGCGACACCGGGATCAAGGAGATCGTCACCGCCGGCCTGCAGTCGGTGTGCTACCAGACCCGCGACTTGCTCGAGGCCATGCGCCAGGACGGTGCCGCGGCGCCCAGTGCGCTGCGTGTCGATGGCGGCATGGTGGAGAACAACTGGGTCATGCAATTTCTCGCCGATATTCTCGGGGTCAGCGTCGAGCGCCCAGAGGTCACCGAAACCACGGCGCTCGGCGTCGCCTACCTGGCGGGTCTGAAGCTAGGCCTTTACCAGGACCTCAATGCCATCGCCAGCCACTGGCATCGTCAGCAGCGCTTCGAGCCGCGAATGAACGAGGCGCACCGGGAACGCCTCTACGCTGGTTGGCTGGATGCGGTGAAACGCGTGCGCAGCGAGCCCTGAAGCACCCCAGGATCGTAGGAGCGGCTTTAGCCGCGATGCTCTCAGAGCATCTGGAAAACAGGAACTGTATCTGTTGCGGCTTACCCTGCGCAGGCATGCTGGCGGCTCTCATCTGGCCAGGAATGCAGCATGCCTCTCGAATTCCATCAAGTTGACGCCTTTACCGACCAGCCGTTCGCGGGCAATCCCGCCATGGTCTATCGCCTGGATGCCTGGCTCGACGATGCGTTGATGCAGCGCATCGCCGCCGAGCACAATCTGGCGGAGACGGCGTTCGTGGTGAGAGAGGGCAGCGCCTGGCATATCCGCTGGTTCACCCCGGTCAGCGAAGTGCCGCTGTGCGGGCATGCCACTCTGGCTGCGGCCAAGGTGTTGTTCGACATCTACCAGGAACCGGCCGAGGTGCTGGATTTCACCTGCTTGTCCGGAGCGCTGCAGGTCACCCGTCAGGGTGAGCGTCTGCAGCTGGATTTCCCGGTGCGCCCGGTGTTGCCGGTGGCGGCGTCGCTACAGGCCGACGTCGAGCGCGCGCTGGGGCAGCCCGTGCAGCAGGTTCTGGCTCTGCTGAATGCCGATGGCAGCGTGCAGGAACTGATGGCAGTGCTGGCGTCCGAGGCGCAGGTGCGCAGCTTCACCGCCGATTTGCCGGCGCTGGCCGCACTGCCGGGCCTGGGTGTGCTGATCACCGGCACAGGCGAGCGGCACGACTTCGTCTCGCGCTACTTCGCGCCGAGCATTGGTATCGATGAAGACCCGGTGACCGGCTCGACGCACTGCATGCTGGTGCCTTACTGGGCCGAATGCCTGGAGCGCAGCGAACTAAGCGCTTTCCAGTGTTCGGCGCGCGGTGGTGAGCTGCTCTGCCGTCTGGAGGGCGAGCGGGTCAAGATTGCTGGCCACGCGCGGCATATCGCCAGTGGCCAGCTGATGCTCTGATCAGTTGCTGCTGACCCGGCGCACGCCACCGGAGTCGCTGAGTTGCAATTGCGCGGCGACGCTGCCGAGAGCCGGGAAGGCCACCAGGTGATCGGCGGCGACGCGGATGCCTACCTCGTCGCCTGGCTGGTGATCGGCATGGCTGGGGAAGATCGATTCCAACTGACTGCCGGTCGGCAGTTGCAGGCGGTAGAGCGTGGCAGCGCCGAGGAAGGTCTTGCCGACGATGCGCGCCTTCAGTTCGCTGTGCTCGTCCGGGACGATGTCGTCCGGGCGCAGCAATACGTCCACCGCGCTGCCCTGAGCCCAGGTATAGGCGCGGTTGCCGCGGATCATGCCGAGCTCGGTCTGCACCGTTTCCGGGCCGAGCAACTGGCCGCGAATGAAGTAACCCTGACCGATGAAGCTGGCGACGAAAGGCGTCAGCGGCTCGTGATAGAGATTGAACGGCGTATCCCACTGCTCCAGGCGACCATCCTTGAACACACCGACGTGATCGCTGACGGCGAATGCTTCTTCCTGATCGTGAGTGACCAGAATGGCGCTGGTGCCACGCGCCTTGAGAATTTCTCGTACCTCATGGCTCAGGCGCCTACGCAGTTCGCCATCGAGGTTGGAGAAAGGTTCGTCGAGTAGCAGCAATTTCGGTTCCGGCGCCAGAGCGCGCGCCAGGGCGACCCGTTGCTGCTGACCACCGGACAGCTCGTGCGGGTAACGTTTGGCCAGGTTACCGAGCTTGACCAGCTCCAGCAGTTCTTGAGTGGCGTGCTCGGCGTTGGGCTGCTTGCGGATACCGAAGGCGACGTTTTCCGCCACACTCAGGTGGGGGAACAGGGCGTAATCCTGGAACACCATGCCGATATGGCGTTTCTCCGGCGCAAGGGTAAAGCCGGCGCGGGAAATCACTTCACCTGCCAGTTCGATCTCGCCTTCCAGGACTGGCTCGAAACCGGCGATGGCGCGCAAGGTGGTGGTCTTGCCGCAGCCCGATGGGCCGAGCAGGCAGCCGATGTCGCCAGGGTTGAGGTGCAGGTCGAGATCCTGCACCACCTTGTGGGCGTGGTAGCCGCAGTTCAGTCCGCGTAGCTGCAGCAGAGGCTGGCTCATGCGTGGTGGTACGCCGGTTCGACCAGCATCTCCAGCAGTGCCTTCTGGGCGTGCAGTCGGTTCTCGGCCTGATCCCAGGCAACCGAGCGCGGGTCGTCGAGCAGGTCGAAGCTGATCTCTTCGCCACGGTGCGCCGGCAGGCAGTGCATGAAGAGCACGTCTTCGGCGGCGGCGTCGAGCAGCTCGCGGGTGACCTGGTAGGGGCGGAACAACGCCATGCGCTGCTCGGCTTCGTCTTCCTGGCCCATGGAGGCCCACACGTCGGTGCTGACCAGATGGGCGCCGGCCACTGCTTCGCGCGGGTCACGAATGACCTGCACGCGCTCGCCGGCCTGGGCCAGGAAGCGCGCGTCCGGCTCGTAGCCAGCAGGGCAGGCGACCTTGAGCTGGAAGTCGAACTGCATCGCCGCTTCGATATAGGAGTTGCACATGTTGTTGCCGTCGCCGATCCAGGCCACCGTCTTGCCGGTGATGCTGCCGCGGTGTTCGAGGAAGGTCTGCATGTCGGCCAGCAACTGGCAGGGGTGCAGATCGTCGGACAGGCCATTGATCACCGGTACCTTGGACTTGGCGGCGAACTCGGTGAGGTTGCCGTGGGCGAAGGTGCGGATCATCACCGCGTCGAGCATGCTCGACATGACGATGGCGGCATCGCCGATCGGCTCGCCACGGCCCAGTTGGGTGTCGCGCGGCGAGAGGAAGATGGCCTGGCCACCGAGCTGGATCATGCCGGCTTCGAAGGACAGGCGGGTGCGAGTCGAGGCCTTCTCGAAGATCATGCCCAGCACGCGATTCTTCAGCGGCTCGAAAAGTACGCCACGGTTGCGCAGATTCTTCAGCTCGATGCCTCGGCGGATCAGTCCCACCAGTTCGTCCGGTGTGTAATCCATCATCGAGAGAAAGTGTCTGACGCTCATCGTTAACTACCTTTATCACTACAGTTCGCAAGCCCGCAGTCGGGGATAAAACCGACAAAAACAGCAGAGCTTGCGGCAGGAGGCCGCAGGGTGCGACGAAACAGGGGAAGGCGCGATCTTATAAGGAAATGACGAGACGGCGCAAATTGCCGCCCGCAGGCATACAAAATCCTGTTTTGTAAGCCTTTTCCCAAAGCTGCGTGCGAGATGTCACAAAACTGACATCATCGCTTGCACCGCTCTAGACCGGGCTTCTAGGATGCCGCCGCCTTTCCAAGGCAATGCATTGCCCCCGCAACGGGGACATCCATGGAATATATGTGCAAAGGAGTTTTGCATGAAACACGTAGCCTACGCCGCCGCTTTCTCCGCTCTCGCCCTGCTGACTGGCTGTGCCAGCCAGAACGTTAGCCAGCCGACCGTTCCGCTGAACGGCACCGTGCAAACTAACCTCAAGGCCGACGTGAAAGTGGGCGAGCCCATCTCCGGTCAATCTTCGGTGAACATCCTGTTCGGTGTGTTCAAGCTGGGTGGTGACACTCAGTTCGCCGATGGCGTGACCTACGGTGGTGGTGAGGGTGGTTTCGCGCTGGGTCTCGACCCGGTCGCTTCCGCCAAGTCCGCAGCTGCCTACAAGGCAGTCAAGGCCTCGGGTGCCGACGTGATCGTCGCCCCGCGTTACGAAGTGAACGTTCAGGATTACTTCGTGTACAAGACCGTTAGCGTCAACGTTACCGGCAACAAGGGCACCGTGACCTCCATCCGTTAATTCGGACAGTCGCGACCCTGAATCGGCAGGCTTGATGCCTGCCGATTCATGAGACGAACGCTGCTGGCGTCGTCTCCGCGCTCGGCCCATAGTTCATGACCTGCGACCTGACCGGTCGTCTCGGATCAGAACAAGAGGCCAGGCCATGACCAAGTCCCTTCATTACCGTGCATGCCATCTGTGCGAAGCCATCTGTGGACTCGCCATCGAAACCGAAGCTCAAGCTGACGGCAGCACGCAGATTCGCTCGATCAAGGGCGATGCCCAGGACAGCTTCAGCCGCGGCCATATCTGCCCCAAGGCTGTTGCGCTGCAGGACATCCAGAACGACCCCGACCGTATCCGCCAGCCCATGCGCCGCGTTGGCGAGCAGTGGCAGGCCATCGGTTGGGATGAAGCCTTCGATCTGGTGGCCGAGCGCCTGAGCACAATCCAGGCGGCGCATGGGCAGAACGCCGTGGCCGTGTATCAGGGCAATCCCAGCGTGCACAACTACGGGCTGATGACCCACAGCAACTACTTCCTCGGTCAGCTGAAAACCCGAAATCGCTTCTCCGCTACCTCGGTCGACCAGTTGCCGCACCACCTGACCAGCCTCCTGATGTACGGCCACGGCCTGCTGATTCCGATTCCCGATATCGATCACACCGATTTCATGCTGATTCTGGGCGGCAACCCGCTGGCCTCCAACGGCAGCATCATGACCGTGCCGGATGTGGAGAAGCGCCTGAAGGCCATCCAGGCGCGTGGCGGCAAACTGGTGGTGGTCGATCCGCGGCGCAGCGAAACCGCAGCCATCGCCGACCAGCACCTGTTCGTGCGCCCCGGCAGCGATGCCGCGCTGTTGCTGGCGCTACTCAACACCCTGTTCGAGGAAGGCCTGACGCGCGACAGCCATCTGCCGGTAGAAGGGTTGGAACAGGTGCGTGAGGCGATTGCCGGCTTTGATGCGCAAGCCATGAGCGCACGTTGTGGGGTGCCGGCCGAAACCATTCGGCAACTGGCGCGGGATTTCGCCGCTGCCGACAAGGCCGTCTGCTACGGGCGTATGGGCGTTTCCACCCAGGCGTTCGGCACGCTTTGTCAGTGGCTGGTGCAGGTGATCAATCTGGTCACCGGCAATCTGGATCGCAGCGGCGGTGTGCTCTGCACAACGCCGGCGGTGGACCTGGTGGCGAGCACCTCGGGCGGGCATTTCAACCGTTGGCAGAGCCGGGTTTCCGGCTTGCCGGAATACGGCGGCGAGCTGCCGGTCTCGGCGCTGGCCGAGGAGATGCTGACGCCCGGCGAAGGGCAGATTCGTGCGCTGGTCACCGTGGCCGGCAACCCGGTGCTGTCCACGCCCAATGGACGGCAACTGGAGCAGGCGCTGGAAGGCCTGGACTTCATGCTTTCGGTGGATTTCTACATCAACGAGACCACTCGCTACGCCGACCTGATCCTGCCGCCGACCGCGCCGCTGGAGCATGATCACTACGACACCACCTTCAATGTGTTCGCGGTGCGCAACGTCACCCGTTTCAACGAGGCGATCCTGGCCAAGCCGGACGGCGCGCTGCACGACTGGGAAATCTTCGTCGGCCTGGCCAAGGCCTTCGCGGCGCGCAATGGCCTTGAGCTGAAACCGACCCTGGCGCCTGAGCAGATGATCGACATGGGCCTGCGTTTCGGCCCCCATGGTGATAGTAGCGAGCGCAAACTCAGCCTGGCGGCTTTGCGCGAGCAACCGCATGGGCTCGACCTGGGACCGCTGCAACCGAATCTTGCTGCGCGTCTGAAAACGCCGAGCAAGGCGGTGCAGGCCGCGCCTGAGCTGTTGCTGGCCGATCTGGCACGTTTCGCCGAGCAGCAACAACCGGCTGCTCATGAGCTGCTGCTGATCGGCCGTCGCCATGTGCGCAGCAACAACTCCTGGATGCACAACTATCACCGTCTGGTGAAGGGCAAGCCGCGTCATCAGTTGCTGATGAATCCGGCGGACCTGGCCAGTCGTGGCTTGGTCGATGGCCAGCGCGTAAGTGTGCGCTCGCGGGTCGGCAGCATCGAGGTGGAGGTGGCAGCCAGCGATGAGGTGATGGCGGGTGTGGTCAGTCTGCCCCACGGCTGGGGCCATGCCCGACCCGGCGTGCAGATGGATATCGCCCGCGCGCAGCTGGGCGCCAGTGCCAATGATCTGACTGACGAGCGCCAGCTCGATGCGCTGTCCGGCAATGCGGTGCTCAATGGCGTGCCGGTGGAGGTGGTGGCTGCGTAGCCCGATGAAATCCGGGGTTGTCTCGACGTGGTGGGGCGATGGCAAGGCCGAGCATTGCGCTCGGTTTTTCGCTACAATCGCGCCACCGTGGCGACCGTCGGGTCGCGAAGTCTATGCTGAGGTGCCCCATGGATATCATCGAAACCATCAAAGAGCAGATCGCCAACAACACCGTTCTGCTGTACATGAAAGGCTCGCCCAACGCGCCGCAGTGTGGCTTCTCTGCCCGTGCTGCCCAGGTGGTGATGGGCTGCGGCGAGAAGTTCGCCTACGTCGACATCCTGCAGAACCCGGAAATCCGCGCCAACCTGCCGAAGTACGCCAACTGGCCGACCTTCCCGCAGCTGTGGGTCGGTGGTGAGCTGGTCGGCGGTAGCGACATCCTCACCGAGATGTATGAGAAGGGCGAGCTGCAGACCCTGATCAAGGATGCCGTGAGCAAAGCCGGCGCCTGATCACTGCTCGTGCAAAAAAGAACCCGCCTAGGCGGGTTCTTTCGTTTCTGCCAGCAGCTTTCTATTTCTGCAGCCACTGGCCGTTCAACTGGATGAATTGTCCCTTGGGCGTGCGCTCTATGGCCTTCTTGCCGGCGATGGCTTCCACGTCGTTCAGGCTGATGCCATTGTCCTGCGCCACCTTCTGATACTCGGCGCGACGCGCCTGGTTGATCAGGCGGGCAATTTCGTCGGCCTGGCCGCCAGGCTTGACCACGCCCAGGTAGCCGTTGGGTTGCTCGCCGAGCTGGCCGCTGGCCTTGGCTTCGCCCAGGGCACTCATGGCCTGGTTGAGGTTCAGTGCGTACGCCGGCAGGCTCAGGCTCAATGCCAGCAGCAGGGTCGAAATGTATCGAATCATCGTCTCTCTCCGTAGAACCTGTGCGGCGGGCTCAAAACAGACCACTGTCTTCGTTGAATACACTGTCCAGCGCCTTGTCCACCTTGATGTAGATTTCGTGCTCGACCTTGACGTTCAGGTTGATGTTGATCGGTTCGTTCGGCATCGCCAGTTGTACCGTCGGGGTACAGGCCTGGCACAACAGCCCCAGGCTCAGGACTGCGAGGAGGCGGTACTTGCGCATGGCGCTACTCCTTTGGTTCTTGGGGGACACGCTGGCGCATCCATTGCTGAATCCGTTGCTGGATGATGCCACTGACCTTGTCGGTCAACTGCAGGCTGGCCAGCAAGGCAGGGATGTCTTCTTCCAGATTGATGTTGAAATGGATGGGCCGACCTTTCTCGATGGCCGGGTTCTGTCCATGCAGGCGCATGCCTAGCCGCAGTGTGCCGGACTGATCATAGTCGACGCTACTGCTGAGCAGATCGTAGTGGAAGTCTTCCAGCGCGTCGGTGACCAGCTTCATGCCTGGGTTGGCCTGCCCCATGGCGCGGATGCGCGGTGAATGAAAACTCAGTTGCCCACCCGGTGGCCTGGCTTCGATCAGGCCCTGTTCGATACTGATGGCGCCAGCCAGGCGCAGCGGCAGGGTGCCGTCGATCAGCCCGCTACCGGCCAACCCTTCGGCCGGATAGACGCGAAACAGCTCTTGCAGATTCAGGCCACTGAGCCGCAGGGGCAGCAGATGGCTGGGTTGTTCCAGTGCCCAGGTCGCCGGTGCCAGGCTCAGGCTGCCGCCAAGAATGCCCAGTTCGGCGCGCTGGTGGGTCAGGCTGCCTGCCAGTGGTCGTTGCAAGCTGGCCTGGTAGCTGGCCTGCAGCCGCAGAGGGCCGAGCTCGATGCCGGGATCGAGCTGCTTGGCACTCAACTGAGGCAGGTCGAGGCGAAGTCGGTCGCCGTTCAGCTGCAGCCGCAGTTCGGCATCGAGACCGCTTAGGGTGGTGCGGTCATAGATGCCGGCCAGGCCCTTGCCGGTCAGGTTGGCCCTGAGTTGCAAGGGCTTGCCGCTGAGTAGTTGCAGGTCGGCCTCGGCCTGTACGCGGCCATTGTCCAGCGCCAGCAGTGGTGGCCAGTCGGCCAGGGTTTGTGCCAGTGGGTTGCCAGCGCGCAGGAACAGCTCGTCCAGGGTGGCATTCAGGTTCAGCGCGTTGGTCGTGTTGTCCAGACGCAGGGCCATGCTCAAGCCTGAATCGGCCAGCAGTGCACCGTCGAGGGTCTGGCTGCCGGCGTCGGCGTTGACGCGTCCCTGCCATTGCCAGCCCTGGGCCTGCAATTGTGGATGGTGCAGACGTTGGGTGCGCAGGCCCAGCGGGCCGGACAGGGTCGGTGTGCTTGGGGGGCCGCTCAGGGTGATGCCGGCCAGCGTCGCCTGAGCTTGCTGCAGGTCCAACTCGGCGCTGCGCAGGCGCTGGACGTCGAGGCGCGAGCTGTCGGCCAGGCTGAGCTGCACCTGCTGCTGCGTGACGTTGCCTTTGAGGCCAAGGCTCAGATGCAGGTCATCGAGACGGCTGTCAGCCAGGTCCAGGCGTTTGCTGCGCGATTCGAGCTGCAGGTGTCGAACGTCGAGTGCCCAGTCGGAGGATTGGTGCAGGGCAAGCTCGGCATCTGCCTGCAGTTCCAGCGGGCCGTGGCCGCTGACGTTCAACAGCAGGGCCAGCGCCTCATCGGCATCGCCATCCAGAGGCGCGAGGTGCAGTTGCAATTGCTGCGGACGCAGGCCGCTCGGCAGCGACGCCAGCCAAGGCGCGTCCTGCGTGTCGAGCTGCAGTTGAGCGTTCAAACGCCGGGCCTGCCATCTGCCCAGGGTATTGCTGAGATCGAGCGCCAGCTCACCGCTGACCAGGCCGACGCCGGGAAGCGGCCAGGGCTGCGGTAGCTGCGCATCGACTCGCAGCCACCCGGAGGTGGCCAGCAGTTCGCTGAACGTAGGGGGGGCCTGCGGTACCTGCAACTGCCACTGGGCGTTCATCCCGGCCTGCCGGGGTGTGGCCGGCAGAGCGTCAGCGTCGAGTAGCGTCCATTCGCTCAGCCATTCGGCGAGCCAGGCCATATCCTGCAGCGCGGTAACCTCAAGCTCGCCGCTCCATTGCAGGGCATCGGCATGAGCCTGCAAGTCGCTATGCAGGGTGATCTGCGGTTGATCATCGAGATGCAGGTTCATCTGCAGCTGTCGCGGGCTGTTCAGCTCGCTGCCCAGCCCCTGCAGTTGTGCTTGCAACTTCGCCCTGTGGGCTCCGTGCAGCAGCAGCGTATGCAACTGCAGGGTATCGTCCAGCAGTCGTAGGTCGACGTCGCCCTGCAGTGTGCAGCGGCCGCTGGCGCAGGGCAGTTGCGCTTGGGCGTTGCGCAGTTCGATGTGCCGTGGAAGCCATGGCAGGGCATTGCTCAGGGTTTGCAGGAGTCCGGTCAGATCGCTGTCGCTCGGGCTTTCGGATTCTCCCTGCGCGGGCTGCCACGACAGGCGCAGGTCCTGCGCAACCAGGCGGTAGCGAGGCGCCTCACTGGCCAGCCAGTAGAGTTGCAGCTGGCCGCTTTGTACCAGCAGCTCGCCGCCACGGCGTTGTACCAGGCTTGCATCCTGGAACTGCAGGCCTCGCCAGGAAAGGCCCAGTCGCTGCCAGTCCAGCTCGATGTGCTGTTCCTCGAGCAGCTGCTGCACGCGGTAGCCGACATAGCAGGCCAGAAGCGACAGCAGCGCCAGTATCGCTACGCAGGTGCTCAGCCAGAAACGCCGGCGACTCATGAGTGTTCCTTGCTCGGTGCGGTCCACTGGACGGTACCCCATGCTCGGGTGAGTGCCAAGCGGCTTTCCGTGCTATTGTGTATTTACAGCTTTTAATATTTATTTTGTCGTAAACGAGCGAAGGAGGATGTGATGAGTGCTGTGACTCGCTCTCAGCCCGATGCCGATGCGGTACTGGCTAAAGCCCTGCTCAATACCCGTGAGCAACTGGGGCTGACGCAGCAGGAGCTGGCCGACATCGTAGGCGTCCATCGCAGTGCCATCAGCCGCTGGAACGAGCAGGGCGGTTTGCGTCCGCAGAGCAAGACCGGTGAGCTGGCGCTGTTGCTGATTCGCGCCTATCGCGCGCTGTTTGCCCTGTTTGGTGGCAATCAGCAGGACATGCGCCATTTCCTGCGTACCGAAAATCGCCATCTGGCAGGCATTCCGCTGCAGCAGATGAGTCAGGTGCAGGGGCTGGTGCGTGTTGTCGAGTATCTGGACGCCATTCGCGGCAAGGTCTGAGAGCCTGCTCAAAGCCTGCTGCGCGTCGGCCCTGCTGGGTTAAAAACAGGCTCTAGCTCGCGATGCTTTGAGCAGGCTCCACGCTTAGGAGTGATCGCCATGGATATCTGGCAACTATGTGACGGCGAGCGACAGGTGCGACCGCTGCGCGGCAAGCTGTTGCGCATGGTGGAGAGCCAGGCGCAGGTTGCGACCCTGCAACTGGTGGATAACCTGGCCGAACAGGCCCTGCTCGAGGAACTGCTCGAGAGCAGCAAACCGCCGCTGCCGGAGGCTGCCGAGCCACTGCACTATCTGCTGAAGACGCCGTTTCGTTATCCGCCGCTGCGTTGGGGCTCGCGCTTCGGCAGCGTGCATGAACCCAGCCTGTTCTACGCCGCTCAGCGTCTGCAAACGGCGATGGCCGAGGCCGCCTACTACCGTTTCGTACTGTGGAACGGCATGGCCGTGCCGCCGCCCAGTGGCCGCATCCTCTCCGAGCATTCGACCTTCGAGGCGCGTTACCGCGTCGAGCGCGGTATCCAGTTGCAACAGCCGCCTTTCGATCAACATGGTGCAGTGTTGGCTCACCCCAGCGATTACAGCGTGCCTCAGCGTCTCGGTACGTCGATGCGCGCGGCGGGCATTCAGGCTTTCGAGTACCGTTCGGCACGTTGTCCTGACGCTGGCAGCAATGTGGCGCTCTACGTGCCGTCTGCGTTCGCGGAGAAGCGTCCGCGTAATCTGACGGCCTGGTTGTGTGAAACCACGAGCGAGTACGTGGCCTTCAAACATGCGCAAACGCCGGATCAACCGCGGCTGTTTCACTGGGAGCAGTTTCTGGTGCAGGGGCAATTGCCGCACCCCGCGTAACGCCTGCGCTGGCGCGTCAGATGCCCCGAAACAGAGCGCTGCGCGGATCTGTCGCAGGGAGTTGTGCACAATGCTGAAGCAGGCTGTCATATCACTGTCAGAAACGCCGCTAAACGCTTGATTTTTCGTGGTTGATTTTTAAGTCAATGAAAAATATGAATTTTTTTCGTTGGTGAAAAAATCGACAGTTTGACTGAGAGCCCCACGGCATCAGGCCTGTGACTTCTTTCGCCCAAGTTGTTCACGGAGTTATCCACAGCTTCTGTGGATTGTGAGGGAACTCTTTTCTGCGGCCGCAAACGATCCGGCAGGCAATACTTTACCTTCGAGAAAAAAGGAGTAGAGTGGCGCGCCCCGGCAGTCACCCCCCCCTTTATTTATGTCTCGCGCTTTGCCTTCTTCATCCCCTGCAACTCGTTCCGGTTCTTCTCGTCTGCCCATGCGCGTTGCGCTGTGGCTGCTCGACAGCCCGCGTCTGGGACAAACACCGAGCGTCAAACGCATCGCCGGCAACCTGCTCAAGCAGCCTGCCCGCAAAGGCTGTGTGCAGGCGCAAAGTCGGTTGGGCCAATTGCTCTGCCGCGACTGCGGTAATACCCGTGATCGCCGCATCGGTTATGAACTGCTACGCCAGGCTGCCCGCGCGGGCGATCGCAGTGCTCAGCTGGAGCTGGAGCGTCTGTCGCGCTGATTGCATGCTGGCCCCGTGTAAATCGCCGGCGGGTATACTGCACGGCGGTCAAACATGGAGCGTCTATGCCAATCGATCCCCTCTCTCTCGCCATCGGCACCGTCGTTGCGCTGGTTCCGTTATTGGCCGGCCTTTGGTCCTTGCAGCGCCGGCTGGCTCGCGCGCAAGGCGAGCAGGCGCTGCTGCAGGAACGCCTGGAGCATGCGCAACTGAGCCAGGCCGGTTTGCTGGCTCAGCTCGATGCCTGTCGCGCCGAGTTGGCCGAAGTCAGCGAGATCAAGGTGGAGCAGCAGACCGAGTTGGCCGGCCTGCGTCGTGAGAACGAGTTGCTGCAGCAGGAGCGGCAGATTGCCCGTGAGGCCGCGCAGTCCTGGAGTCAACAGCGCGAACGCAACGAAGCCGAACTGCGTCGGCTCACCGCCGAGTGTGCGGCGCTGGCTGCCGAGTTGCAGGAAAACCGCGATAACCAGCAACAGCGCCTCGATGACCTGCAAGGTGCGCGCAACGAGCTGCGTGCCCAGTTCTCTGAGTTGGCGACGAAGATCTTCGATGAACGCGAGCAGCGTTTCGCTGAGACCAGCCAGCAGCGCCTCGGCCAGTTGCTCGACCCACTCAAGGAGCGCATCCAGGCATTCGAGAAGCGCGTCGACGAGAGTTATCAGCAAGAAGCGCGCGAGCGTTTTTCCCTGAGCAAGGAATTGGAGCGTCTGCAGCAGCTCAACCAGCGCCTGGGCGACGAGGCGACCAATCTGACCCGTGCACTCAAGGGCCAGAAGACCCAGGGCAATTGGGGCGAGTTGGTGCTGGAGCGGGTGCTGGAGCATGCCGGCCTGGAGAAGGGGCGTGAGTACCACACCCAGGTCAGCCTCAAGGGCGCTGGTGGCGAGCGTTTTCAGCCTGACGTGCTGATCCGCCTGCCGGGCGACAGGCAGGTGATTGTCGATGCCAAGGTCAGCCTCAGCGCCTACCAGCAGTATGTCGCGGCTGTGGACGAGCCGATCCGCCAGCAGGCGCTCAAGCAACACCTGATCTCGCTGCGTAGCCACCTCAAGGGCCTCTCTGGCAAGGATTACCAGCGCCTCGAAGGTTTGCACAGCCTGGATTTCGTCCTGCTCTTCGTGCCCATCGAGGCGGCCTTCGCTGCGGCGTTGCAGGCCGAGCCGGATCTGTTCCGGGAGGCCTTCGAGCAGCAGGTAGTGATCGTCAGCCCGACCACCTTGTTGGCTACCCTGCGGGTGATCGACAGCCTCTGGCGTCAGGAGCGTCAGGGCCAGAATGCGCGCGAGATCGCCGAGCGTGCCGGCCAGCTGTACGACAAGTTTGTTGCCTTCGTCGCCGATCTGGACGAGATGGGCAGCCGTCTGCAGCAATTGGACAAGGCTTACGCCAGTGCCCGTAACAAGCTGGTGGACGGTCGCGGCAACCTCATTGGCCGTGTGGAAAACCTCAAACTGCTCGGCGCTCGCGCAAGCAAGAGCCTGCCAGGCGAGTTGCTCGAGCGCTCTGCCGATCTGCCGGCGCTGGACGAACTGAGCGAGTGAGCGACGTCTACCCGCTAGCGCAGGGGCGCTTGCTCGGTTTGTGTGCGAGGACGGGCCTGCTCCAGTCTGCTGACGTAGCCGCGCAGCCAGCCGGCCAGGGCGTTGGGCTCGGCCAGCAACTGCCAGTGGCCGGCGCGGACTTCGCGACGGGTCAGTAGGGGCGCCCAGTGCTGCAGATCCTCGAACAGCTGTGGGCGTACGAAGCGGTCGTTCAGCGGCACGATCAGTTGCACTGGCACGCGGGTGCTGCGCGAGCGCGGCCTGAGCAGGCTGCGCATGAAATTGGCGCGATACAGCTGCACCCCGCGCATGCCATCACTGCGCTGCGTAGGGCTCGCTGGCAGATTGCCTACACCTTCGAGGCGGCGCAGCAGCCAGGGCCAGGTGCGATCCAGGCCCAGACGCCAGCACAACTCCGGCAGCAGTGGGGTGTGGAAGAAAGCAATGTACCAGGAGCTGAGCAACTGCCCCAGCGCCTGCAGTAGTGCATCAGGGCGACGCAGGCTCAGGCGCTGGCGCAGCCAGTGGCCGACGTGGTCGAGACAAGGGCCGGAGATGCTGGTGTAGGACGCCAGCTGCGGCTGCATGCGCGGCTCGGTGACCGCCTCCCAGCTCTGGATCGAGCCCCAGTCGTGGGCGACCAGATGCACTGGGCGCTGCGCACTGGTGGCCTGCACCACCGCTTCGAGATCGCGACCCAGCTGCTCCAGACGGTAGTCGCGCAGACGTTTCGGCACCTCGGATGCACCGCAGCCACGCACATCATAAGCGACGATCCGGTAGTCGGCGGCCAGCTCGCGGATCAGCGGCCGCCAGATCTCGTGATTGTCCGGATAACCATGCACCAGCAGCAGGGTCGGGGCGTCGGCCTTTTCCCAGACATAGGTACGCAGGCGCAGGCCGTCGCTATCCACGTCCAACTGTCGAGGTGACAGTTCATCCCGCGACAGTGGCGCGTTCATCGCAGGAAATCGAATGGTTGGGCGAACAGGAACATGGCTGGCTCCACGAATGACGATTGCATCGCTCGGTGTATGGGCCATTGTTGAGTGCTGGCTTGCCTCTGCCTAGCCCTGTTGGGCTGGCGTTACGAAAGTGCCAGTAACCTCTGTGCCGCTCTGAAAAAGGGGGTTGGGCGATCCTGGAAGGTTTTGTGAAGCGCCTTTGCCTGGCAAGTCCAGTCCTTGGTTGGGGCTCCCGAATGCAGGGTCGCCGCGAGTCGCGAAACCGCGCGAACGTGTCCGGCCGTTGCTACCGGCTTGCTGCCGCGCTGAAGTGCCGGGCATTCGCTGGCGTTGCGTCCGCACCAGCGATGGCGCCTGGTGCGCCAATATCGGTGGGAGCCTCGCGGTAGAGGTGGCAAACCTTCAGCAGTGGTCTCGCTCTGCGGAAACGTTCTGCCCCTAGCCGCGTAACACCAGATGACGGCTGAGCAGGGCACGCAGGGCCGCAGGCTTGACTGGTTTGGGCAGGTAGTCGAGGCCGGCGGCGTGCACTTCGGCAACCAGCTCCGGGCGACCGTCAGCGCTGATCACCACGCCCGGCACCGGTTCGCCCAGGCGCGTGCGTAGCCAGGCCATCAGCTCGGTACCGGTTTCGCCCTCGTCGAGGTGGTAGTCGACCAGCGCCAATTGCGGGTGCACATCTTCGCTGAGCAGGTGTTCGCACTCCAGACGATTGCGCGCCGTCCACACCTGGCAGCCCCAGCGTGACAGCAGGCTGTGCATGCCGGTGAGGATGCTGTCCTCGTTGTCGATGCACAGCACCTGGGTGCCCTGCAGCGGCTGGCCGTTGACCTCGCTGCCGACCGCCGCCTTGGGCTTGGCCGCCGGCCGGCGCGCCAGCGGCACGCTGACGCTGAACACGCTGCCCTTGCCCGGCCAGGAGCGCACCTCCAGGCGGTGGTCGAGCACCCGGCACAGGCCGTCGGCAATCGCCAGGCCCAGGCCCAGGCCTTTCTCTGCGCGCGTCTGGTGACTGTCGAGGCGCTTGAACTCCTCGAAGATCACCTTGCGCTTGTCTTCGGGGATACCCATGCCGCGGTCCCAGACTTCCAGGCGCAATTGTCCGCCTTCACGACGCACGCCCAGCACCACGCGGCCCTTGGCGTAACGGAAGGCGTTGGTCAGGAAGTTCTGCAGGACCCGGCGCAGCAGCTTGATGTCGCTATCGATCCACTGCCGACTGCCGTGTACGCGCAGGTCGATACCCTGTTCGGCAGCCAGCACGCCAAACTCGGCGGCGAGGGTATCGAACAGGCTGGAGAGGGCGAAGGCGTGACGATCCGGGGTGATTCGGCCGTTTTCCAGACGCGAGATGTCCAGCAGGTCGGTGATCAGGTCCTCTGCCGAACGCAATGAGCTGTCCAGATGGCGGACCAGCTCCTGGGCTTCATTGGGCAGGGCGTCATCCTGGTGGGCCAGCGCCGCGGAGAACAGTCGGGCTGCATTGAGCGGTTGCATCAGGTCATGGCTGACCGCGGCGAGGAAGCGCGTTTTCGACTGGTTGGCCGCTTCGGCGTGGGCCTTGGCTTCGGTCAGTGCCTGGTTCAGCTTCGACAGCTCATGGGTACGTTCGGCAACCCGTCGTTCGAGGCTTTCGTTGGCGTCCTTGAGGGCGCGCTCGGCTTCGCGGAACTCGGTGATGTCGGTGAAACTCATGACGAAACCACCACCGGGCATGGGGTTGCCGATCAGCTCGATCACCCGGCCGTTGGGGAATACCCGCTCATAGCTGTGCGCGGTGCCCTGGCGCATCCAGTACAGGCGCTTGGCGACGTTCTCCTCCAGGTCGCCGCTGCCGAGCATGCCGCGTTCGGCATTGAAGCGGATGATCTCGGCAATCGGCCGACCGACGTAGATCAGGCCCTCGGGGTACTCGAACAACTCCAGATAACGGTGATTCCAGGCCACCAGGCGCAGGTTCTGATCGACCACGCTGATGCCCTGGGTAATGTTCTCGATCGCACCCTGCAGCAGGGCGCGGTTGAACTGCAGCACCTCGCTGGCTTCGTCGACGATGCGCACCACATCCTCGACCTGCATCTCGCGGCCTTCGATGGCGGCCTTGACCACCGCGCGGGTCGAGGAGGCGCCCAGCACACCGGCGAGCAGACGTTCGGTGTGGGCGATCCACTCGCTATTGGCCGGCTGGTTGGGATCGAAGTCCTTGCCTTTGCCCTGGCGCAGGGCGAAGCGGTTGAAGCTCTGGCGTGCGCGTTCTTCGCCGACGAAACGGCTGGACAGCATCAGCAGGTCGGCCACCTGCACTGCCAGCAGGCTGCGGTTGCTGGGTTTGGTGCCCAGGTCATGGCCGATGAAGCGCCCGGCCTGCCAGTGCTCCGACACCCGGGTGCGGGAGAACCAGGAGACCCAGGCGAACAGCAGCATATTGCCGGCCAGCGACAGCACCACGCCGCGGGTCAGCGGGTCGACCTGCAGGCCGATGGGGGCGTAGAGCAGGGTGGTCAGGCCGGGGAAGCCGTCCAGCGACCAGCCCATGCCGCGTGCCGCCAGCGGCAGTACCAGGGTGTAGAACCAGAGCATGGCACCGAAGATCAGGCCGGCGAACACGCCGCGGCGGTTGGCCTGTTTCCACACCAGCGCACCGAACATGGCGGGGGCCAGTTGGCCAATGGCGGCAAATGACACCTGGCCAATGGTGGCCAGGCTGGCGCCTTCGCCGAGCAGGCGGTAGCAGACATAGGCCAGCAGCAGGATGAGCACGATGCTGACCCGGCGCGCGGTGAGCATCCAGTGACGGAAGGCCTCGAACGGCCGCTCGGTGCTCTGCCGGCGCAGCAGCCAGGGCAGCAGCATGTCGTTGGAGATCATGGTCGACAATGCCACCGAGGCGACGATCACCATGCCGGTAGCGGCCGACGCGCCGCCGATGAAGGCCAGCACCGCCAGACTTGGATGGGCTTCGGCCAGCGGCAGGCTGATGACGAAGGAGTCCGGTGTCACGCCTGCCGGCAGCAGCATCTGCCCGGCGAGGGCGATGGGCACGACGAACAGCGCAGCCAGCATCAGGTAGGCGGGGAATACCCAGCGCGCCAGGCCCAGGTCCTTGGGCTCGATGTTCTCCACCACGGTGACGTGGAACTGCCGCGGCAGACAGATGATGGCGATCATCGCCATGCCGGTCTGCACCAGCATCGCCGGCCAGTTCACCGCCTCGTTCCAGAAGGCGTCCAGTTCGGCGGTGTTGTGTGCCTTGTCGAGCAGGTCGTGGAAGCCGTTGTACAGGCCGAAGGTGACGAAGGCGCCAACGGCGAGGAAGGCCAGCAACTTGACCAGCGACTCGAAGGCAATCGCCAGCACCATGCCGCGATGGTGCTCGGTGACGTCGAGGTTGCGGGTGCCGAACAGAATGGTGAACAACGCCAGAGCCAGTGACACGATCAGCGCGGTGTCCTGAGCGCTGGTGCCGGTGTCCTGGGCATGTACACCGATCAGCAGATTGACGCCGAGCACGATGCCCTTGAGCTGCAGGGCGATATAGGGCAACACGCCGACCAGGCAGATCAGCGCCACCACGATGGCCAGCGACTGCGACTTGCCGTAGCGCGCGGCGATGAAGTCGGCGATGGAGGTGATGTTCTCCTGTTTGCTGATCATCACCATCTTCTGCAGCACCCAGGGCATGGTCAGCAGCAGAATGGTCGGCCCGAGGTAGATCGGCAGGAACGACCATAGCTGTTCGGCGGCCTGGCCGACGGCGCCGAAGAAGGTCCAGCTGGTGCAGTAAACGGCCAGCGACAGCGAGTACACCCAGGCACGGATCTTCGGCGGCATGGGCGTGCTGCGGCGGTCACCATAGAAGGCGATGGCGAAAAGAATGGCCATGTAGATCAGGGCGACCGCGGCGATCAACCCAGGCGACAGCGACATGCAGACTCCGAAACGCACAGTGAAACGAAATGAGCCTGGCCGCCGAGGCGAGGCCGATGTTGATCAGTGTTGCACAAAGCCGGGCGCTGTCGGCTGCGACCAAGGTCGCAGCCAAGCAGACGTGCTTTGCGACGGGACTCGATTGTGCAGCAGCGCAGGGGCTGATAGCTTGGCGCGTTTGCGATTCTGCCCAAGGAAGGACCCTGAGGAAGCTCTATGTTCAAGCCGCAGCTGGTGACTTTGCAACGTGGCGCTCTGCGCCTGGAACCGCTCTCTGACGCCGATATCCCCGCGCTGGTGGCGCTGGCCGAAGCCAATCGCGAGGAGCTGCTGTACATGAGCGGCACCCAGCGACTGGACTGGTACCGCAGCGCCCTGGCCGATATGCGCGAGCAGCGGGCACTGCCGTTCGTCATTCGTCTGGGTGACGAGTTGGTAGGCACCACCCGCTTCGCCGACTTCATGAACACCCTGCCGGCCTGTGAAATCGGCTGGACCTGGCTCGACCACAACCAGCATGGCAGCGGGTTGAACACCAGCATCAAGTACTTGATGCTCAAGCACGCTTTCGAAAATTGGGGCATGGTTCGCGTGCAACTGAAAACCGCCGCCAGCAACCTGCGTTCGCAACGCGCCATCGAGAAGCTTGGCGCCGTTCGTGAAGGGTTGCTGCGCAACCATCGCCGTCTGGCCGATGGCCGACTCGATGACACCGTGCTGTACAGCATCACGGATCTGGAATGGCCGGCGCTGCGTGGGGCAATGGAGGCGGGCTTCAACGCCTGAGCCTGATGCACAGTCGCGAGCAGACCCGCTTCTGGCAAGCTTCCGCATTGAGCGGCGTCGAGCTGTTGCAGGCGCGCTACCTTGAACAGCGCTTCGCGCCCCACGTGCATGAAGGTTTCGTGTTCACCGTGATCGAGCATGGCGCCCAGCGCTTTCGTCATCGCGGTTGTGATCATCTGGCCCCACAGGGCAGCATGGTGCTGATCAACCCGGACGAAGTGCACACCGGCTCCAAGGCGCACGAGGACGGTTGGCGCTATCGCGGTTTCTATCCCGATAACGCCCAGGTATTGGGGGCGCTGCAGGAGCTGGGCCTGGCCAAGGCTGGCATGCCGTCGTTTGCCTTCAGCGTGCTGCATGATCCACGTTTGCATGCGGCCTTTCTGCAACTGCACCAACTGCTCGAGGGTGGTGCCGAGGCACTGCAGCAGCAACTGGCCTGGCGTGAGGCGATTCTGCTGCTGTTTCAGCATCATGCGCAGCTTGCCGAACCACCTGCGCCTGGGCGTGAGCCCTGGGCCGTGGCTTGTGCCAAGCAGATGCTCGCCGAGCGGCTGATCGAGCCGCCCTCGCTGGAGGAACTGGCGGCTGCGGTCAATCTTTCACCGTTTCATTTCGCTCGAGTGTTCCGCCGCGCGACCGGCTTGCCACCGCATGCCTGGCTCAAGCAGCGGCGCCTGGAGCAGGCGCGGGCGTTGCTCAAGACGGGCTGCACGGCGGTCGCTGTGGCCATGCAGTTGGGCTTCGCCGATCAGAGCCACTTGTCGCGACAGTTCAAGCAGGTTTATGGCGTGAGCCCTGGCGAATATCGCAGCGCGGTGGCCCGGAGCTGACAGCAGGCAAAAAGGACCAGGCATGAAAAAGCCTGCGCTCCTTATCGGGGCGCCGGCTTTTTCAGCCCGCTATGTCGATCAGAATTCGTGATCGGCGGTGTCCGGGTTCAGGTCGCTGATGCCCAGTTTGCCCGCAGCCTGCTCGATGGCGCCGGTCTGCTTGACCAGGGCAGCGATGGCGTCACGTACCAGTTGCTGGCCTTCGGCGTTGCCTTCCGCGATCAGCTGGTCGAAGTGCACGTTGTTCTTCTCGGCGCTGTCGACCAGTGCCTGCAGCTTGGCTTCGGTTTCCTGCAGGTCGGCCTTGAGCGTGGCGTCGGCCTGGGCGTCAGCCTTGGCCACCAGCTCGGACAGGCTCGGGCCGGTCAGGGTGCTGCCGTCGACCTTCTTGTACTCGCCCAGGTAGACATTACGAATGCCTTTGCCATTGTAGAAGTGCGAGTTGTGGGTGTTGTCGCTGAAGCAGTCATGCTCGTCTTCGGTGGAGTTGGCTTCCAGTGCGACCTTCATGCGCTCGCCCGCCAGTTCGCCGAGCGACAGGCTGCCCATGCCGAACAGCATCTTGCGCAGGCCGTTGTCGGCCGAATCGGCGACCAGCTCGCTGCGGTAGTTGCCTTGCACGCCATCTTTCCACTGCTCGACCATGTCGTTCAGGTCGCTGACCAGCAGGTCGGTAGCCGCCTTGAGGAAGGCGCGGCGGCGCTCGTTGTGGCCACCAGTAGCGCCTTCACCCACTACGTAGTCGGTGTAGGGACGCTCGCCGGCGCCTGGCTCGGTGCCGTTGAGGTCCTGGCCCCAGAGCAGGAATTCGATGGCGTGGTAGCCGGTGGCGACGTTGGCTTCGGAGCCGCCCAGCTCGTTCAGGCTGGCCAGCAGCTCGCCGGTGATTTCGCTGACGTCGATCTTGTCTTCACCCACCTGGATCTCGGTGTTGGCGATGATGTTGGCTTGCGCGCCCGGGTTACCCAGGGCGTGCTGGTAGTCCTCGGCCACGTAGTCGATCAGGCCTTCGTCCAGCGGCCAGGCGTTGAGCTGACCTTCCCACTCGTCGACCACCGGGTTACCGAAACGGAACACTTCGGTCTGCATGTAGGGCACGCGTGCGGCCAGCCAGGCTTCGCGCGCAGTTTTCAGGGTCGCTTCGCTGGGATCGGCAAGCAGTGCATCGACGGCAGTCTGCAGGGCCTTGCCGGTGCTGGCGGCGTCGCTGAATACGGCCAGGGCCAGATCGGCGTAATGGTTGACCACGGCCTTCGCCGCTGCTTCGTCGACCTTAGCCGCAGTGGCTGGCGCCGCGCTCTCGGTGGCAGCAGCAGGCGCAGCCGCCTGGGTCGCGGGGGCTTTGTCTTCGCCACAGCCAGCGAGGGAAATGGCGATGGCCAGCAGGCTGGCGGAGGCCAGAGGCATACGAATCATGGCGGGGTCCTTTGCATGTACGAAATGTGGATGGTACTCAGTGGTACCTGAAAAACTGCAACATAATGCAAATGTTTCGCATTATGTGTAAAGGCCATTATTCGTCGCTGTGCGGGATATCGCTACCGGGCCACCTCGTTGCCGTTAGAATGCCAGCACCCGATTCGCAGTTCTGCCTGGAGAAAACTGCATGAGCCTGACCGCCGTGATCATCATCGTTGTCCTCGTCCTGCTCGGCGCCTACGCGGTGTCGCTGTACAACGGGCTGGTACGCCTCAAGCATGGCGTGAGCAAGGCCTGGTCGAACATCGACGTGCTGCTCAAGCAGCGACACGACGAACTGCCCAAGCTGGTGGAAACCTGCAAGCAGTACATGCAGTACGAAGGCTCGACGCTGGAGCGGGTGATTGCAGCGCGTAGTGCCGTTGCCAGTGCTCGCGAACAACATGATGTCGGCGCCCTGGGCAAGGCCGAAAGTGGTCTGCGCGCGGGCCTCGGTCAGCTCTTTGCCCTGGCGGAGAACTACCCTGAGCTGAAGGCCAACGACAGTTTCCAGCATCTGCAGCAGCGTATCAGCGGCCTGGAAAACGGCATCGCCGACCGCCGCGAGCTGTACAACGAGGCGGTCAACCTCAACAACGTGCGCATCGAGCAGTTTCCCGATGTACTCATCGCGCGCATGTTCAACTTCCAGGCTGCCGAGCTGCTGGTGTTCAGCGAGGCGGAAAAAGCCGACGTAGACATGAAATCACTGTTCAACTGAGAACCTGCCGATGATGCAGGTCGACCCCTTCGGCTTCTTCTTCACGCTCACGTTCACCCTTGGCGCTTGCCTGGGCGGTGCCTGGTGGTGCCTGCGGGGTTGGTCGCAGGCGCGCCATCTGCTCGATACGCCCACCTCGAAGATCCGCTCGGCGGCGCAGGGTTACGTCGAACTCTATGGTGTGCTCGAAGCGTTGCCGGACATGCAGTTGCGTGGGCCGCTGACTGGCAAACCCTGCCTGTGGTGGCGCTTTCGTATCGAGGAGTATCGCTCCAGCGGCAAGAAGCGCAGTTGGCGGGTGATCGAGAGTGGCGCCAGTGACGCCTGGTTGCGCCTGGTCGATGGCACCGGCGAATGCCTGATCGACCCGCGTGGTGCCGAGATTCGTGCGGCGGTGCGTGACGTCTGGGAGGGCAACCTGCGGCACCCGCTGGGCCCGGCCAAGACCGGATTATTCGGTTTTCTCACCAGCGGTCAGCGCTATCGCTACAGCGAAGAACGCTTCCATGTCGGCCAGCCGCTGTATGCCATCGGTGATTTTCGCACCCGCGGCGCTGCGCAGCAGGGGTTCGACAGGCATGCCGCTCAGGGCGAAGTGATCCGCGAATGGAAGGGCGATTACGTTGGGCTGCTACGGCGTTTCGACAGTGACGGCAACGGTGAGCTCGACGAGCAGGAATGGAATCGCGTGCGATTGGCGGCGCAACTGGAAGCCGAGGGTCGGCACCGGCAAAAGGCGTCCGAGCCGGCGCGGCACCAGATGGCCAAGCCTGGTGAGCGCCAGCCGTTCATTCTCTCCAACAGCGGAGAGGACGAGCTGGCCCGCAGCTTCTACTGGCAGGCCGCCGGTGGCGCCGTACTGTGCCTGGTCGGCGCATTGGCCACGGCCTGGCTGCTGGGTGTGCAGCACTGGTGAGTTGGGTTTGCGGGCTCGAACGAAAACGCCGCGACTGATCGCGGCGTTTTTTGTGGGGGACGTTCAGAGCGTCGCGGCTGAGCTCAGGCGTCGCGACTGCTTGAGGAACAGCGTCAACTCGCGCGCTGGCAGCGGTTTGCTGTAGAGGTAGCCCTGACCCTCATGGCAGCCCTGGGCGATGATGTAGGCCTCCTGCTCGGCGGTTTCCACGCCTTCGGCGATCACTTGCATGCCCAGGCTCTTGCCCAGCTGGATGATGGCGCGAACGATGGTGGCGTCGTCTTCGTCTTCGAGCAGGTCCTGCACGAAGCTCTTGTCGATCTTGATCTTGTCCAGCGGCAGGCTTTTCAGATAGCTCAGCGAGGAATAGCCGGTACCGAAGTCGTCGATGGCAATAAGCGCGCCGGAGCGACGCAGGCTGAGCAGATGCTGGGCGGCGGTGCTGATGTCTTCCATCAGGCCGGTCTCGGTGACTTCCAGCTCCAGGCTTTTGGGCGGCAGGCGGTAGACCTGCATCAGATTGTTGACCACGCGCGGCAGCTCGGCGTGGTGCAGCTGCACGGTGGACAGGTTGATGGCCATGCGCAGCTCGCTGAAGCCCTGGTCATGCCATTCGCGCAGTTGGCGGCAGGTCTGGTCGAGAATCCATTCGCCGATGGGGATGATGGTACCGTTCTGCTCAGCCAGCGGAATGAACAGGTCCGGCGGGACGAAGCCGTGTTGCGGGTGCTGCCAGCGCAGCAGCGCCTCGACGCCGACCACGCGGTGGTCGCGGTAGTCTATCTGGGGCTGGTAGACCAGGTGCAGCTGGTTCTGCGCCAGGGCATCGCGCAGATCCTTTTCCAGCTCACGGCGGCGCCGCATCTCGCTGTCGACGCTGGCGATGTAGAACTGGTAGCGATTGCGCGAACGACTCTTGGCCAGGGTCATGGTCTGTTCGGCTTTCTGCAGCAGCTTTTCGGTGCTGTCACCATCTTCCGGGAACAGGGTGATGCCGATGGTGGCGCGCAGGCGCACTTCGTGCTGATCGAGCAGGAAAGGCAGCTCCAGGTCGTCGAGTACGCTCTGCGCCAGTTCGGCGGCTTCGTAGGGTTGTTCGATGTCGGCTTGAACCAGGGCGAACTGGTCACCGCCCAAACGGGCCAGTGCGCCCAGGCGGCCGCTGTGGCTGCGCAGGCGGTCGGACAGTGCGAGCAGCAACTGGTCGCCGCTCTGGTAACTGAATTGTTCGTTGATGCCCTTGAAGTCATCCAGGCCGACGCAGAGCACGGCGACGCGACGCTGCAGACGGCCGGCATCTTCGAGAATCTGATCGAGCTGCTGTTGCAGTTGCTGACGGTTGGGCAGGCCGGTAAGAAAATCATACTGAGCCATGCGCAGCAGGCTGTTCTCGGCTTCACGGCGCAGATGAGTGTTGCGCTCGATGGAGGCCAGCAACTGGTTGGCGGTGTTGATCCACAAACCCAGCTCGTTCTTCTCGTTGCCCTTGAGCATGGGCAGCTTGTGTTCGCTGGGTCGGTCGGGATTGATGTTGGTGAGGTGTTCGATGATCTTCGACAGGGGTTTGGTCAGCAGCCAGTGATAGACCAGATAGAGCACCAGGCCCATGGCCATGGCGCGCAGCACCCCTGAGATGAAGATGATCACCGAGTTGGTGACGAAGCTTTCGCCGTAAGGCGCCGTATCGAGGGTGATATTGAGGTCACCGTAATACTCGCTGTAAGGACCGCGGCCGACCAGCTTGGTGGAGAACAACTGCTCCTGACCGAGGATCGGGTCGGTCAGCCAGCGAGTCGGCATCTGTGCCAGATCGCGAGTGCGCTCGGCCAGCATGGGTTCGTTGGGGTGGCCAATGGAGGCGTGACGCACCGATTCGTGCTGGAACAGCCCCTCGATCACCTGCATGCCCATCTCGCGGTCCAGGCTGTATACCGCCTGGGTCGAAGGGTCGCGGAACATGCCGAGGATGCGATGGGCATCGTTGGCCACCGCCTGACGTGTCTTATAGGCGTCGAAGACAATCTGCGCACAACTCAATACCACTCCTACTACGAGTGCTGACAACAGCACCACGCGGAGCAACTTGAGCGACAAGCTGTTTTTCAATTCCAGCTTCAAAGGCAATTCCTTATGTCGATGCTTACAGCGTCAGTCAGACGAGAGTATTGGCAATCTAGGCCTGGCCGTCAAAGGGCCATCATGCCTGGTGGCACTATTTATCCCACAAGGAACGCTCCTGGTGCGAATCGCCGCTTGGAGGCCGACTCACTGCTCTGTGTCGGTGCGATTGCGCCGTACTTGAACACCTTTGGTCATATTGACCGTCCGTCGTTGTTACGCCCTGTGACGCGCCACCTGCCGTCTGCTTGGCCGCTGGCACAAGAGTTGCGAAGGCCGGGCATCGACCGGGAGGGGATTCGTGATGAAAACGCTCGTGCTGTTGCTCGTCGCTGTCAGCTTTGCCCCACAGGCCCATGCCGCCAGCGAAGAGGCCGCCAATACGGCCTGGCTGGTGTTGGCCAGCGTGCTGGTGTTCTTCATGCAGGCGGGTTTCGCCCTGTTGGAGCGCGGCATGTCGCGGGCCAAGAACGCGGTCAACGTGATGATGAAGAACTACATGGACTGCTGCGTTGGCGGCATCGTGTTCTGGCTGTTCGGCTTCGGCCTGATGTTCGGTGCCAATGTCACTGGCTGGTTCGGCATGAGTCACTTCGCGCTGAATGACGGCGAGCCCTGGGATTACACCTTCCTGCTGTTCCAGATGATGTTCGCCGCCACCGCTGCGACCATCGCCAGTGGTGCCATGGCCGAACGCACGCGGTATGGCGCCTATCTGGTTGGCGCGGTACTGATCAGCGGTGTGATCTATCCGATATTCGGCAGTTGGGTGTGGGGTGGTCTGTATGGCGGTCAGGGGTGGTTGGCCAAGCTGGGCTTCATCGATTTCGCTGGCTCGACCGTGGTGCACAGCATCGGTGCCTGGTGTGCGCTGGCAGGGATTCTGGTGCTGGGCCCGCGTCTCGGGCGTTTCGCTCCTGATGGTAAGGCACGCTTGATCCCTGGGCACAATCTCGGCCTGGTGGCATTGGGCGGTTTCATCCTCTGGGTCGGTTGGTTCGGCTTCAACGCTGGCAGCAACCTGGAAGTCAGCAGCAGTCTCGGCTTGATCGCCCTGAACACGCATCTGGCTGCGGTCGCTGGTGCGCTCGGCGCTCTGCTGGCACAACGCAGCACGGCCAGCCCGGTATTGCTGACCACCACGGTGAACGGCTCGATTGGCGGGCTGGTCGGCATCACCGCCGGTTGCGCCAGCATGGCGCCGGGTTTCGCCCTGCTCAGCGGTCTTGTCGCCGGTTTCGTCGTGGTCTACGGTATGCGTCTGCTCGATCGCCTGCAGCTCGACGATGTCGTCGGTGCTATCCCCGTGCATGGTTTCGCCGGTATCTGGGGCACCCTGGCTGCGGGTCTGTTCTATCAGGGTGACCTGTTCAACTGGGAGCGTGTCGCGGTGCAGGCATTGGGGGCTGCGGCAGCCTTTCTCTGGGCTTTTCCGGTTGCCCTGGTGTTCTACTTCCTGTTGGCCAAGACCATGGGGTTGCGGGTTTCGACCCAGCATGAGCAGCGCGGGCTGGATTTTGCCGAGCATGCCGAGGTCGGTTATCCGGAGTTCAATCTGACGCAGACCTTCGACAGCGAGCAATGGTCGAGGAGGGGCTAAGCATGAGATTGAGCCTGCGCCGTCGCGCGATCTACACCGGCCTGGCCGGACACTTTTCGGATGAAGAGGTCTGGCCACTGCTGGCCCTGTGGGAGAACAAATACGCCGAGCAACCGCCGTTCGCTCTCAATGAATTTCTCGCCGAGGTGGTGCTGCGTACCGAGCGCAAGCTCGAACGCGCACGCCTGTATCGCGAGTTGGTTGGCGCCCTGACGGGGCCACCCTCGCAGCTGTTGCCTGACCCGGAGGAGCAACTGGCCGCCTGGCGCCAGGGACGCAATGAGGCCGTAAGGCAAGTGGCGACTCCGGATAGCGCCGCACAAACGACCTTTCTGGCTCTGAACCAGGCCTTGCTGGAGCAACTCGATGGCGCGCAGCAGGCGGCGCTGAGGCGCTTTGCCGCCGGCAACCTGTCCGGTATGGGGGTGAGCGCCGAGCTGTCGACGCGTTTGCGTATCTGGTTGGAGCAGGGCGGGAGCGACGGTATCGCCAACCTGGGACTGGAGCAACTGCGCAAGCTGCTGAACCTGCTTTATATCGGGCTCTGCGAGTTTCTCGGGCCGGTACGTGCCGACCGTGTACTGAGCCAGGCGGTCAATCGTGTGGAGCAGCAGGGGGTGGAGTTTTCACCACGCAGATTGCTCTAGCTGCGCAGCCGTGATGCAGAAACGAAAAACCCGGCCTGAAGGCCGGGTTTTCGCATTACGGGGCTGAGATTCAGGCCGCGTAGTTCTGGGCGACGAAGTCCCAGTTCACCAGGTTCCAGAACGCCTCGACGTACTTCGGACGCAGGTTGCGGTAGTCGATGTAGTAGGCGTGTTCCCACACGTCGCAGGTCAGCAGCGGAGTGTCGCCGCTGGTCAGCGGGCAGCCGGCGCCGATGGTGCTGGCCAGGGCCAGGGAACCGTCAGCTTTCTTCACCAGCCAGCCCCAGCCGGAACCGAAGGTGCCGATGGAAACCTTGCTGAACTCTTCCTTGAACTTGTCGAAGGAACCGAAGGCCGCGTTGATGGCATCAGCCAGGGCGCCGGTCGGCTGGCCACCGCCGTTCGGCGACAGGCAGTTCCAGTAGAAGGTGTGGTTCCACACCTGAGCGGCGTTGTTGAAGATGCCGCCCGAGGAAGTCTTGACGATCTCTTCCAGGCTCTTGCCTTCGAACTCGGTGCCCGGCACCAGGTTGTTCAGGTTCACGACGTAGGTATTGTGGTGCTTGTCGTGGTGGAATTCGAGGGTCTCGGCGGAAATGTGCGGCTCGAGGGCATTCTTTTCGTAAGGCAGCGGCGGCAATTCAAAAGCCATGGTCTATCTCCTACTCAGGTCGTGTGCGGTATGCGCAAGGCCGATCACGGGCGGCCTATAGGCGGCGTCGAGTTTGTACTCTTTGCGCCGCAGACTCGGGATCATAGCACCCGACCACGGCCATAACCACGCAACATCTGTGTGGGAAAGCCGGTGCCAGGGCCTCTGCAGCATTGGGTTCGACAGTCAGGGGCGCCAGCAGTTGCCTCTTTCGACGCGGTCGTGCCGAAACGCCAACAGAGCTTAACAGGCCATTGAAAAACGTAGGCGAGGCAGGCAAGACAAGGCGAAAACGACCGAAAAAGCGCAGTTTACGTGCTGTAAATGAGCATTTTGACTGGGCTCGCACGCGAGGTCGTTTTTAACGCAGTATTGCCAACGCAGGTAGTTTTTCAACGGCCTGTTAAAGCGCGCCGGCTTTTTTCCAGGCTAGATAACTGCTCACCAGTTCCGGGCCCAGTTCGCCAGGGCGGGCGTCGAGCACCGGTACGTCGTGGGCGGCCAGGCGTTCGTGCAGGTCGGCGCGGGCGTTGAGGTAGTCCAGCGTGCCGCAGTAGGCCAGGGCCTGATCGAATTGCTCCACCGGCGTCTGGCGCAGGCGGTCCAGCGCTTCCTCGCGCAGGCTGGCGATCAGCACGCGATGCTGGCGCGAGAGGCGACGCACGGCAGCGAGCAGATCCTGATCGTCCTCGTCGCGCAGGTTGGTCACCAGCACCACCAGCGAGCGGCGGCGCTGACGCGCCAGCAGCAAGTCGGCAGCGGCGCTGAAGTCGGCCGGTTGCTGGCTGGTGTCGAGGTCGTAAACGGCGTTGAGCAGCACGTTCAATTGTGCAGGGCCCTTGACCGGCGCGAGGTAACGCGACTGGTTGCCGGCGAAGGTTGCCAGGCCGACGGCATCGCCTTGGCGCAGGGCTACGTAGCTGAGCAGCAGGCAGGCGTTGAGAGCATGGTCGAAGTGCGACAGCTCATCGTCCTGGCTGCGCATACGGCGGCCGCAGTCGAGCAGGAAGACGATCTGCTGGTCGCGTTCGTCCTGGTACTCGCGGGCGATGGGGGTGCGCTTGCGGGCAGTGGCCTTCCAGTCGATCTGGCGCAGGGTGTCGCCATCACGAAACTCGCGTAGCTGGTGAAATTCCAGGCCCAGGCCGCGACGCGGGCGCTGGCGTACGCCCAGCTGGCTCAGCCAGTCATCCACGGCCTTGAGCTGCGCGCCGTAGAGGCGCGCGAAATCCGGATAGACGCGGCTTTCATCAGCCAGCGGCAGCAGGCGTTTGGCCTGCCACAGGCGCAGCGGGCTGGGCAGCTTCAGCTCGCACCGGGCGAAATGGAAATGCCCGCGGACCAGCGGCTTCAGGCGATAGCTGACTCGTGTCTGCTGGCCGGGGTGCAGGGTGATGCGTTGCGGCAGGAAATCGAATTCCATGCCTTCAGGCACATGGTCGAAGACTTCGATTTCCTGGGTTTGAGTGAAGTCGTGATGAGCGATCAGTTGCACCTCGCTCCAGCGCCCGAGCGGCAGGTTGCCGGGCAGCACGCGCTCCAGGCGCGGCGAGTGCTGGCGGCGCAGCCACAAGGCATCGACGGCGGCGATCAGCGCCAACGCCAGCAACAGCCCCCAGGCCAGTGGCATCAGACTGTCTGCCAGGCGCATGCCGAGCAGGGGCAGGGCGCCGAGCAGCACGGCAGCGGCGAACAGGCCGCCGAGCAGCCCGAGGAGCAGGCGCGAAGGTTTCATAGGCGTGGCGCCGGTACCTGATCGAGCAACTGTTGCAGAACCTGATCCACCGACAGGCCTTCTATATCCAGCTCCGGCGCCAGACGCACGCGGTGGCGCAGCACGGCCAGCGCGCAGCTCTTGATGTCATCCGGCAGAACGAAATCGCCACCGCGCAGCAGCGCGCGGGCGCGGGCGCCGCGTACCAGGGCGATCGAGGCACGCGGTCCGGCGCCCATGGCCAGGCCTGGCCAACTGCGGGTGGCGCGGGCCAGGCGTACGGCGTAATCGAGCACCTGATCATCCAGTGGCAGATCGCTGGCGATCTTCTGCAGGGCCAACACGTCCTTGGCTTGCAGCAGAGTGCGCAGCGGGCTGACTTCGAGCATGTCGGCCTTGGCCGAGCGGGTCACCTGGCGCACCATGTTCAGCTCTTCATCCTGCTGCGGATAATCCATGCGCAGCTTGAGCATGAAGCGGTCCAGCTCCGCTTCCGGTAGCGGGTAGGTGCCTTCCTGCTCAATCGGGTTCATGGTCGCCAGCACCATGAACGGCAGTTGCACCGGCAGGGCGCGGCCTTCCAGGGTCACCTGGCGCTCCTGCATCACTTCCAGCAGGGCGGCCTGGGTCTTGGCCGGTGCGCGGTTGATTTCATCGGCCAGCAGCAGGTTGGTGAACACCGGGCCCTTGCGCAGCTTGAACTGCTCGCTCTGCATGTCGTACACGGCATGGCCAGTGACATCGCTGGGCATCAGATCCGGGGTGAACTGGATACGTGCGAACTCGCCGCCAAAGCAGCGCGCCAGCGCGCGCACCAGCAGGGTCTTGCCCAGCCCTGGCACACCTTCGACCAGCACATGGCCACCGGCGATCAGTGCGGTCAGCACGTCGTCGATCACCGCGCTCTGGCCGATCACGGCCTTGCGCAGCTCGGCGCGCAGGGCCTGGGCCAACTGGCTGGCACGCTGGCGCTGCTGCGCTTGCGGGTTGCTCGGCGTGGCGGCTGGGGGTTCCTGCACCTGCAGGTTGTCGTTCTCGGGGATCTCGCTCATAGGGCATTCCTGAGGGTTTGCAGGTGGGCGACCTGGCGGGTGAAGTCACTGGCGGATAGGCGCTGCGGCGGCAATGGGCGCATGGCCTGGCTGATGTCCTTGGCGGGCAGGCGGGTCAGGCGACCGAGAACCTGCCACTGCTCGGCGACGGCGAGCTTCTCGAAACCTGGGTGGCGGCGCCTTGCGCGGCGATTGATGTCCTGTTGCAGACCTTTGAGCAGGCTGTGCTGGCCGCTGCGGCGGAGCAGGAAGTCGGCACTGCCACGCAGGTGTTCCTCGAGCTGGCGCCGTGCTCGGCTGGCCGGTGCCTGCAGCGGGCCATGACGCATGCCGACGTGCCACAAGGTGGCGATGATCAGCAGGGCCAGCACCAGCAAGGCCAGCGGGAAATGGCGCAGCAGCAGGCGCGCCAGACCATCGCTGTCGGCGTGGTAAAGCAGGGTCACGGCGCTGTCCTGGCTCAGGTACCAGAGAAGCCAGGCATGGTCGTACTCGTTGATATTACGGTTCTGCCAGATCCACGGGTCGCTCAGTACGGTGATCAGTCCGTCGCCGTGATACAGCTGCAGCAGGTGCGTGGCAGAGTCGCTATTGGCCCAGGCGTGCGCGCGGTTCTGCGCATCGTACAGGTGAAAATCGGTGTCGAAGGCGATGTAGGCCGGGGCCTGTTCGTTCTCCAGGTAGAGCTTGGTGAGTTGCGGGTAGGCTTCGTGCTCTTCGTTCTGCTCGTTTTCCGCTTCTGCCTCACTGGCTTCTTCGTCGTCCAACTCGTCACTCATGTATTGCTGGACGCCGAGCAAATCGAGCAGCAGGTCGCCGCTCTTGCCTTCCTCCTCGTCCCACAGGCGTTCGGCGATGAACAGCAGGTGACCGCCGCCCGCCGTCCATTGCAGCACGCGTTCGACCTGACGTGGCGTCATGTTGCCGCGGTCGGCCAGCAGCATCAGGGTCTGGCCTTCGCTGGGCAGGCCATCGAGCACATCCAGGCCTTCGGCGCGGCGGGCGGCAATACCCTGTTTGCGCAGGAAGTGCTCGGCTGCCAGGTAAGGGCTGCTGGCAACCTCGGGGGCCGGGCCGTGCTCGATCACGTCTTCATAGGGTTCGAGTTTGCCCAACACGTAGCTGGCGATCAGCCCCAGTACCAGCAGCAGGGCGATGGCGAGGATGAAACCGGCGCGCCGACTCATGCCGCACGCTCCTGACCGAACAGGCTGCGCCAGCCCTGACAAAGGCCCTGACGCAGCGATTCGGCAGGCAGGCGGTGACCATAGGCCAGCGCCTGCCAATGCAGGGTAAGCTTACGACTGTAGTCCTCCAGGTTTTGCTGCCCGAGGCCGGCGACCAGGTGCAGCACTTCGCCTTCGGTGTGCGACTGCTTCAGGGGCAGGCGGTGTTCGTGTAGCAGGCGGCTGAGCAGGGCGCGGTAGAGCAGACCGAGTGCAGCGCGCGGTTGTTCGGCCCAGAGCCGCTCAGCTTCGCTGGCGACATCGTCGGGCAGCGTTTCCGGCGCCAGTTCGAGCCCGAACAGCTGCTGTGGTGCGGCCTGCCGGCGCCGCGTCGGCAGACCGATGCGTTCGCCAAAGGCCTGCAGCCACTCGCGGTAGCGCCACAAGACGAAGGCCAGCAGCGCGGCCAGCGCCGCCCACAGCAATGCTTCGAAGACTTGCGCGACGACATCCAGGCTCTTCCACCATTCGCCGAGTTTGAGCAGGTTCTTGAGCATGTCGAGGAAGGCTTCGATGTCTTCCGGTTTGGTTTCCTCCGCGGGCTTCTCTTCACCCAGGCGCCAGCGGGTGACGGTTTCGCGGTGCTGGAAGGGCGGTTCGTCGAGCAGGGCCTCGATGCTTTCACGCGCGGCCTGGCTGCTCAGTGGCTGCAGGAGCAGGCGCGGCGCGTCGGGGCCTTGCGGGTCAGCCTGCTTGGCTTCCTCGCTGACGGCTGGCGCTGTGTCGGCCCAGGCCTCGCTGGGCAGCTGCGTCAGCAGCAGGGCGCAACCGAGCAATAGGGCGTAGGCGCTGCCGGTCAGGCGCTGGCGCAGGCGGCGGAAGGTCAGTTCGATATCCCAGGCTTCCAGGGCGGTGCGGCGGTTGAGGTAGAGGGTGAAGCCGCAGGCGACATAGACCGGTTCCCAGATGATCAGCAGCAGCACATAAAGCAGGTTGGACAAGTGTTCCAGCCACAGCCACTGGCCGCTGCTGGCGGCGATCAGGCTTTCCCAGGTCCAGTTCAGTTCCACCTGCTGTGGCAGCATCAGATAGAACAGGGCGACCAGGCCCATCCACAGGGCAATTTCCAGATGCATGCCGACCAGCGTCAGCCAGGTGGCAGCGGCGCTGTCGCGTTGGCCGAGCACCACCAAGCGCTGGCTGCGTGCCTGACCGGCCAGGCCCTCCAATTGCAGTACAGGCAGATCGAAGCTGCGCGTCGGGCTCAGGCGGCGCCAGGTCAGGCTGGCCAGCAATTGTGGCCATAGCAATTTCGGTAGGGCGCGCAGGGCCTGTCTCAGCAAGGGTGTGTTGCCGAACAGCGCTTGCGACAGGATGTAGAGCGGCAGTCGCTCATAGGCCGGCTTGAGCCACCAGAAGACGAAGATGGCCCAGCCCGGATACTGCCAGAGCAAGGCGCAGAGCAGGGCGAACAGCGGCAGCGTGACCAGCGCCCAGCTGGCCATCAGCAGGCCGGCGTGACGACGGGCCAGCAGCACGCCGAGGTCGATGGCTTCCCAGGCGCTGCGCGGGCGGATGGCAACGCTGGCTTCAGTCAGGCGCATATTGCCTCCGACCGGCCAGCAGCAGATAACCCAGCACCAGCGCCCAGAGCCCGGCACCGACGGCGTACTTGATGTCGGGGGTGGCGAAGGTGGTGGATGACCAGAAGGCCTCGATGAAGGCGGCCAGCAGCAGGAACAGGATCACCCCGGCCACCAGCTGTATCGCTTTGCCAGCGGCCAGGCGCAAGGCTTCGCCACGGGGCAGGCGGCCCGGGGCGAGCAGCGCCCAGCCGAGCTTGAAACCGGCTGCACCCGCCAGGGCGATGGCGGTCAGCTCGAAGGCGCCATGGCCGATGACGAAGGACCAGAACGGCTCGCCATAGCCGATGCGCGTCAGGTGGCCGGCCACTGCGCCGATCATCAGGCCATTGAACAGCAGGAAGAACAGGCTGCCGAGACCGAGCAGCAGACCGCTGGCGAAGGTCTGAAAGGCGATGCCGATGTTGTTCATGATGTAGAAGCCGAACATCACCCAGTCGTCGCCCGAACCGCGTTCACTGAAGCGGCCAAGGCGGCGCGCGTCGGGATCGTACATGCGCTCCATTTCGCTGACCTGGTCGGGGCTGACCAGGCTGAAAATCAGCTCGGGATAGAGATAGGTCAGCAGTCCCATCACTGCCAGGCTGCCGAAGAACAGCAGGCTGGCGACGCATACGCTGCGCCATTCGCTGCGTACCAGACGCGGGAAGCCGCCGAACAGGAAGCGGATCGTCTGTGCGCCGAGGTGGCTGCGATGGCGATAGAACTGCTGGTGGCCGCGCATGGCCAATTGCTGCAGTTGATCGATCAGGTGGCTGCTGTAGCCGCGCGCCTGGGCCAAAGCCAGATGCTGGCAGAGTTGTCGATAGCGGGCTGCGAAGCTCTGACAGGTTTGTGCTTCGGCCTTGCCGCGCTCGAGCGCCTCGAGCTGACTGTTGAACGCATCCCAGTCCGGCTGATGGCGACTTTCGAACAGGCTCTGTTTCACGGTGCGCTCCCCAGCAGGCCACGGGCGATGCCGTTGAGGCGCGGCTCGGCCTGTTCGGCAGGCACTTGTAGCGGTTCGGCCAGCAGCGCCGCCAGCTCCGCTCTGCGGGCGGCAGACAGCTGGCTGCCACGTTCGGCAAAACCGAGAATGGCGCGTTGTTCGTCAAGGCTGAGCGGGAAGGGCGCTGGCAGCGGTTCGGCGTCGGCGAGCAGCGGTTTGCTCAACGGCGCATCGCGATAGACCACCAGGGTGCCGGCGGCGATATCGCCGAGGCGCTTGAACGCCGGGTGGTTCAGGCAACTGATAATGCCCAGGGTATAGCCGAACGGCAGGATATCGACGAAGCGCAGCAGGTTGCGCGTCAGTGAAGCGGCCCAGCCGATTGGCGTACCGTCATCGTGCACCACGCGCAAGCCGAGCATCTGCTTGCCGGGAGAGCGGCCCTGGTTGAACACCTCGAACAGCACCATGTACCACCAGGTCACGAGAAACAGCAGGATAGTGCCCAGGCCCATGCCGAACTGACCGAGCAGGCCGAGAACGATGAACATCACCATCAGGATCAGGCCACGAATGGCCAGGTCGATGGCGAACGCCAGGGCGCGCGGCACCAGCCCGGCCGGTCGCAGATGCAGATCGATACCTTCCGGCGTTTCGACCTGGTAGCGAGTATCCAGGGGCGGCTGGTTGAGCGGAAGGCTTGCGCTTGAGCGTGAGTACATCGGCGGACTGCATCAAGGAAAGCCCGATGCTAGCGAGCAGCGGGCCACGAACGCAACCGGGCCAGTGAACTGGCCCGGGTCACGTCAACTTATTTGGCTGGCCTTATTGGGCTGCAGGCAGCACGCCAAAGACGGTGCGATAGAGCACGCCCATGGCCACGACCATCAGCGGAATGCTCCACACCAGACCGATACCCAGTGGGATGGCGCTGACGATGACGATCAGGCCGAGCAGCAGGAACAGGCCGAAGACCTTGAACCAGTGCTGGGTGATGGCCTTGCGCGAGGCTTCCAGTGCCTGCCAGGGCGACAGACCACGCTCGACCACCAGCGGAATGGCCAATAGATAGGCCACGGCCAGGTAGATGCCGGGGATCAGCAGCAGGATCATGCCGAGGTAGATCAGCAGCATCATCACCACGGCGGTGATGATCAGCGGTACGGTGCGCCCGAAGTGGCTGAAGATCTCGTTGAAGCTCAGCGGCTGGTCGGCTGCACGGCGAATGCCGACCATGTTGATGCCGGCCATGAAGGGGTAGGCCAGGGCCGAGGCCAGCAGCGAAATCAGGATCTCGCCGACGAATACCAGAAACAGGTTTTCGCTCAGGGCGCCGAAGATGCCGACGACACCGCCGAGGATGAAGGTGGCGGCCAGCAGCACCACGTAGAACACCAGAAAGCCACCGATGATGATGCCTTTGGTGCCCTTGACCTTGCTCCATGACTCGCTCAGCAGTTCGCCGATACTGAAGTCATAGCCGCGTGCCAGGGCTTCTTCGATGCTCGGTGCCTGGTTAGACGGCGTCTGTTGCAGGTCGCTGGTGGGAGCGGCATAGGGATTGGGGGTGATCGCGTCACTCATGGTTGCATCCTTGTAAGTAGAGTGGGGAGACTGGGCAATGCTAGTGGTTACGGCTCTCGCCCGACAAGTGCAGCGAGCCTGGCGCTGCAACGGCTGTGCGCTGGTTCATGCTTTGGCCGGCGGCGGCGAGCCTGGAGGTGAATGATAGACTGCCGGCAACTTTACGTCCGGTACGGAGCCGCCAATGACTTCCAGCATCTTCTGGTACGACTACGAAACCACCGGTATCAATCCGCGGTGTGACCGTCCGCTGCAGGTGGCGGGTATCCGTACCGATGAGGCGCTGAACGAGGTCGGCGAGGTGCTGAACATCTACTGCCGCCCCAGCGACGACATCCTGCCGCACCCCGCAGCCTGCCTGGTGACCGGCATTGATCCGCAGCGCCTGCAGCAGTTGGGGCTCGACGAGGGCGAGTTCATGACCCGTGTGCATGCCGCGCTCTCGGCGCCCGGCACCTGTGGCGCCGGCTACAACAGCTTGCGCTTCGATGATGAGGTGACGCGCTACAGCCTCTATCGCAACTTCTTCGATCCTTACGCGCGTGAGTGGCAGGGCGGCAACAGTCGCTGGGACCTGATCGATCTGGTGCGCACCGCTTATGCGCTGCGTCCCGAGGGCATCGAGTGGCCTGAGGAAGAGGGGCGGGTGTCGCTCAAACTGGAGCGCCTGACCCAGGCCAATGGTATCGACCATGGCCAGGCTCACGATGCGCTGTCCGACGTGCGCGCCACCATTGGCCTGGCACGGCTGCTGCGCGACCGACAGCCAAAGCTTTACGACTTTCTCTACCAACTGCGCAGCAAGCAGCGAGTGCTGGATCAGATTCGCCTGCTGCAGCCGCTGTTGCACATTTCCGGACGTTTCTCTGCTGCACGTCATTATCTGGCACCCGTGCTGCCGCTGGCCTGGCATCCGCGCAATCGCAATGCGCTGATCGTCTGTGATCTGCAGGCCGATCCGTCGCCCTTGCTGAATCTGGACGCCGACACGCTGCGTAGTCGTCTCTACACGCGCCGCGAGGACCTTGCCGAGGGCGAGTTGCCGGTGCCGCTGAAGCTGCTGCATATCAATCGCTGCCCGGTAGTGGCGCCGCTTTCGGTGCTGCGCGAGGCGGATCGGCAACGCCTGCAACTGGACTGGTCGATTTGTGAGCGCAATGTCGAGGCGCTGAAGAATGAACAACCGCTTTGGCAGGACAAACTAGCGGTCATTTACCGTGAAGAGGCCTTTGCAGGCAGTAACGACCCTGAGCAACAGCTTTACGATGGGTTTATCGGGGATCGTGACCGTCGTTTGTGTGAACAGGTGCGTGGTGCTCAACCCGACGCATTGGCCAACGACAAAAAATGGCCGTTCGATGATGCACGACTGCCAGAGTTATTGTTTCGTTATCGGGCGCGTAATTTCCCTGCCAGCCTGTCAGCCGCTGAATCTCAACGCTGGGAAGAGTTCTGTCGGCAGCGTTTGAGTGATCCAGAGTTTGGTGCGCCCAATACCCTGACGCAATTTCACACGGCGTTGGAGCAGTTGCGCACGGACTGCAGCCCCGACCAGTGGCAACTTCTGCAGCAGTGGCAGACCTATGCGCAGGCGCTGCAGGCGCGTTTTGCCGTGAATCCTGCTGGCGTTTAAAGCGGGCAACAGACAGTCAGAGCGATGCGCAGAGGCGATGGTCGCGTCTGTGCGTTGTAAAAAATGCAGGGGACGGGAACTTTTCGCTCGTTCAGCGTTATTGCTGATGCAGGCATTTGCCCAAAACTGTTGCGCCTGAAAAAATATCGGCAATAAAAAACGCCAGCGTGGCTGGCGTTTTGGGTATCGCTCAGGAATTAGCCCAGCAGAGTGGCCCAACCTTCGACGACGTCGGCGCCCCACTTGGCTTTCCACTCTTTCAGAGTCTTGTGGTTGCCGCCTTTGGTTTCGATCACTTCGCCGCTGTGCGGGTTCTTGTACTGCTTGACCTTGCGCGCACGCTTGGCAGTCACAGGCTTGCTGGCACGTACGCCTTTGCCGGTTTTGGCTTCAGGATCGAGCAGGGCGATGATGTCGCGCAGCGACTTCTGATATTCGCCCATCAGGGTGCGCAGCTTGCCTTCGAATTCCAGCTCTTTCTTCAGCTTGTCGTCTTGCGACATGTTCTTCAGACGCTCTTGGAGCTCTTTGATGCTTTCTTCGATGTTGCGGTATTCGTTGATCAGCGACATGGGCATTACCTTGGCGTGAATAAGTCTGTGGTAGTCAACAGTGGTCTAATAATAGTCACGCACTTATAGCAAGTAAACAGCAGGCCACAAAATAACTGCAGTGCAATGCAACCCTATGTGTCGCTCAGGCTTAAATTTAATCGGCTAGTGCAACTAGGCCATGAAGTTTTCGCTGCGCGCAAATAGGGCACTTGCCGGGCGCTCAGTCGCGGGCTTGTGCAGGCGCATGGCTGCTGCAGTTTTGTTGGCATATCGTTAGAATGGCCGACTTTTTGCGCCGCCATTGGGGTTTTAGTTATGCGCACGTTCAGATTGGTCATCTCCTGCCCTGACCGCGTCGGCATCGTTGCCAAAGTCAGTAATTTCCTCGCTACCTATAACGGCTGGATTACCGAAGCCAGTCACCACTCCGATACCCAGAGTGGCTGGTTCTTCATGCGTCACGAAATCCGTGCCGACTCGCTGCCGTTCGATCTGGATGGTTTCAAGCAAGCGTTCTCGCCCATTGCCCGCGAGTTCTCCATGGAGTGGCGTATCACCGATTCGGCGCAGAAGAAGCGCGTGGTGCTGATGGCCAGTCGTGAGTCGCATTGCCTGGCCGATCTGTTGCACCGTTGGCACAGCAATGAACTCGATTGCGAGATTCCCTGCGTGATTGCCAACCACGACGATCTGCGCAGCATGGTCGAGTGGCATGGCATTCCTTACTTCCATGTTCCGGTCGATCCCAAGGACAAGGCGCCGGCCTTCGCCGAGGTGGAACGCCTGGTCAAGGAACATCGGGCCGATGTCATCGTCCTGGCGCGCTACATGCAGATTCTGCCACCGGCGCTGTGCGCCGAATTCGCCCAACGGGTGATCAACATCCATCACAGCTTCCTGCCGTCGTTCGTCGGCGCCAAACCCTACCACCAGGCTTCGCTGCGCGGCGTGAAGCTGATCGGCGCCACTTCGCATTACGTTACCGAGGAGCTGGATGCCGGTCCGATCATCGAGCAGGACGTGGTGCGCGTGACCCATCGCGACGATATCGAGGAAATGGTGCGTCTGGGCAAGGATGTGGAGAAGATGGTGCTGGCACGTGGGCTACGCTATCACTTGGAAGACCGAGTGCTGGTGCACGACAACAAGACGGTGGTGTTCGACTGATCTTGCTGCGTGGGCCGGCTCGATGTACGTCAGAGGAGAACGCCCATGCTCAAGTCCATCAAGGTGCGCGACTACATGACTCGCCATCTGGTGACCTTCAGGTCGGATACCGATCTGTTCACCGCCATCAATCGATTGCTGGAGCACCGGATTTCCGGTGCGCCGGTGGTCGATTCCCAAGGCCACCTGATTGGCCTGCTGTCGGAGGGTGATTGTCTGCGTGGCATTCTCTCCGGAGCCTATTACGAGGCAATCGGTGGGACAGTCAGCACTTACATGACCACCGAGGTGGAGACGGTCACCCCCGAGGCCGACATCATCGAGTTGTCCGAGCGTTTTCTGCGGGGTCGGCGGCGGCGTTTGCCGGTAATCGAGCACGGTCGTCTGGTGGGGCAGATCAGCCGTTGCGACGTGTTGCGCGCCGTGAAGGAGTTCGCCCAGCATGAGCAGGGCTCCCTGGAAGTCAGCTGATGGAGGCTCGAACGGCATGACCGATCCACTGGAAAAGGCCACCTCAAAGGCGCCGCCGACCCTGGGCGAAGGCTGTGTACGGCGATACGACCCTGATGCCCTGAGCGAAGAGGATGGGACCGAGTTCGCCGATGCCGCCGAACTGTGGCGTCAGTTGCAGGAGCAGGCCGAAGACAAACCTGAGCGATAATCGAGAAGGGCGCCGTGGCGCCCTTCTTGTTACTGGCTGTTTCAGATTCGGAAGCTGTCGACCATCTGCTTGAGGCGTGCGGCCTGCTGCTCCAGATCGCCGCAGGCGCGCAGGGTGGCCTGCAGGTTTTCCACGCCCTCCTGGTTGAGGGTGTTGATCTCGATGATGTCCATGTTCAGTGACTCGATTACCGAGGTCTGCTCTTCGGTGGCGGTAGCCACCGACTGGTTCATCCCATCGATCTCGCCGATACGGGCGGTCACCGTGCCCAGGCGTTCGCCGGCCTGGTTGGCGATGTCCACGCTTTCTTCGCTGTAGCGCTGGCTCTCGGTCATGGTGGTGACCGATTCTCGCGAACCGACCTGCAGTTCCTCGATCATTTTCTCGATTTCCTGCGCCGACTCCTGGGTGCGGTGCGCCAGGTTGCGCACCTCATCGGCGACCACGGCGAAACCGCGTCCGGCCTCGCCGGCTCGAGCCGCCTCGATGGCGGCGTTGAGTGCGAGCAGGTTGGTCTGCTGGGAGATGCTCTTGATCACCTCGAGGATCTGGCCGATGTCCACGGTCTTGCTATTGAGCATCTCGATCTTGGCGCAGGCGTCGCTGATCTTGTTCGACAGTTCACTCATCGAACGGATCGCTTGCTGCACCACCTTGCCGCCGTCTTCTGCCTGATGGCGGGCATCCGATGCCTGGCTCGAGGCGTCGGCGGCGTTGCGGGCGATTTCCTGTGCAGCCGCGCCGAGCTGATTGATGGCAGCTGCCACGCTATTGGTGCGGCTGGCCTGTTCGTCGGAGTTGACCATCGAGGAGTTGGAGGCATTGACCACCAGCTTGGCTACTTCGTTGACCTGGACGGTGGCCGATGACACTTCACGGATCGAGCTGTGGATACGTTCGACGAACTGATTGAACGAGCGCGCCAGGGCGCCGAATTCGTCATTGGACTGGATCGCCAGGCGCTTGGTCAGGTCGCCCTCGCCCTTGGCAATATCCTCCATGGCCTTGCCCATGGCGGTCAGCGGCTGCATCAGCACTCGGATCAGCAGGCCGAGCAGGGCGATGATCAGCACCACGGCGATCACCGTGGCGATGATGGCCGAGGCGCGGAACTCGGTGAGCATGGAATAGGCCTTGGCCTTGTCGATCGACAGGCCGATATGCCAGCTGACCGAGGGCAGGCCCTTGACCGGGGTGAAGGTGAGGATGCGGGTGTCGCCATCGAGCTGCGCTTCGCTGAATTCACTGCTGATGCGCGGGGTGTTCTGCGGATAGATGTCCTTGAGGTTCTTCATCACCAGGTTCTTGTCCGGGTGCACCAGAACCTTGCCGTCGGCGCTGATCAGAAAGGCGTAGCCGATGCCGTCGAAATCCAACGCGTTGATGATGTTGACCAGGGTCTGCAGGCTGAGGTCGCCACCGACCACGCCAGCGGGCCTGGCCGGGGTAGCGATGGTGATGATCAGCTCACCGGTGGCGGCATCGACGTAAGGCTCGGTAAGGGTGGTGCCGCCAGCGGCCAGGGCGTCCTTGTACCAGGGGCGCGTACGTGGGTCATAGTCGGCGGGCATCTGCTCGTCCGGGCGCATGGTGAAACCGCCGCTTTCGGTGCCCAGATAGGTAAAGGCGAAGGAAGAGGTCAGCGCCTTCTGCTCCAGCAGTTTGACCACGCGATCCGGCTCGCTGTCGTTGCTGATCGACTGCGCTGTGCTTTCCACCAGCAGGATGCGCCCCGACAGCCAGTTCTGGATGTTGCTGGCGGTCACATTGCCCATCTCCTGCAGGTAGCTTTCCAGGTCTTCACGGATGGCGTTGCGTTGCAGGTAATCGTTGTAGAGGGTGAATAGCGAGAAGGCGGCAATCACCACCAGTGAGGCTGCGAGCAGAATCTTGTGGCTGAACTGCAGGTTTTTACTCATGTTGTCTTGCGTCCGGATGGCTCTGGAACCAGTCTTGTATTCCACGGCTGCGCTTGTAAGAGCGTTTTCGCGGGCTGTTGCGGCAGATGGGATGGGTATTTGTTCTGCTGTTTATATCGGTATAACTGCAGTAAAGCTTTAACCCAGGGGATGGCAAGATGCCTTTGAATTCACAGTTCGTATTGGGTGCTGGCAGTGATGGTCAGGCGGTTGGTCAGCCTTTGCGCCTGGCCAACCGTCACGGTCTTATTGCCGGTGCCACCGGCACCGGCAAGACGGTGACCCTGCAACGGCTGATCGAGACCTTCAGTGACGCCGGGGTGGCGGTGTTCGCCGCTGATGTCAAAGGTGATCTGTGTGGCCTGGGCGCTGCTGGCGCACCGCAAGGCAAGGTCGCCGAGCGCATCGCCAGCATGTCCTGGCTCAATCACCAGCCGCAGGCCTACCCGGTGACGCTGTGGGACGTACATGGCCAGAGCGGTCACCCGCTGCGTACCACGCTCAGCGAGATGGGGCCGTTGCTGCTCGGTGCCCTGCTCGAGCTGACTGACAGCCAGCAGGCCGCTCTCTACGCAGCGTTCAAGGTGGCTGACCGTGAAGGTCTGTTGCTGCTCGACCTGAAAGACCTGAAGGCGCTGCTCGGCTATCTCAAGGACGATCCGCAAGTGCTGGGCGCGGACAGCGCACTGTTCACCAGCACCTCGGCGCAGGCGTTGTTACGTCGTCTGGCAGGGCTGGAGCAGCAGGGCGCCGAGGCCCTGTTCGGCGAGCCGGCATTGCAGCTCGAAGACCTTCTCCACCCTGACCGTGACGGCCGCGGGCGCGTGCATCTGCTCGATGCCTCCCGCCTGGTGCATGAGGCGCCGAAGGTGTATGCGACCTTCCTGTTGTGGTTGTTGGCCGAATTGTTCGAGCAACTGCCGGAGCGCGGTGACGCCGACAAACCGGTACTGGCGCTGTTCTTCGACGAAGCGCACCTGCTGTTTCAGGGCACGCCCAAGGCGCTGCAGGAGCGTCTGGAACAGGTGGTGCGGCTGATTCGCTCCAAGGGCGTCGGGGTGTACTTCGTGACCCAGTCGCCGAGCGACCTGCCGGATGATGTTCTGGCTCAGTTAGGTCTGCGTATTCAGCACGGCCTGCGCGCGTTCACGGCCAAGGAGCAGAAGGCCCTGCGTGCAGTGGCCGATGGTTTTCGCCCGAACCCGGCATTCAACACGCTCAGCGTGCTGACTGAACTGGGCATTGGCGAGGCGTTGGTTGGCACGTTGGAGGAAAAAGGCACGCCGGCGATGGTTCAGCGCGTGGCCATCGCGCCACCGCAGTCGCGTATCGGCCCGCTGAATGAGTCCGAGCGTGCAGCATTGGTGCGCCAGTCGCCGTTGGCTGGGCGCTACGACAAGCCTGTCGACCGCGAGTCGGCCTATGAGTTGCTCACCGCGCGTGCCGAGCAGGCGCGCAATGACGCGCCAGTCAAGGTGGCGGGGAAACAGAAGGCGGAACCGGGGCTGGGCGACATGGCCAGCGACCTGCTTGGCAGCGCGATGAAGAGCGCGTTGCGTCAGGCCGCCAACCAGATTGGCCGGCAACTGGTGCGGGGGCTGATGGGGTCGCTGACGGGTAGCAGGAAGCGTTAGCAAACGCTGAAAAATCGTCATTCCCACGCAGGCGGGAATCCAGAGCTCCAGAGCAATTGGACTCTCGCCTTCGCGCAGTGGCTGTAGAAAGCCTTTTTCAGAACTTCCCCGGCTGTGGGGAAACCTGGGGGAGTGTCGCTAGCCGGCGGTTTCGTCGGCAGCGTCCTGCTTGTCCTGGCGTTCTTTCTCGATTTTCTCGATTTCTTTCTCGAAGGCCTGGTCGAGCAGACTGGGTTTCTTGCGCCAGGGTTTGCGGTCGGGGTCCGGCTGAGCGGCGTAGGTGATGACTTCTCCGCCGTATACATCCTTGTAACGCTGCGCCTGGCGCTCGAGTTCGGCGCGCAGTTCGTCTTTCGTCACTGTTTTTACCTGTAGGTTGTGATCGACCCACACGACAGCCGAAACACCGGGTTTCACTGTTGCGCTGAGGGATCAATCTAAAGTGCTTCGCCTTGGTTGGCTGGGAGAAAAGTTTGCAAAGTTTCACGCTTTGCATCTTTCTCCTTTCTCTTCAGTTACTTATCTATCTGTAAGTTTTTTCCGAGAAAAGTTGCATTGGGCAACTGGCGGTATTATCGCCAATGCCCTTTAAATGTCCAGTTATCAGTCCGCAAGCGCCTGGTAGCGCAGGCTGAAACTCATCTGAACACTTTGCTCTGCTGCCAGTAAATGTAGCCCTGGTCGCCCCGCTAGATGATGGGCGTTGACCGGATGAGTGACCGGCTCGAAGCAAAAGAAGTTCTGCGCCTCTGGGCAGAACAACAGAAACACATTGCTGCCCTGCGCCTCGCAGATGAGTTGATAACCCGCGTCGGGTTGAATGATGCAAGCGCGCCCCGGCCATTGGGTAAATGCATTGTCGACAAGTTGTCGCGGCAACAGGGTGGGCTCGGAGAAGTTCCAGGCCGGTGGCAATTCGACCCACTGACTGGAAAGTTTGTCTTCGCCGCATAACCAGACGCCGCCTGCCTGCGCCTGTACGCGGGTGTGTGCAGTGCGCGGCAGATAAGGATGCAGGCCGAGCCCATACCAGGTGGGCTGTTCGCCAAGATGGGTGGCTTGTAACGTCAGGCGCAGACAGCCGTCAGTGAGTTGTACGTCGAGAGTGGCGTGATAGGGAAAGGGCGATTGGCTCTGCAGTTCCAGGCTGGCGCTGTCGGACGTCGCATTGACTATCTTCCAGGGTTGTTGCCAGGCACTGCCGTGTATCGGCAGTGCTTCGTGTTCGGTGTTGGCGCCCAGCGCTTGCCAGCCGTCAGGGGTGGCGAAACCGCCGCCGCCAATGCGGTTGGACCAGGGTAGCAACGGGTAGCAGGCCAGGCGTCTGGGATTGGCGGCAGCCAGCGCCTGTTCGTCGCTGTGACGAAGCAGTGGCTGGCCGTCGCTGAGGCGCACCCAGTTGACCAGGCTTGCGCCCAGTTCCGGGGCGAGAGTCAACTGTGTCAGGCTATCGCGCAGGGTCAGCAGAGTCGTTGGCATTTGACGCTCCTAGGGCGTTATTTGTCGGGAATTCATAGTGTCATCGTACAACTGCTGGGCTATCATTACGGCAAAGCCTCAAGTCTTAAGTCGAGAGTCCGTCCCCCATGGAAACGCAAAACGCTCAACCTCGTGCTCGTCGCAAGCACCGCAGCCTGGCCCAGGAGCTGGTAGCCGATCTGTCGCAGCGCATTCGCGATGGGCTGATCAAGCGCGGTGAGAAGCTGCCGACGGAGTCGGCGATCATGGAAGAGCAGGGCGTCAGCCGTACCGTGGTGCGCGAGGCTCTGTCGCGTTTGCAGGCAGCCGGTCTGGTCGAGACCCGTCATGGCATCGGTACTTTCGTGCTGGATACGCCCAGTGCCAGTGGTTTTCGCATCGACCCGGCGACCATCGTCACCTTGCGCGACGTGCTGGCCATTCTTGAGCTGCGTATCAGTCTCGAGGTGGAGTCTGCCGGGATGGCGGCTCAGCGTCGTAATGACGTGCAACTGAAGGCCATTCGCGAGGCACTGGATGCCATCAACGAGAGCGCGATGCATGCCAGCGATGCCGTGTCCTCGGACTTTCATTTTCATCTGCGTATTGCCGAGGCCACCGGCAACCGTTACTTCACCGATATTCTCAGTCATCTGGGTACCAGCATCATCCCGCGTACCCGGGTCAATTCCGCCAGCCTGGCGCGTGACGATCAGGCCCACTACATGGCGCGCCTGGAGCGTGAGCACGAGCAGATCTTCGAAGCCATCGCGCGCCAGGATGCCGAGGCGGCGCGGGCAGCGATGCGTCTGCACCTGACCAACAGCCGCGAGCGCCTGCGTCAGGCGCACGAAGCGGCCGAGGCCGAAGCGCTGCACGGCTGAAACTTGTTGAATGCACTCGGCGGCCTTGGGCCGCCGAGTGCGTTTTAGCGGTAGGGAAAAGTGGACGCGCATGCCGCCCTCTAGCGGCGGTAGGCCAGGGCGACGATGCCGCCGACCACGATCAGACCACCGACGACCTGCAACGCCCCCAGTACCTGACCCAGAACCAGCCAACCCAGGATCATGCCGGCCACCGGCTCCATGTTCATCACGGGTGCATTGCGCGCGATGTTCAGGCGCGGCATGCAAATGAATAGGGTGGAGAAGGCCGCGCCGTAGAGCAGCACCAGGCAGGCCAGTGCGATCCAGCCAGCGCTGGCGTTGGGCATACTAAGGCCGCCCGGAATCAGGCCGCTGCTACCCAGCAGGGTCGAGGCGCTGAACACCACCGCCAGGGTCAGCATGCTGCGCACCGAGCCGGCAATTTTCGACAGGCGATTTTCGGTGATCCATAGCGCCACGGCGAACACGGCGGCAGCGGTCAGGCTGAACAGGATGCCGGCGACCCACTCACCATCTGGCGCATCGGCGCTGGCCAGGCGACCCGGAACATCGAGCACCAGCACCAGGCCGAAGAGAATCACGCCCATGATGGCCAGCGCCTGGCGGGTTGGCGCCGCACCGCCGAGCGCCCAGGTGAGCAAAGCCAGCAGGATCGGCGAAAGGTTGACCACCAGCAGTGCCAGCGCCACTGGAATACGCGCTACCGCCGAGTAGATGCAGAAGCTCTGGATGGCGATCAGCAGGCCCAGCAGGATTTGCCAGCCCCAGGTAGCGCGACCCAGTTTTAGCGATTCACGTCGCCACAGTACCAAGGCGGCCAGCGCGACCAGCGTCACGCCGGCACGCGCGAGCATTGCCAGCAGCAGTCCGGTGTCGTGGTCGAAGGCGATCCGCGCAGCGATGTGGTTGCCCGCGAACGAGCAAGCCAGTGTGGCGAGGATCAGGACGGCGATGTGACGCGGAAACGGGGTGGAACCTTGCATGACGAAATCCTGTTGTCATGGTCTTGAAATCAGGCCCGAAGCAAAACGCCGCCCGATTGAGCGGCGTTGTCGTTCAGTGCCCGGGTTGCTGTCAGAGCACGACGCTCGGCAGCCACAGCGAGATGGCTGGAATGTAGGTCACGGCCATCAGCACCATGAACAGCGCGGCGTAGAACGGCAGCAGTGCCTTCACGGTGTTTTCGATGGTGACCTTGCCGATTGCAGCGCCAACGAAGAGTACCGCACCTACCGGTGGCGTGATCAGTCCAATACCGAGGTTGACCAGCATAATCATGCCGAAGTGCACCGGATCGACGCCGAAGGAGGTCACCACCGGCAGCAGAATCGGGGTGAGGATCAGGATCAGCGGCGCCATGTCCATCAGCGTGCCCAGGGCCAGCAGCATGAAGTTGACGCACATCAGGATCACGTAGCGGTTGTCCGAGAAGGTCAGGAACGCCGTGGTGATCTTCGACGGAATCTGCATCAGGGTCATGATGTAGCCGAACGCGGCTGCGAAGGCGATGAGGATCATCACGATCGACAGTGTGCGCACGGTGCGGTGCAGCATCTTCGGCAGTTCACGCCACTTGTAGTCGCGGTAGATGAACATGGTCACGAAGAACGCCCAGACCACCGCGACAGCCGCTGATTCGGTGGCGGTGAACACGCCACTGAGGATGCCGCCGAGGATGATGAACATGGTCATCAGGCCCCACAGAGCTTCCACGCAGATCTTGATGGCCTGGCGCAGCGGAATCACTTCGCCCTTGGGGTAGTTGCGCTTCTTGGCGAACCACAGGCACAGCGTGGCCAGGGTTACGCTCATCAGCAGACCCGGGCCGATACCGGCCACGAACAGCGCGGCGATGGATACGGTGCCTCCGGCCGCCAGCGAGTAGATCACCGAGTTGTGGCTGGGCGGGGTGAGCAGCGCCTGTACCGAGCCGGAGACGGTGACGGCGGTGGCGAACTCACGTGGGTAGCCCTTCTTTTCCATTTCCGGGATCAGCACTGAACCAACCGAGGCGGTATCGGCCAGGGAGGAGCCGGAGATGGCGCCGAAGAAGGTCGAGGCGGTGATGTTGACCAGTGACAGACCGCCGCGGACGAAACCGATCAACACCCCGGCAAACGCTACCAGGCGCCGGGCCATGCCACCTTCGGCCATGATCGCGCCGGCCAGGACGAAGAACGGAATGGCCAGCAGGGAGAATTTGTTCACGCCACCGGCGATCTGGATCATCACCGCGTGCAGGGGGATATCGATCCACCAGGCGCCGATCAGTGCGGAAACGCCAAGCGAATAAGCAACGGGGACGCGTAGCAGGATAAGGACAATGAAACTGCCTAAAAGAATGGCGGCATCCATTTACGCGGCCTCCTTGGAATCTTCAGTGTGTTCGAAGTCGACGGCACGGCGCTTATGTTGATCGCCGTACAGCAGTTGTTCGATGACGAACAGGAGGGTGATGAAACCGCCCACCGGGATTGGCATGTAGCTGATGCCGACGCGTACCGAGGGCAGGGTGCTGAGGTACTGGTTCCAGGTCGCTACGCAGAGCTTGTAACCCCAAATCAGCATGAACAGCGCGATGCCGCCCATGACCAGGCGTACGAACAATGTGATCAGCGGTGCCAGGGTTTGTGGCAGGCGATCGGTCAGTGAGGTCACGGCCATGTGGGCACCTGCACGGTAGCCGGCAGCGGCACCGACGAAGGTGAACAGCACCATCAATAGCACTGAAATCGGCTCGGGCCAGCCCAGTCCTTGACCCAGCACGTAACGGCTGAATACGCCCCAGGGGATGATCAAAGCCATGATCACGATTGCCAGGCCGGCGGTCGCGATACAGGCACGGTAGATGGCGTCATTGACGCCCAGAACCAGGTTTTTCATGAGACTTCACCGGTTGCGCGGCGCAGGCGAGGTGCCGGCGCCGCGCGCTTGCGCGTGGATTACTGAACGGCTTCGATACGCTGAATTAGTTCAACGAACTGCGCGCCGTACTTCTCACGAACCGGGGCGGTCGCGTCGTAGAAGGGCTTGGTATCGATTTCGATGAATTCGACGCCTTCAGCCTTGAGTTTCTCTACGCTGCTGGCGCTTTTCTCGTCCCACAGTTGGCGCTCTTCCAGTTGCGCTTCCTTGGCCAGTTTCTTGACCAGTTCCTGCTGTTCCGGCGTCAGCTTGTTCCAGGTGGTCTTGGACATCAGCAGCGGCTCGGGCAGGATCAGGTGGTGGGTCTGGGTGTAGTACTTGGCGGCGCGGAAATGGTTGTGCTCGAGCAGGGTAGGCGGGTTGTTCTCGGCGCCGTCGATCACGCCGCTCTGCAGGGCGCTGAAGATTTCACCGGTGTCCATGGCGATACCGTTTGCACCCATGGCGTTGAGGGTGTCGATGAACAGCGGGTTGCCCATTACGCGGATCTTCATACCTTTCAGGTCTTCGATGCTGCGTATCGGCTTCTTGGTGTAGAGGCTGCGGCTGCCGCCGTCCATCCATGCCAGACCGACCATGTTGAAGTCGGAGTTGGTGATGGCGTCGAGGATTTCCTGGCCGATCTCACCGTCGATGATCTTGCGCATGTGGTCGACGTCGCGGAACACGAACGGCATGTTGAACACGTTGGTGGCCGGAACCACCGAACCGACCGAACCAAGGCTGACGCGGGTCAGCTGGACGGCGCCGATCTGGGTCTGCTCGATGACTTCCTTCTCGGAGCCGAGAACGCCGCCGGCGAACATGCGGGATTTGATCTCGCCGTTGGTGGCAGCTTCCAGCTTCTTGCCGAGGTTTTCCATGGCGACTACGGTCGGGTAGCCAGCAGGGTGGATTTCGGCAATCTTCAGCGTCATCTCGGCCTGTACGAAGGAGGACAGACCGAGCGCTAGCGGAAGTGTGGCGAGAAGCAACTTACGTTTGAGGTTCATGCGGAAAACTCCGTCTTGTTGTTGTTGGTGTACAGCAGTGTGAGTCCGGTGCCGCGAGCGGCCCGGGGTGAATCGGATCAGGGTTGGAAGGCAGGCTCCTCGATACCGCACACGCCGGCTTGCAGGGCGAATACACCACCGGCCAGAGGCTGTTCGGAAAGATCGCCGCCGGGGCGGATCGAAGTGACGAACAAGGTGTCCAGATTGGCGCCACCGAAGGCGCACATAGCCGGCTTCTTCACCGGCACGGCGAGCGAGCGATCGAGTCGGCCGTCGGGGGTGAAACGGTGGACCAAGCCTTCGTCATTGCCGCAGATCCAGTAGCAACCATCGACGTCCATCGCTGCGCCGTCCGGGCGACCCGGATGCTGCTTCATGTCGATGAACAGACGACGGTTGTGCGGTGTGCCGCTATCAATGTCGTAATCGAAAGCCCAGACGCTCTGCACGCTGGGGTGCGAGTCGGAGAGGTACATGGTGCGGCCGTCAGGGCTGAAGGCCAGGCCGTTGGGCACGATGAAGTCGTCGAGCACCTGTTGCAGTTGGCCGTCGTAGCGATACAGCGCGCCGACGCGCGCGCCTTGGGCCATATCCAGCAGCATGGTGCCGGCCCAGAAGCGGCCTTGGCGGTCGCAGCGACCATCGTTGAAACGCATCTGCGGGCGGGCATGTTCGACCTGTGCCAGGCGCTCGGCCTGTACGCTGCCATCGTCCTGCGGGCGTAGATGGAAGATGCCGCTCTGCATGCCGGCGAGCCAGCCGCCAGCGGGGTGCATGGCGATGCAGGCAAGCATCTCGTCGGCCTGCCAGCTCTGCGTCTGGCCATCTGCCGCGGACCAGCGATGCAGGCGGGCGGCAGGGATGTCGGCCCAGTAAAGAGCCTGTTCGGCAGCGTTCCACACCGGGCTTTCGCCCGTGGCGTTGCGCGCATCGACAATCAGTTCGGCTGTCATGGCTGTGGCGCTCTACTTGTTGTCATGGCTTGGGGCGGTTACGGCGTTCTGTTCAGTCGTCGCCGAACGGGCCGGCGGCAACGAAGGCGCCGCCCTGGTAGATGCGCGCCGGATCGTCGGCGGCCGGCATCGGCTGCGCTTCCACCTTGTCGCGGAAGACTTCCGAGCTGTCCTTGGGCTTGAAGCCCAGGTGTGCGGCCTGGCTGTTGTCCCACCACACATCGCGGTTATCCGACATGCCGTAGACCACGGTGTGGCCGACGTTCTCGGTATAGAGGCAGCGTTCGAGCAGGTGGGTAAGGTCGTCGTAGCTCAGCCAGGTGCTCATCATGCGGCGGTTGGCGGGTTCGGGGAACGAGGAGCCGATGCGGATGCTGACGGTTTCGATGCCGTAGCGATCGAAGTAGAAGCTGGCCATGTCCTCGCCATAGGACTTGGACAGGCCGTAGTAGCCATCCGGGCGGCGCAGGCAGTTGGCGTCGAGATGCTCGTCCTGCTTGTAGAAACCGATGACGTGGTTGGAGCTGGCGAACACCACGCGTTTCACGCCATGGCGGCGGGCCGCCTCGTAGACATGGAACACGCCGCAGATGTTGGCGCCGAGGATTTCTTCGAAGGGGCGCTCGACCGAGACGCCGCCGAAGTGCAGGATGGCGTCGACACCTTCGATCAGTTGATGCACGGCAGCTTTGTCTGCCAGGTCGCAACGCACCACTTCTTCGTGGGGGCCGGCAGCAGGGGCCATCTCACCGATGTCGGACAGACGCAGGATATTGGCGTAGGGGCGCAGACGTTCGCGCAGTACCTTGCCCAGTCCGCCGGCAGCGCCGGTCAGCAGCAGGCGATTGAAGGGGCGCAGTTCGCTGGATATCGTGGTCATGGCGGGGCCTGGACTCTTGTTGCTTGTTGTTATTGGTTTGTCATACGTTGTCGTATGACTTGGGTCGATTATCAGCACCAACCCAGGCAATGTCAACGCGACAGTGGGGGGAAATTGAGGTGTTTTGTCTGCGTTTCACCGAGCGGGTCCAACCCGTTAAACACCCATGATTGGTAAGGTAAACTACAGCTCGGTAGGCTCTACTACGGTAATTTCTTGTGTTCGCACAGAGTATTCGAACAGCGCGCGGGTGGTCTCAGGCAGGGTCAGGCTCGGCATTCCCGGCGCGCATGTGACTAAAGTTGTATGACAACGTATCTCGATTGAGATGGAGTGTCTTCTTATGCGAAGCACTCGAGTGACTGGAGGCGTGACATGGGCAGGAAACCTGCTGGCATCCGCAGCAGTGCGGCCCCGACGCTGATCGATGTCGCCAGGGTCGCGGGGGTGTCGCCGATCACCGTATCGCGGGCACTGGGCCGCCCGGAGGTGGTCACCGATGCCACCCGCAAGCGCGTACTGGAAGCGGTGCGGGCGACCGGTTACGTGCCCAATCTCGCCGCAGGTTCTCTGGCGTCCAGCCGCAGTCGGCTGGTGGCGATCTTCCTGCCGACCATTGCCAACTCGATTTTCGCTGACACCGTGCAGGCGTTGACTGACCGCCTCGCGGCTGCCGGTTACCAGACCTTGCTGGGCCTTACCGGCTACAGCCCCGAGCAGGAGGAGGCCTTGCTCGAGGCGGTGTTGGGGCGTCGGCCGGACGGCATTGTCCTGACTGGCACCGAGCACACCCAGGCGAGCCGTGAGCGCCTGGCGCGGGTGGGCATTCCGCTGGTCGAGGCCTGGGATCTGTGCGAACACCCGGTGGACATGCTGGTCGGCTTTTCGCACGAGGCTGTGGGCCAGGCGGTAGCGCGCTATCTGATCGGCAAGGGCTATCGCCGGGTCTCGGTCGTGGGCATTGATGACCCACGCGGTCTGCGCCGTTATCGAAGCCTGGTGGAGGCGCTGCAGGGCCATGTGAGAGCTCCCGTGGCAGCGCAGATCCTGCCTGCACCGGCGACCTTGGCGGTCGGCCGCGAAGGTCTTGCGCGTCTGCTGCAGGAAGATGTGGCCGGCGAAGTGGTGGTCTGCAGTTCCGATACGGTGGCGCAAGGCGTGTTGGCCGAGGCGCTCAGCCGTGGCCTGCGCATTCCACAAGATCTTGCCGTGATGGGTTTCGGCGACCTGTCCAGTGCGGCGCACACTTACCCGCCGCTTTCTACCGTGCGGGTGGATGGGCCGCGTATCGGCTGCGCCATCGCCGATGCTCTGCTGGCGCGCTTCGCCGAGCCTGCGGCGGCGCGTCAGCCGCTGCGCCTGGACGTGGGGTTCGAACTGATCGAGCGCGGCAGCGCCTGAGCCTTTCAGGCCAGGCGTAGGTGGTTGTCCCACAGGCCGGCCGGTAGCTGCAGGGCGTTGGTAACGATGCGCTCACCGCGGCAATCGTACAGGCGGCAACGGCCCTGACCCGAGGTCACGACGAAACCGTCGGCAACCGCGCCAACGCCTGCACAGTCTGGCAATGGCACATCCAGGCGCACCTGAGCGCTGTCCAGATCCCAGATAAAGAAGCGGTTGCCGCGCGGTGCGGTCAGCGCCAGCAGGCGCAGCTCGTCGTGAATGGCCACGCTGGCGGTGTACTGGTTCATGGCCACGCGTTGCGTCTCGCCCAGAGGAAAAGGCTGGAACGGCTGGCCGGGGCGCTTGATCGCCAGCAGCGGCACCTGATCATGCAGATCGCCCATGTATTGCTGGCCGCTGACCACCGTGCCGTCACGCGCGACAGCCAGGTGGCGGATGCTGTTCTGCTGGTCGGCCAGATACTCCTGGCTGACCAGGCTGCCGTCGCGCCTGATCAGCACCAGGCTGGCCTGCATGGCGTCGAGGTTCATCTCCACGCGGCTTTCCGCTTCGGTACGGATGCCGCCGTTGGCCACCACCAGGGTTTCGCCATCGGGCATCCACAGCAGTTGGTGCGGGCCGACGCCGTGGCTGCTGTGTTCAGCGTCGCGCAGCAGTTGCTCACCCTGCAGGCGATAAACGCCAATGACGCCCCGGCCTGGCTCGGTGGTGTCGTTTTCGGTGGTGTACAGCCATTCGCCGCCTTTGTGGAACACCGCGTGGCCGTTGAAGTGGCGTCCGGCCGGCGAGCTCAGCGTATGCAGCAGGCGGCCGTCGCGGGTGTCGATCAGGTAGCTCTCGGTGCTCGGCCGGCGACCGACGAACAGGGCCATCGGCAGGGCGGGGTGCGGCACCACATCGTGGCAGCGTTCGTTCACTGGTGTGGCGAAGGCGCGCTGACCATCGAGGCGATAGCCGACGGCGTAGTGGTTGCCGTCGCCGTCGTCACGGGCTGACAAGAGCAACGGCTGGCCGGATGGGCCGAACAGCGTCCAGCCACCGAAGGCGCCTGCCGCCGCGAAGCTGGCAGCGGCTGCACTGAGGCCGAGGAAGGCTCTGCGTTGCATGCTCAATCCCCGTCGTGGGCGTTGAAGCCGATCTGCACGTCGAGCGCCTTGGCCAGCTCGCTTTCCTGCAGGCGGTGCAGGCGATTGAGGCTGTCGTACAGCTCGTTCAGGGCGGTGCGCCCGGCTTCATCGGCGAGCAGCTCACCCAGGGGACTGTCGAGTGCGGCCAGGCGCTGACGGGTGTCCTGGTAAGCGGCGTCGATGCGTTTTGCCAGGTCGGCCTGGTCGTCGCCCAGCAGCGACTGAATACCGTCACGGTTGCTGCCGTGCCACAGCAGTTCGGCACTGGCCAGTGCGGCGCCCTGGTTGGCCAGGCTGCCGGCACTGCGCCAGGCTTCGGCCTGATAGGGCTGGGCGATGCCCTTGCTCTGCCGGCCCATCGGCGCGCCGAGTTTCTTCTTCAGGCCATCCAGGGCGCTGACCTGTACGCGCAACAGTTCGGCGATGGCTTCGTTGGCGTCGGCGTAGCGCTCGTTGGGGAATGTCTTCAGCTGTTCGGCCATGCCAGATTTGGCCTGCCATTCGCCGACGATCTGTGCTGCCAGTGCCTGCTGGTGTTTGCCGATGGCTTGCAGCAGTGGGCAATAGCGCGCTTTCTGTTCGGCCTGGGCGAGGTCCAGATTGGGGTCGAAAAGAATGTATTCGTAGGCGGTCAGGCCCTGAACCACCACGCTGGCATTGGACAGGTCATCCGCACTCAGCTGCGGCTTGTTCTTCAGCAATGCTTCGACCTGGCGCTGCACCAGGTTCTTCTTGTCCGGCCAGAACTGGATTTGCCAGGCGCGGTTGCCTTCGGCCAGCGGCCCGACCAGCAATGGCTGCAGGCCGGCCCAGGCGCTTTGCGCGCCGAGAAAGGCCTGGCGAGCGGCACTCAGATCGGTGCTCCCTGCGCAGAAGGCTTCGGCATTGGCCGCCAACTGGCGGTCAGCTTCCTGCCAACTGCTGTAAGCCGGCAACAGCACGCCATCGGTCAGCGCAGCGCTGACCTTGGCTTGCGGGTCCTGTTGGCCACAGCCGACCAGGGCCAGGCCGAGCAGGGAGGCGATCAGGGTTTTGTGCAACATCGCAGGCTCCTCAAAGGGAATTCAGGAAGGCGAGCAGTGCTGCTCGCTCGTCGGCATCGAATTTCAGCACATGCAGTTTGGCCGCTTCGGCCTCGCCACCGTGCCAGAGAATGGCTTCCAGCAGGTTGCGTGCACGGCCGTCATGCAGGAACTGAGTGTGACCATTGACCGCTTGCGTCAGGCCAATGCCCCACAACGGCGTCGTGCGCCATTCGCGACCGCTGGCGAGAAACTCCTCGCGGCCATCGGCTAGGCCTTCGCCCATGTCATGCAGCAGCATGTCTGTATAAGGACGGATCAACTGGTTGGCCAGTTCCGGCTCGGCGGCAGCGGCCGACGTAGTGAAGCTGGGCGTGTGGCATTTCTGGCAGCCGGCCTGATGGAACAGGCTCTTGCCCTTGAGCACCTCGGGCGCATCGACGTCACGCCGGGCCGGCACGCCCAGGTTGCGACTGTAGAACAGTACGCTGGCCAGGATGTTGTCGCTGACCTCCGGTTCGCCACCATGGGGCGCGGCCAGGCAATCGGCTTGCGCCGGGGTGCAGTTGTCATGGGGGATCAGCGAACTGGTAAGGCCCATGTCGTTGGCGAAGGCATCGGCATTCTGCTGATTGAGATTGGGCTGGCTAGCCTTCCAGCCAAAACGGCCGAGCACACTGCGCTGCTGCTGGCGGTCCCAGACCTGATTGGGGCGACCGGAAATACCATCACCATCGGCGTCGTCCGGGTCGGCGCCTGCCAGGATATCGGCTTCGGCAATGGCTTCGAGCAGGCCGAGGCCGATCATCGGCGGGGCGATGCGAGTGGAGAACAGGGTGTCCGGATGCATGGCGCCATAGCCCAGCTGGCTGATCTGCAGCTCGGGTTTACGCAGCTCCACCGGTGTACCGTCGGCAAAACGCACCGGTACGCTGCTGTAAGTCACGCGCACCTTGCCTTCTGGCGCTACGCCCGGGTTGGCCATGTCCTGCAGCTGGGTGCCGTAGGTGGGCTCGGCGACCACGCCCTGGCGTATCAGCACTTGCGCATGCTCGGGGCCGGCGGGCAGTGACAGACGCACCAGCATGGAGGCGGCGCTGACCGCATCTGGCCCCGGCGGATGGCCGCGACCATCCTTGATATGGCAGTTCTGGCAGGCATTGGTATTGAACAGCGGGCCCAGGCCATCGCGTGCGGTGGTGGTGGCTGGCGCCGTGACCCAGGGATTGCGGAAGAAGCTGTTGCCCACTGCGAAATCCAGGCGACGGCTGGGAGCCAGGTTGGCCGAGGGCAGGGAGAAGGCGTTGTGATCGAACTTGCGTACCGTCGCCGCACCGGCAGAAAGGGCCTCGCCGGGTTCTGCTGCGGTGAAGTGCGGTTGCTGCTCGCAAGCGATCAGAGTCAGGGCCATGAAAGGCAGCAGGCAGCGCTGGAGCGGCGACATCGAGGAGCAATCCGAACGGGCAAGAAAGCGGGGCGCCAAGATTAGCAGGCTAACGGAATTTAAATAAGATGGATTAGCGTTAGCCGCGCGCGACCAGAGGTCGCGGGAGTGAGTTGGATGCCAGCCCCATTCCTTCCCTGCCATAAGCTTCTTCGATTATTCAGGGATTGGTGCCCACTAAGAGCAAGAACGTTCAAGACCTTGCAGATGCGTTTGGCTAAGCTCGCCTGCCCAAGGAGGTTCCATGTCCCGTCAACACGAATTCACCCAGGGCGCCCGCGATATGCTGCCAATGCTGCTCGGCGCCATTCCCTTCGGCATCATCTTCGGCAGCCTGGCAGGCGCCGCCGGGCTTGATCCCTGGCAGACGCAGGGGATGTCCTTGCTGGTATTCGCCGGTTCGGCGCAGTTCATCGCCATCAGTCTGTTGACCGGCGGCGCCGGTATTGCCGTGGTGTTGCTGACCACCTTCGTGGTCAACCTGCGCCATGCCCTGTATAGCGCCAGCCTGCAGCCATATGTGCGGCATCTGCCCAAGCGCTGGCGCATGCCGCTGGCTTTCTGGCTCACCGATGAGGCCTACGCGGTGGTAGTGCAGCGCTACGCGCGTGGTGACAAGGGCGCCTACCGCCATTGGTACTTTCTCGGCGCGGCCCTGGCCATGTACTGCAACTGGCAGCTGTGCACGCTGGTCGGCGTGCTGTTCGGTCAGGCGGTGCCGAACATCGGTGAGTGGGGGCTGGATTTCGCCATGCTGGCGACGTTCATCGGCATCGTCGTGCCGATGCTGCGCAACCAGCCGCAAGTGGCGGCCGCCCTGGTTGCGGGCGCCGTGGCGCTGCTCTGCCATGCCTTGCCCTACAAGCTTGGGCTGATGGCGGCTGCGGCCAGTGGCATCGTCGTCGGCGTGTGGTTGGAGCGGCGTAACCCGGCGCTGCAGGAGGAGTTGCTCTGATGGATATCTGGTTGCTGATTCTGGGCATGCTGGCGATCACCTTCATCACCCGCTACAGCCTGTTCGCGTTCCCTGATCTGCGTTTTCCGCCATTGATCAGGCAGGGGCTGCATTACGTGCCAACTGCGGTGCTGACGGCCATCGTGCTGCCCGGCATGCTCATGCCGGACGGACAGAGCTGGGCGCTGAACTGGAACAACGCCTACCTGCTGGCGGGCCTGGCCGCCATTGCCATTGCCGCTTTAACGCGGCACTTGCTGGCGACCATCGGTGGTGGATTGCTGGTGTTCTTCCTGCTGCGTTGGGCGTTCGGGCAACTGCCTATCTGAGTGGCGCGGAACTGGCCTGGTGCGCATGGCGCACCCTAGCCGGGTAGACCGTTGCAAAGCCGCTATACCAGCGCGCTGACCTTCAGATCGCGCTGGCTCAAGCGCAGGTACTGTTGGTCAGCCTTGAGCAGTAGCGCGTGGTCGTCGACGCTCAGTTCTTCATGAGCATGACCTTCTGCCTGGCTGCGGTAGAGGCTTTCACCGGGGCGGCGGCGCAGGCATTGGTAGCGCTGCTGGCGTGGTTCCACCTTGAAGCTGAGCATGTCGATATAGGCGACCTGCATCTCATCACTCTGCCCGGTCTCCAGCGCACTGCGTTGCAGGGCTGGGGTGTGGGTGAAGGGCGAGGCCGAGAGCATGACATGTTGGCATTGCAGCAGATCAGGGCGTGGTTCGCCGTTGAGCAGCCAGTTGCCGCGCAGATCACGCTGTAGGCAGAGGTTGCGCTGGCCGTGGTTATCGACCTTGAGCCAGAGGCGACGGAAGCGCCAGCGCGCGTCGCAATCGATCAGGTAGTTGGCAACGATGCTGTTGCCCTTGATGACCTGCATGAGGTGGCTGGTGGCGTGAATGCCATTGGCATCCTGACTCAGACGCAGCGTTTCCACGCCGGGGGGTGTGCCTGGGTTTCCAGACCAAGGTTTGCTGCATCGGTCGACTCCATGCCGAGCGCGAAACAGGAGGGAAGGGCGCTTGCGCGCAGAGCACATTCCCTCGTGCTCCATGTTTGTTGTGGCGCGCAGCATAAAGCGACAGCGATGTGATGTCTGTCAGCTTTTGCTGACAGTTGCGCAGGTTTTTGCGCTATAGATTCAGGCTTTCGGCTTCAGCGGTTGTTGTTCGAACTTCACGCCGTCCAGGCCATGCACCATCAGCGCGCGGATGTTGCCGTGGTCGCTGCCTTGCGGCGTGGCCAGCACGCTGCGGTAGTGCTCGCCGAAGGCACGCAGCGCTTCGTCCTTGCTCAAGCCTTCCAACAGGGCCAGACCCAGAGTCTTGCAGGAGCCTTCGTTCTGGCCCGCGGCGTTTTCCACGTCGCCATTGCGGAAGGCGCTGGGCTGATAGTCATAGTGCTCGGCGACGAAGGCCAGGGTTTCACTGAAGGCGTAGTCGTCCTGCTGCAGGCGGCTGCGCAGTTCTCTCAGGGCGGTCATTCAGGCTTTCCTTTGGCAAATGCGGCTTGCTGTTCGGCGGAGGCTTCTTTCTGATATTTGGCTTTCCAGTCGGCATAGGGCATGCCGTATACGGTCTCGCGAGCCTGGTCGGCGCTGACCTCGATACCGAGGTCGTCGGCAGCGGCCTTGTACCATTTGGACAGGCAGTTGCGGCAGAAACCGGCCAGGTTCATCAGGTCGATGTTCTGCACGTCAGGACGGCTGCGCAGATGCTGCACCAGTGCGCGAAAGGCTGCAGCTTCCAGTTCGAGGCGTTCTTGCTCGGTCATGGTGGGCTCTCCGGTATTAGGTGGCGGCGATGATAAGAGCCTTGCTGGAGAGCGACAAGCCGCTGTCAGCGATGGCCGGCCAGGGTGATGGATACCGACTCGGCGAAACGCAGGGCATGCGGTTTGTCCACTTCCACTTCGGCATAACGCACGGCCTGATGGGTCATCACCAGGTCGAGGATTTCCTGGGTCAGGCGCTCGAGCAGGGCGAAGCGATTGCCTTCGACATGGGCGATGATCGCCTTGGTGATGGTGCGGTAGTTCAGCGCATGCTCGATGTCGTTGACCTCTACCGCATCGACGGCGGGGTAGAGGATGGTCAGGTTGATCAACACGTCCTGCTTGTTGTTGATCTCTTCTTCCTTGATGCCGATGTAGGTGCGCAGGCGCAGGTCCTTGACGCGGATGCGCGCCATTCCGGGTTCCAGTCGCGGCATTAGTTGTTCCGTCCGATCAGTTGCAGAAATTCGTGGCGAGTGTTGCAGGACTCGCGGAAAGCGCCAAGCATCACCGAGCTGCTCATCACCGAGTTCTGCTTCTCCACGCCACGCATCATCATGCACATGTGCTTGGCCTCGATCACCACCGCGACGCCAGCGGCGTTGGTCACCTGCTGGATCGCATCGGCGATCTGCTTGGTGAGGTTTTCCTGGATCTGCAGGCGCCGCGCGTACATGTCGACGATGCGCGCCACCTTGGACAGCCCGAGCACCTTGCCGGTGGGGATGTAGGCGACATGCGCCTTGCCGATGAAGGGCAGCAGGTGGTGTTCGCACAGCGAGTACAGCTCGATGTCCTTGACGATCACCATCTCGTCATTGTCGGACTCGAACAGCGCGCCGTTGACGATCTCGTCCAGCGACTGCTGGTAGCCATGACACAGATACTGCATGGCCTTGGCCGCGCGTTTGGGCGTATCGAGCAGACCCTCGCGCTCCGGGTTTTCACCGAGGCCTACGAGAATCTCGCGGTATTGCTGGGAAAGAGGTTGGCTCATGGCAGTGTCCTGAGCAGTCGCTTCACTTGAGGTGGCGGCCGCCGTTGAGGGTAAGGGTCGTTCCGGTTACGTAGGAGTTGTCCAGCAAATAGCGCAGTGTCTGGTAGAAGGGCTGCGGGCCGGGTTCTATGCCCAGCGCCGATTTGGCCAAGGTCTTGGTGCGGTAGGCGTCGTCATCACCATCGTTGAACATCAGCAGTGCTGGCGCGATGGTGTTGACCTTGATGCGTGGGGCAAAACGCGCGGCGAACGACAGTGTCAGGCTTTCCAGGCCCGCCTTGCTGGCGCAGTAGGCGGGCCGATTGGCGCTGCCCTTGCGTACCACGTCGTCACTCACATGCACGATGTCGGCGTGATTCGACTGCAGCAACAGCTCGCTGCAATGCAGGTTGATCAGATACGGCGCGAGCATGTGCACGCTGAACAGCTGGCGAAAGGCATCGGCTTCTTCGCCGGGTGTTTCGGCCTGCCACTGCGAGGCGTTGTGCACGATCGCGCGCAGGCCATTGCACTGCAACTTGACCTGTTCGATGAACGCCATGATGCCGCTCTCATTACTGAAATCCGCCTGCAGAGCGATGGCACCGCGCTCACGCAGCCGCGCAATGTCATCGCGGTTCTGGCGGTAGCTGATGATCACCGGCTGGCCTTCGTCGAGCAGGCGTTCGGCGCAGTAGAGGCCGACCCTCTGGCCGGCGCCGGTGATCAGGATGGGGAAGCTGGCAGCGCTCATGTGCAACTCGTGAGAAAGAAATGAAGGCCTGGCTCGTACCGCCTCGGGATACCTGACCAGTGGCAGGCGCTACTCACCAGACCGTGGATAAAGCTATACCAGAGCTGCAGGTTGTACAACCCTGTGCGACATGTGGTTTTGCTATCAGGCTGAGTGGATTTGCCTATTTTGCTGAGTTTTAAGGGTTTTTACTGAGGAGGTGGGGAAGGGGTTTTTGTACTTTACCTGTACGAATTACTGTTTTTGTACAGATATTGGCTGCTTGTACAACGAAATCGGCCAGCACGAGGCTGGCCGATTGGTAGAAGTGGATGCTTTCAGGGCTTGCCGATGCTGGCGGCTCGCCTGCTCAGGCGCTGCGGATGGTTATCTTGTAGCCAGGGTTCCAGCAGGCGAGTGGAAAGCGGGATGAACCAGTAGGTCATCAGTGGCGTCAAGGCCAGCGTCGACAGCAGCACGCGGGTGACCAGCGAAAGGTCGGCGAGCCAGGGGCCGAACAGCAGGTTGAAGGCCAGGGACACCGGAAAGAACGCCAGCCAGATCGCCACGCTCTGCTTCCAGCGCGGAGCCTGTCGATGGGCACTGCCGAACCAGGCGTCAAGGCCGACTGCACGCTTCTCCTGCGGTTGGGCAAACAGGCCCGCACCCCGCTGCAGCCAGGCCTGGCGTGAGGCCGAGTGCTCCCAGGAAGCCATGGTCTGTTCGTCGCTGAAACGGAAAACGATCTGAAACTCATCATCGCCGGCAGGCGGTGCCAGTACGCCGGAGCCGAGGTAGCCAGGGAAGTCGGTGGCCAGATGTTCGCCTTCACGCAGCCAGGCGATGAAGTCGTGATAACGACCATTGGCGACGCGGCGCGCCACCATCAGGGTTACGGGGGACATTGTGTATCTCCTCGGGTGTTGCCGTCAGCCGGGGTATGGCGTTGGGCGTGGTCGAGCATGGGGTGATGTGCTCGACGAACAATGCAGCAAGGATTATTCCCGTTTTGCGAAAATTAGCCAGCCCCGCCTGACAAGGGGCTCCAGACGGGTTAAAGGAGAAACCTTGATCGGGATTTGCACCATTCAAGGGCATGGGCTGTGTGCGATGGTTCGGTGAAGGGCGTCAGGCATGGATAAACACCGCGCTTGAGGCTGCCGTTATCCTTGATGTTGTGCTTGGTATGGTTTTGTACATATCTTGCACAATGCCAGTGAGCTGTTGCTGGGTTACAATTGCCGAATATTCGTTGCCGTGATGCCCGAAGCCATGCCCGAACTCGCCTCCGTCACATCGCTTGCGTCCAGCGCTTTGAAGCAGGAAGAGCTGTTCCCCATCCGCGAAGTTTCTCGCCTTACCGGCGTCAATCCGGTCACCCTGCGTGCCTGGGAGCGGCGTTACGGCCTGATTCAACCGACGCGTACCGACAGCGGCCATCGTCTCTACTCGCAGGCCGATATCGATGCGGTGCGCAGCATCCTCGCCTGGATCGAACGTGGCGTCGCAGTCAGCAAGGTCGGCTCGATCCTGGCCAAGAGCGCCAGCAGTCGCAGCGTCGCCACGCCGGCCTACAACGAAGTCAGCAGTGACGACTGGAATCAGTGGCAGGGCCAGGTGCGTAGCGCGCTGCAGAACTTCGATGAGCCTAGTCTGGAGCGCTTGTATGGGCAGATCTTCTCCTGCTATCCGCTGCCGGTGGTGTTCCAGGATATTTTCATGCCGGTTTGGCAGGAACTGCTGCTGCGTCAGGACGAAGTCGGCCTGCGCGGCGAGTGGCTGATGCTCGACGGCTTCCTGCGTGGGCGCTGCTGGCAGCGTCTGCAATTGGGGCGTGATGATTCGCGTGAGCGCGTGCTGCTGGTGGCGCTACCTGGCCACTGCCGGGAACTGGAGTTGCTGGTTGCAGCGTTGCTGCTGGGCAATCAGGACGTCGACGTGTCGGTGATGGGGCCAGGCGTACCCATGACCGATCTGGCCCTGGTCTGTGAACGCATGCAGCCCCAGGCGCTGGTGGTCTTCAGCAACCAGCCGCCAGGCGAGGAGTTCCCGCGGCAACTGGCGCGCCTGGCGCTGGGCTTGGAGTGTCCGCTGCTGCTGGCCGGTGACAGTGCCGATCTGGCGGAGGAAAGTCTGGCCGGTTCGGCCATTGCCTGCCTGGGTAATGAGGGACGCCTGATGCAACGTCGTATGCAGCAGTTTCTGGCTGGCCATCTCGATACCTGAGGTGGTCCAGGCTACTGAGCGTCAGCAGACTGCTGCGGTCTGCGACTGTTGTCCGCTGTGCTGTTCGAACAGGTACTGACGCAGGGTTTGCTCATCTTCCGTATGTAGCGTCTGCAGGCTGTAAGCGTAACGCTTCTGGCTGACGCGTCTTGCGAGCCGCGCGCGCAGTTGAACGCGGCGCTCCTGGGGCAAAAGCAGTTGCAGCAACTGATCCTTGGCCGGCGTGCCTGTTTTGCTGTATTCCACCAGGATTCCATTGTTCGATAGCTCCAGCGCCTTCAGGCCACTGGGCTGGCCGCTGTCGTCCAGCAGTGCTAATGCCGTGGGCAGAACAAGACGCCATGGGCGTTCGCTTACCCCTTGTTCGAAGATCAGCGGGGCGCCCAGCTCCAGGCGTGACTGCCTGTGGTCGTCCCGGATCAGGTGCAGGGGGAAGCTCAGATGCTGATTGTCGGTATGCGTATCCAGGCTTAGCTGTTCTTCGTTGCCCAGGCGAGCCAGCAGCTCACTGAGTCGTTTGCCCAGAGCCAATGGCGGCGCTGCGTCAGGGCGCCGCTTTTGCGGAGGTTTGAAGAGGATCTTCTGGATGAAATCCAGTTCGTCCTGAGTCAGCAGCGGATCGCTTTGCATGGGATAATACTGCACGGGTTCAAACCCATCTGACTGCGCTGGCGAAGGATAGTTTTATCCGTTCGTCAGCTTTTCAGGCGCGCCAGCTCGGCCTTCAGCTCGGCGACCTCTGCCTCCAGCTCACGCACCCGCTGCTTGGCTTCGACCTGTTCGGTAACATCCTTCTGGATACCGATGTAGTAGGTCAGCTGGTCGCTTTCGTTCAGTACCGGAGTGATCGATAGCTCGTTCCAGAACGCGCTGCCATCCTTGCGGTAGTTACGAATGATCTGTCGGCAGGGCTTGTTCGCCTTGACCGCTTCGCGAATGGCCTGCAGGCCGAGTTGTGCACGGTCAGTGCCCTGCAGGAAACGGCAATCCTGGTAGAGGATGTCATCGCAGGGGTAGCCGGTCAGGCGCTCGAATGCCGCGTTGGCGTAGATCAGAATATTGTCTTCGCCCTCCTGCTCGGCCACCACGATCCCATCGTTGGAGGCGTCGACTACCAGTTGCAGCAGTTTGGCATTGATCATGAGTCCGGTTCCGCGATGGATATGGGCTGCATTCTAAAACATCGGGTCGGGCTGTCCACTTGCGGCATAATGCGCGGCGTTTTTCCTGTTTCCGGAGTTGTCATGAAAGTCGCCATTCTGTCGGGCTCGGTCTACGGTACGGCCGAGGAAGTCGCTCGCCACGCCGAGCGCCAGCTCAAGGCCGCCGGGCTGGACGCCTGGCACAAAGCGAACGTGAGCCTCGAGGAGCTGCTGGCCTTCGCGCCGGACGCCTTCCTTACCGTCACGTCCACCACTGGCATGGGTGAGCTGCCGGACAACCTGCTGCCGCTGTACAGCGAAATCAGAGACCGTTTGCCGGCCTGGAGCGGCAAACCGGCTGCGGTGCTGGCGCTGGGCGACTCCAGCTATGACACCTTCTGTGGCGGCGGTGAACTGATGCGTGAGTTGTATGCCGAGCTGGGCCTGCGCGAAGTGGTGGAAATGCTGCGCCTGGACTCCAGCGAAACCGTCACGCCTGAAACCGATGCCGAACCCTGGCTGCAAGCCTTCGTGGCCGCGCTGAAGGCCTGACGTGCACCCGCGCGCTCGCCAGTTGATCGACAGCCTCGGGCTTGCCGCGCATCCCGAGGGCGGTTACTACCGTCGCCAGTTCGTTTCGGCGCAGCGCGATGCTCAGGGACGGGCGGCTTCCAGCGCCATTCTGTTCCTGCTGCCGGGTGGTGCGGTCAGCCGTTGGCATCGGGTCGACGCCGACGAACTGTGGCACTTTCACGAGGGCGACCCTCTGCAGTTACTGGTGGCCGATACCCCCAACGCGGTGCGTTGCGAGTTGCTCGGGCCGGCCAGTGAGGGGCAGATGCCGCAGCGCGTGGTAGCGGCCCATGCCTGGCAGGCGGCGCGCTCGACAGGCGCCTATACGCTGGTCGGATGCACTGTGGCGCCGGAGTTCCAGTTCGAGGGCTTTCGCCTGCTGGCCGATGACGCCGAGGCTCAGGTGCAGTGGCCGCTGCTGGCGCGCGATTACCCCGAGCTGGTTTGACCGGCGATAAAAACGGCGAATATCTGCCTATCGCACCGCGGCGCGCCAGCGCCGTGACCCGCAAAGCCATCAAGATGGCTGCCAGGGCAACTACCGTCAGCGACGCGCCTGGCTAGACTGCGGACACCACCGACCAACAAGAATATCGAGGTGACCGCCGTGAATGCTCCGCTGAAACTCCCTGCCGTGAAGAATCTGGTTTCCGAGGCCGAATGGCGTGCACGCGTCGACCTCGCCGCCTGCTACCGGCTGATCGCCCTCTATGGCTGGGATGATCTGATCTTCACTCATATCTCTGCCAAGGTACCGGGTACGGAAGATTTCCTGATCAACCCCTATGGCCTGATGTTCCACGAAATCACGGCGTCGAGCCTGGTCAAGGTCGACCTGGCGGGCAACAAGCTGATGGACAGCCCGTTCGACATCAACCCGGCCGGTTACACCATTCACAGCGCCGTGCACGAGGTGCGCCACGACGTCGGCTGCGTGCTGCACATTCACACGTCTGCCGGCATCGCCGTGTCGGCGCAGAAACAGGGCTTGCTGCCCCTGTCGCAGCAATCGCTGTTCGTCCTAGCCAGCCTGGCCTATCACGGCTATGAAGGCGTGGCGCTGAATCATGATGAGAAAGCGCGGCTGCAGGCGGACCTGGGCGACAAGAACTTCATGATCCTGCCCAACCATGGGTTGCTCACTGCTTTCGGCGGCATCGCCGACGCCTTCCTCGGCATGTTCATCCTGCAGCGTGCCTGCGAGATCCAGGTCATGGCGCAGAGCGGCGGTGCCGAGTTGATCCACATTCCGCAGCAGATTCTCGACGGCGCGCGGGCGATGATCGCCGGCGTGATGAAAACGCCGCAGGGCATGGGCGGCGCGTTGCCCTGGCCAGCGCTGCTGCGCAAGCTGGACCAGCAGATGCCAGGTTACGACCAGTGAGCGAGCTGCCAGGCATCGCCCTGGATGATTGGCGCGCGCAAAGCCAGGCGTTGCACTTTCGTGGTCACACGATTCGTTACTGGACCGCTGGAGACACGCAAGCCCAGCCACTGCTGCTGATTCACGGCTTTCCCAGCGCCAGCTGGGACTGGCATCGCCTGTGGGCGCCGCTGGCCGAGCGTTACCGGGTTATCGCCTGCGACATGCTGGGCTTCGGTTACTCGGCCAAGCCGCGTGGGCATGCCTATAGCCTGCTGGAACAGGCCGATCTGCAGCAGGCACTGCTGGCCCATATCGGCGAACGGCGCCCGGTGCATGTGCTGGCTCACGACTATGGTGACAGCGTTGCCCAGGAGCTGATCGCGCGGCATCAGGAGGGGCAACTGCAGCTGGCGAGTTGTGTGTTTCTCAACGGCGGTCTGTTCCCCGAAACGCATCATCCGGTGCGCGTGCAGAAGTTGCTGCTCGGGCCGCTTGGTCCGCTGATCGGGCGATTGTTCTCACGGCGCAAGCTGGCACAGAGTTTCGCCCGCATCTTCGGCCCGCACACCCAGGCCAGCGAAACCGAACTGGATGCCCTGTGGCAACTGGTAGCGTACAACAACGGCCCGGCGGTGATGCATCGTCTGATTCGCTACATGCCCGAGCGGCGTCAGCAGCGGCGGCGCTGGGTCACGGCGATGCAGGCTACGACGCTGCCGATGCGGGTGATCGATGGCGCCTTCGATCCCATCTCCGGTGCGCATATGGTGGCGCGTTACCGTGAGTTGATCGCAGACGCCGACACCGTTCTGCTCGACGGCATTGGCCATTATCCGCAGCTGGAGGCGCCGGCTGAGGTGCTCGAGCATTACCTGCAGTTTCGCGACGCAAGGAGCTCGCATGCGTAGACGTACCCTGCTCAAAGGCGCTGCGCTCGGCGCAGCCGCCGCACTGGGCGCCGGCTACTGGGCCTTGCCTGCCGGGCCGCGGCCGGCGGCTGTCAGCCTGGAGGGCGCACGCCAGGTGCTGGCGGATCTGCAAGGCAAGACGCTGCAGAGCATTCGCGGCTGGAGCCCGAGTGAAGTGTTCAATCACTGTGCGCAAAGCATCGATTATTCCATCGACGGTTATCCCGAACTGAAACCGGCCTGGTTTCGCCATAGCCTCGGGCCAGCCGCGTTCGCCGTGTTCAGCGCGCGCGGCGCCATGCGTCATCCATTGGATGAGGCAATTCCCGGTGCAGCCGCTCTGACCGAACCAGCCGATCAGGCCTTGGCCTTGCAGCGACTGCAGGTGGCTTTTGAGCGTTTTGCCGAGTACCAGGGAGCGCTACAGCCGCACTTCGCCTATGGCGCGCTGGACCACGGCGAATACGCCGAGGCGCACGTGTTGCACCTATACAACCACCTCAGCCTGATTCGTATTGCCTGAGCGCACGCGAGGATGAGCGGGTTAGCGTTGCGATAATTTTTGTCGAACCTCCGGCGCCGTGAGCGACTCAGTAACTGTGTCACTCACAGGAAAGTCGAGGTTACTCATGAACAACATGAACAAGAAATTATCCGCACTGCTGCTGAGCGGGATTCTGGGCGCGATGGCATTGCCGGCCTTTGCCGGTAGCGATAACGATGCGCCGGGTACGCCGGGGCCCACCACGCCGACCACACCGGGGGACACCAATCCGATGAATCCAGCTGACGACGGTGAGGGCATCCCGCCGGTGCAGGGCCCCAACACCGATGGCAACCCCGGCGGTGACCGGGGTGGTTCGGGTGATGGCAGTGGTTCCGGCTCGGGTTCCGGCACCGGTAACTGAGCCGCATAAGGTCGCATTATCGGCCGTCATTCAGCAGCCCCGCGCGCCTTGTGAAGCGCGCGGGGCTGCCTGACACTCGGCGCATTCACAACCTGCCCGAGGAAGCTGTCGATGAGCGATGCCATCCGTTTCGAAGATCAAGTGGTCATAGTCACCGGTGCCGGCGGTGGCCTGGGCCGCGCCCATGCACTGCTGTTCGCTCGTCATGGCGCCAAGGTGGTGGTCAATGATCTCGGTGGTAGCACCCATGGTGAAGGGGCCAACGCTTCGGCGGCCGACAAGGTGGTGGAAGAGATTCGCGCCTTCGGCGGTACTGCGGTGGCCAACCATGACTCGGTCACCGATGGCGACAAGATCGTGCAGACGGCGCTGGATCACTTCGGCCGTATCGATGTGCTGGTCAACAATGCCGGCATTCTGCGCGACAAGAGCTTCCACAAGATGGAAGATGCCGACTGGGATCTGGTCTACAGGGTTCATGTCGAAGGCGCCTACAAGACCACTCACGCGGCCTGGCCTCACTTGCGCGAGCAGAACTTTGGCCGGGTCATCTTCACTTCGTCCACGTCAGGGATCTACGGCAACTTCGGCCAGAGCAACTACGGCATGGCCAAGCTCGGCCTCTACGGGCTGACGCGTACACTGGCCATCGAAGGGCGCAAGAACAATATCCTGGTCAACGCCATCGCACCGACCGGTGCCACGCGCATGACCGAAGGGTTGATCCCGCCGCAGGTGTTCGAGCAACTCAAACCCGAGCTGGTCAGCCCGCTGGTGGTGTACCTCGGTAGCGCCGCCTGTCAGGACACCGGCGGCCTGTACGAAGTCGGCGGTGGCTGGGTGGGCAAGGTGCGCTGGGAGCGCAGCCTGGGCGCGGGCTTCGATCCCAAGGCCGGTTTCAGCCCCGAGGATGTCGCGGCGCAGTGGCAACGCATCTGCGATTTTGAGGGCGCTGCGCACCCGGCCGACAACGTCGAGGCGCTCAAGGAAATGATGGCGAACCTGCAGAAGTACGCGCTCTGAACCCTTCGTGAGCAGTGAAAGGCCGGCAGTGATCAGATAGAGCTCAATGCGGCGTTTCGTAGGAGCCCGGCCCCGGGGCGAAGCTTTACCAGTCCATGCCGCCCTGGTTCGCGGCGGGGCGCCGCTCCTACCCAGTCGGTGTATCGACGCTTGACTGTTTGCTGAGTAGTACCCGGCTGTTACCTGTCGGAGGAAATAGGGGCGAATAATGGAGTTCGTTCCACCTACCTTCAGGAGACGATCATGGCTGCCAAGAAGATTCTCATGCTGGTCGGCGACTACGCCGAGGACTATGAAACCATGGTGCCGTTCCAGGCGCTGCAGATGGTCGGCCATACCGTGCATGCGGTCTGCCCGGACAAGGTAACCGGCCAGACGGTACGCACCGCCATTCACGATTTCGAGGGCGACCAGACCTACAGCGAAAAGCCGGGGCACAACTTTGCGCTCAACTTCGATTTCGCCAAGGTCCGTGCCGAGGATTACGACGCTCTCGTCATTCCCGGTGGCCGTGCTCCCGAGTATCTGCGCCTGAATGCCGATGTCATTGCTCTGGTGAAGGCCTTCACCAAGGCCGACAAGCCCATCGCTGCCGTCTGCCACGGTGCCCAGTTGCTGGCGGCAGCAGGGGTGCTGGAGGGACGTGAGTGCAGCGCCTATCCTGCTTGTGCGCCGGAAGTGACGTTGGCCGGCGGCAAGTACGTGGAAATCCCGGTGGACCAGGCGCACGTGCAGGGCAAGCTGGTCACCGCGCCGGCCTGGCCTGCGCATCCGGCTTGGCTGGCGGCGTTTCTCAAGGTGCTGGGGACTGAAATCCGCTTGTGAGCAGCCGGAGCCCGGATGCAATCCGGGCGCATCATCGCCGGCATTCACGCACTGACTGCACCGGGCTATGGCGCGGGCAAGACGTAGGGCGGGTGCAACCCGCCAGTCCATACGTGGCGGGTTGCACCCGCCCTACCTTTCAGGAGCACGACCGATGTGCGAACTCTATGTGAAGGCCGATCCGATTCTCTACGAGTCGCGCTCACGCTCATTGCGCATCCGCGGCGTGGTTACCACGCTGCGTCTGGAAAATCAGTTCTGGGACATCCTGCGTGAAATCGCCGAAGTCGATGGCATGACCACCAACCAGCTGATCGCCAAGTTGCATGACGAGGTCATGGATTTTCGCGGCGAAGTGGTCAATTTCGCCTCGTTCCTGCGTGTCAGCTGCACCCGCTACCTGGCACAGAAGGCCGGGCGTCAGGTGCCGCTGAGAGTGGTTGGGGCCAGCGGCTGAATCACTGGTACATCCAGAAGTTCGGGTGTTCCTGCGCGTTCGGGGTGCTGGGTTGCTGGCTAGGCTGGGAGGGTTGGAAGAAGCGTTTGATCAGGCTCATGCGAAGTTACTCCTGTAGGGGTTGTTGAACAGGTGTGCATGATCGGAGACGCGCTTCGATTGATAAAACGGATTGTCTCTATCTTTGTGATTGGGTATGGCTATACCTGATCTTGATACGTGCCCTCGCGATCACTCAAGCATGGTTGCCGGGACGCCGGGGCAGGCGCACGCTGACGCGCAGGCCGCCAAGCGGTGACTCGTCCAGGGCGATGCCGCCCTGATGCAATTCCACCACGCGGCGCACGATGGACAGCCCCAGGCCGGCGCCCTGGCCTTCACCAACGCGGAAGAATCGCTCGAACAAGCGCTCGCGCAATTCCACCGGGACTCCTGGGCCACTGTCGAGCACTTGCAGCACCAGTTCTTGCGGTGTGGCCTGGAGTTGCACCTGAATGCAGCCGCCTGCCGGGGTGTACTGCACGGCATTGCTCACCAGATTCTGCAGCAGGATACCCAGGCTGGGGCCGTCAGCCGGCAGCTGATAGTCGCCCGGCTCCTGGGCCTCGAGGATCAGCTCCTGGCCGCGATTGAGGGCCAACGGGGTCAGCTCGGCCAGTTCGCTGCGCAGGAAGGCCAGCAGGTCGAGGTCATTCATGTTCAGGCGCACGCCATTGGGGTCCAGTCGCGCCAGGGTCAGCAGTTGGGCGACCACGCGGGTGGCACGGTCGACGCCGCTACCCAGCTGTTTCAGAGCTTCTTCGCGGTCACCGGGGTCCGGCGCCTCCAGGGCGTTCTGCGCGTGGATGCGCAGCACCGCCAGCGGCGTGCGCAACTCGTGGGCAGCATCGGCGATGAAGCGCTTTTCCTGCTCGAGCAATTGGTTGACCTGCATCAGCAGGCGGTTGAGTGCGGCGGCCATCGGCTCCAGTTCGTTGGGCAAGGGCGGGAAGACCAGCGGCGCCAGGTTGTCCGGTGCGCGGCCGCGAATGGCATCGGCCATGCGCTTGAGCGGATACAGGCCCCAACCCACGGTCAGCCACAGCAGCAAGCCGACGATGGGAAGGCCGATCAGCAGCGGCTGCAAGCTGCGCCGGGCGATCTTGCCGATCAACTCGCCGCGTACGTCCTCGCGCTCGCCCGCCAGTACCCAGTGGTAGTCGCGGCTGTCATGCAGGACGAACACCCGCCAGTTGTGTTCGCCGATGGTCAGGTTGTGGTAACCGATCAGGTAGCGAGCCAACTGCGCCAGGCGTTCGCGCATCGGTTGGTCATCATTGGACAGAGCCAGGCCGAGCTGTTGGATCATGTCGTTGAGCAGGCCGGGTGGCGCGCTGGCAGACTGGAACAGCAGCTCGCCATCGTCGTCGAGCATCTGGAAGGCCAGCTTGCCTTCGTACTCGTGGCCGAACAGGTTCTCCGGATTGCGCGAGCTGTGCAGCAGCAGGGCTTCATCGAGCACCGCCTGCATCTCACGGCGCTCGGTCTCGCTGAGGTCGTGGCGTACCAGGCCCATGAGCAGGCGGGCGGTCTGCGCAAGCTGCGCATCGAATAGCTCGCGTACTTCATGCACCGAGTCGTTGTAGATCTTGTGGCTGATCAACCCAAAGCTGGCCGCTACCAGCAGTAGCAGCAGGGCGAGCAGACGGGTGCGGATGGAGCCGAAGGTTTTCAGCAACCTCATTTGTCCACCAGATAACCGACGCCGCGTACCGTGCGGATCAGTTCCGGGAAGAATTTCTTGCGTAGGTGGTGCACGTGCACTTCCAGGGCGTTGCTTTCCACTTCCTCATCCCAGCCGTACAGCGCCTGTTGCAGCTTGTCGCGGGTCAGTACGCGACCGGGCTGGATCAGCAACTCGTGCAGCAACAGGAATTCCTTGCGCGGCAGGTTGATGGTCTGGCCCTGGTATTCGACCACCTGGCTGGCCGGGTCGAGGCTGATACCGCGGTATTCCAGCGCCGGTTGTGGGCGCTGGAAACTGCGCCGCAGCAGCGCACGCAGACGAGCCTTGAGCTCGGCGACGTCGAAGGGTTTGATCAGGTAGTCGTCGGCGCCGGCATCGAGCCCGGCGATGCGGTCGCTGGTGGCGTCACGCGCGGTGAGTACCAGCACCGGCACCGGGTTGGCGTTGGCGCGCAGGTGCTTGAGCACCTGCAGGCCATCCATGCGCGGCAGGCCGAGGTCGAGAATGGCCAGCTCGAAACTCTCGTGGCTCAGCGCATGCAGCGCGCTGGCGCCGTCCTGCAGCCAGTCCACGGTGTAGCCTTCGGGTTTCAGCGCGGTGCGAATGCCTTCGCCCAGGGCCTGATCGTCTTCGACGAGAAGAATGCGCATGGCAACTCCTGTAGGGATGCGTCCGAGTTACTGGAGTTTACTCTCGACTTGCTGCAAAAGCGCCGTGGCTTCTGCGCGGCGACCTTTGTCAGCCAGTTCGCGGCCAGGACGATCCTTGGCGGCCAGGGCTTTCTCCAGGGCGGCGCGGGCCTCCTCGTAGCGTTTCTGCCGCTGCAGGAAGTCGCCATAGAAGTAGTTGGGGTCGAGGCCTTCCGGGTTGATGGCCAGGGCCTGGGTAAGCATCTTCTCGGCCTTCTCGTCATCGCCGAAGCCGATCGGCCAACCCGGTACCTGATAGTACAGGCTGCCGAGGCTGGTGTAGGCCGAGCCGGCCAGGGCTTGCGGATCGATGGCCAGGGCCTGTTCCAGGCTGGCCTTGGCTTCCTTGACCAGGCCCAGGGCGCCAAGACCACCCTTGGCGCCGGCCTCTGTGCTGAGGATGATGCCGCGCCAGATCAGCAGCTCCGGTGCCTTGGGCTCGCTGACCAGGGCCGCGTCGGCTTGCGTGACGAGCTTGGCGAAGGCCTCTTCACGCTGCTTCTCCGGCGTCTGGTAGTTGATCTCTGCCCAGCGTGTCTGCAACTGATGCAACTGAGCCTGACCGTTGTCACTGAGGGCGAAGGCGGGCAGGGCGGTGAAACCGAGAGCGGCGATGATCAGGGTGCGAAATGCGTTCACGGGAAATCTCCTCAGTGCTTGTGACGGGCAAAGCGTTGAATGATCGGCAACTGCTTGCGCAGGGCCTGGTCGACCACGCGTGGCAGCAGACCGTTGACGCGCACGAACAGGCGTTCCGGCCAGCCCAGGTGACGTTCCTCCTGCTCGCGGTGGATGGTGTCGAGCAGTTCCTTGGCCACCTGCGCGGGGTCGTCCATGGCCACGCCAAGCTCATCGTTCATCGCCACCACGCTAGGGGCGTTCATCGACGTGCGAGTGGCGCGCGGTGCGAAGTAGAGGACGCGTACGTGAGTGTCGGCCAGTTCGCGGCGCAATGCCTCGGAGAAGCCGCGTACGGCGAACTTGCTGGCGCAGTAGGCGGCAAAGCCGGGGTAGCCGATAGCGCCGAAGGTGGAGCCGACGTTGATCACCAGGGCACGCCGTTGTGCACGCAGCAACGGCAGCAGGCGTTGGGTCAGTTGAAGCGTGGCGGTGACGTTGAGGCCGATCAGCTCGGCGATCTGCTGCTCGTCCTGCTGGTCGAGCAGGCCGAAGCGGTTGACCCCGGCGGCGTTGATCAGGCAGTTCAGCCCGCCGAAGTTCTGCGCCGCGGAGACCAGTGCATCACGGCCGCTGCGGGTGGCGATGTCGGCCTGCACCAGCTGCACGTTCTGCGGGAAGCGTTGCAGCAGCGGTTGCAGGGGCTCCAGGCGACGGCCCACCAGCAGCAGATGGGCACCCTCGCTGGCCAGACGATGCGCCAGGGCCAGGCCGATGCCGCCACTGGCACCGGTGAGCAGGGCGCGGCAATCCGTCGGTTGCATGACCTTACTCCTCGCCCGACAGCGGCAGGCTGCGGAACATGTCGCCGTACAGGCGGTAGACGACCTTGGCGGTGTGCACCACGGCGGCCTTGTCATCGTCGTTGTCCAGTTGGTTCATCAGCTTCTTGAAGAATTCGATGTGCTCCAGGTCCAGACTGCCGTGGGAGTTGAGGTAGCTGAAGGCCTTGTTCGGCAACTGCAGCTTGTCCTGAATGATGCCGGCGGCCTGGGTGGCCAGGGCGATGCTGGTGCCTTCGAGTACATTGACCATGCCGAAGAAACTCACCGGATTGTGCCGGGCGATACGGTCGTAGACGTAGGCCACCATCAACTCGGTCGGCAACTGCGGAGTGCCATGGCGCACCGCTTCCTTATCGGCACCACAGGCGGCGATGTCATTGAGGATCCACTCCTGGTGGCCGGTTTCCTCCTCGATGTACTCGGCGATGGCCTCGCGCAGCCATTCCAGGCGTTCCGGCAGGCGTGCGCCACAGGCCATCAGCAGCGGTACGGTGTGCTTGACGTGGTGGTAGGCCTCGGTAAGGAAGGCAATGTAGCTGCGCAGGGCGACCTGGCCGGTCATGGCCTGCTGGATGATCGGTGCGCCGAGCAGGTAGTCGCGCTCGGCCTGGGTCTGGGCCAGCAGGGATTCGTAGAAGCTCATGCGTGTACTCCTTCTGCCACCAGGTCATGGATGGCGCTTTGGTAATGGTTGAACAGGGCGGCGCGGCGCAGACGACCATTCGCTGTAGCCAGGTCATTGCTCGCGCTGAAAGGGGCATCGGCGCGCAACCAGTGGTGCACGCGGGCGTAGTCCGGGAGGCCGTGATTGACGGCGTCCACGGCTTCCTGCAACTGCGCATCAGGGGTATTGGCGAAGCGCGGCACCAGCACTGCGACGTTGGCTGGCAGCGCCTCGCCGTGCAGCCAGGCCTGGGCGATGGGCAACTGTTGCATCAGCTCGGACTCGACCCATTCCGGATTGACGTTGCGCCCGAAGGCGGTGATGAACTGATGTTTTTTGCGCCCGTGCAGCACCAGAAAACCGTGCTCGAAATGACCGAGATCGCCGGTGCCCAACCATTCGCCTTGCGGCGCCGGCTCACCGAGGTAGCCGAGCATGCGGGCGCCCTTGACCAACACTTCGCCGTCAGTTGCCAGGCTCACCTGCAGGTGGCCAAGCGGCTGGCCGGTGCTGCCGATGCGGCGCTGTTCGGGCGTGTTCAGGCACACCACCGAGGCACATTCGGACAGTCCGTAACCTTCGAAGATTGGCAGACTCAACGCGTCGGCGCGCTCCAGCAACTGCGCGGAAACCCGGCCACCACCGACGGCGACGAAACGCAGCGAATGCGGTACCGGCAACTTGCGCTCGCTGGCGCTGACCAGCGCCAGCAGCAGTTGCGGCAACAGGATCAGACTGTGCGGTTGAGCGGCGTGCAGCGCCTGGAGAAAGCGCGCCAGGTCGAAGCCACTGGCACCGGTCAGGCCGATCTGCGCCATTGGCATCAGCTCGACCCGCGCGCCGGCCAGCAGCGGCGCATAGACGCCGGCGATGTTCTCCAGCAAGGTCGCCAGCGGCAGGATGCACAGGTGGCGCTGCACCTCGCGGCTGGCGCTGGCCTCGACCAGGCTGCCGGCCACCGCCAGTTGGGTGGCCAGATCCAGGCACACGCCCTTGGGCTGGCCGGTGGTGCCGGAGGTGTAGGTGATCTTGCAGGTGCCCGGATGCAGCTCGGCAGGCTGCGCGACCGTGCGGCGATAAATATCGTTTTCCGCTCTGACGAAGCCGGGTGCACCAGCGCCGATCAGGCAGTCGATGCCGGCACTGTCGAGCACATGGCGTTGCTGCTCGGCGGAGAAGAACGCCGGTACCGGTACGCAGACCAGGCCGGCGTGCAGCACCGCCAGATCCCACAGCACCCAGTCGATGCCGTTGTCCAGAGCCAGCGCCACGCGGTGGGCGCCGAGGGCGAGCAGGTGCCTGCTGCGCACGGCGACCGCACCGAGCAGTTCGGCATAGGTCAGGGTTCGTTCGCCTTCGGCCAGGGCGATGTGCGGGCCGAACTCGCCGAGGCTGGTGAAGAAGGATTCAGCTGCAGACCACATAGGGCATGTCCTCCAGGGCATACAGCGGTTGATGGCCCAGGCGCGGATAGGCGCCCAGTTGCAGCAGACGCTGATGACCACCGTGAATGTCGCCGGCCATGACCAGCGGACGGTTGTCGTAGTAGCTGCCCCAGTCGGCCAGCTCATCGCCCATGCGCGCCGGATCGGCTTCACCGAGGGCGATGGGCGTCAGGCCCAGGCGCTGGAAGCTGTTGAGCAGGGGCGGCGTGCCGGTGAAGGTGACCCAGCGAAAACCCAGGGCCACCAGCAGGTCGGTCAGTGCGACGATCAGCAGGCGCGCGGCGCCGGGGCTGTCGGCGGCCAGGTTGCCGACTTCCACCAGTTCGCCACGACCGGGTTCGGTATTGCCCAGGCGCGACCCGATGGCGGTCTGGATCGGTTCGTTCAGGTAGCGTTCGAGGAACAGCGGGCCGCTGTTGCCGCTGCGCACGCCGACTGCGCCGAGCAACTGCCCGATCTGGTTTTCCAGGCCGAACAGGCAGGGCATGAAGTGACGGATGCGTGCGCCGTGCTGCAGTTCGAAGCGTTGGCGGATGAACTGCTCCAGGGCAACGCGACGTGCGCTGCCAGGGGAGGCCAGGTGGAGTTCGTAACTATCGCCGCGCCCGATACGGGCAACGGGACGATCATGCTGCGCCCAGGGTAGTTCCATGCTCGGAACCTCGGTGATGAACCTGGGGGCGATTGTGTGAGTGGCTGGCTTAACGCTGTATTAAGACTTTGCAAAATGTTTCAGGCTTATGGTCTCGGCGTTGGCCATCGCAGATGAATCCGCTCACAAAGGGCTCGAACACTGGCACTTGGCCGGTTGAGTGGGTAAGTTTCGGACTGAATGGGCCATCGCTGGCAGGATCAACACCGAGCATTCAGGGAGGAAGGATGGCGTCACTCAATGCTGACCCCAAGCTGCAACCTCTGCTCACCGAACTGGCCGAGCTGATTCGCCAGGCACGGCAGCAGGCAGTGCGGGCCGTGGATACGATTCAGGTGCAAACCTGCTGGGAAATCGGCCGGCATATCGTCGAGTTCGAGCAGGCTGGGCAGGCGCGTGCCGCCTACGGCAAGAATCTGTTAACGACGCTGGCCAAGGGACTGACGGCCGAGTTCGGCAAAGGTTTCGATGCAACCAATCTGCGACATATGCGGGCGTTCTTTCTGGCTTTTCCAATTCGCGACGCACTGCGTCGCGAATTGAGCTGGACGCACTATCGCACCCTGCTCAAGCTGGACAGCGATAGTGCACGGCAGTGGTACATGAACGAGGCCGCTACGCAGAACTGGAGTACCCGTGCGTTGGAGCGGCAGATCGGCACGTTGTATTACGAGCGTCTGCTGGCCAGCCAGGATCGCGCGGCGGTCGAGCAGGAGGCGGCGAGCAAGCTACAGGCTCTGGGCAAGAGCCCGCGTGAGTTCGTGCGCGATCCGGTGCTGCTGGAGTTCCTCGGCCTGCCCAATGCCGGCACCATGCTGGAGGGCGAGCTGGAGCAGGCGCTGATCGACCAGTTGCAGAGCTTTTTGCTGGAACTGGGCAAGGGTTTCGCCTTCGTCGGCCGGCAGCAGCGCATCAGCACCGAGAGCAAGGATTTCTATATCGACCTGGTGTTCTACAACTACCTGCTCAAGTGCTTCGTCATTTTTGACCTCAAGCGCGGCGAGCTGACCCATCAGGATATCGGCCAGATGGACATGTACGTGCGCATGTTCGATGACCTCAGGCGTGGCCCGGAGGACGGCCCGACCGTGGGCATCATCCTCTGTGCGCAGAAGGATGCGTCCGTGGTGCGTTATTCGGTGCTGCAGGGCAGCGAACAACTGTTCGCCAGCAAATACAAGCTGGTGTTACCCAGTGAAGAAGAGCTACGGGCCGAGCTGGATCGGGAGCGAGCGCGGCTGGCCGAGCAACGTGGGCTGTACTGGGTTCACTGAGCTGGGAGGGGGTTGTGCATCAGGGCACCGAGCGGCTGCCAGGCTCGGCCCCGAGCCTGAGGATGTTCAGCCGACCTGCGCAACCCAGTCATTGAGGTTGTAGTAGTTGCTGATGCGCGCCACCTTGCCGTGCTTGATCTCGAAGAAGGCGCCGGCCGGCAGCGCGTAGGTCTGGCCGTTGGCCGGCGGCAGGCCTTCGTCGTCGGCCAGGTATTCGCCATGCACGATGAATTCGGCGGCGGCGCGGCTGCCTTCGGCGTTCTGCATCACCACGATGTCGGTCAGGCGTTCGCGGTAGCAGCGGTTCATCTTGTCCATGAAAGTGGCGAAGGTGGCCTTGCCGACTTGGCGTTCACCCTGGTTGATGTCGTGCACCACGTCGTCGGCCAGCAGGTCGAGAAAGGCGGGCATGTCGCCGGCATTGAAGGCGGCGTAGTAGGCCTGAACCAGTTCGGTGGCGGTCATGGCTAAGTTCCTTTCGTAGCGTGGTTAGTGGTTGGTTGGCCCGCATGATAAGTTCGCCGTTTACCGCTGGTATAGCTACTGGCGTCACCCTGTTGCTGGCGAGCGACTGCAATGGATATCCGACTGCTGCGGGGAGCGGAGATCGAACCCCATATCGACGACCTCGCGCGTCTGCGCATCCAGGTGTTCCGCGAGTTTCCCTACCTCTATGACGGCAACCTCGACTATGAGGCCGAGTACCTGGCCACCTATGTGCGCAGTGCCGATAGCCTGTGCGTACTGGTACTCGACGCCGGTCAGGTAGTAGGCGCTTCCACCGCGCTGCCGCTGCAGGATGAAACCGAGGAATTCCAGCAGCCGTTCGTTGCCGCGGGCTGGAACCCGGCGCGGATCTTCTACTGCGCCGAGTCGGTGGTGTTGCCAGCCTGGCGCGGGCGCGGTCTGGGTGTGCGTTTCTTTGCCGAGCGCGAGGCCCATGCGCATACGCTGGGTCGCTTCGACTGGTGCGCGTTCTGCGCCGTGCAGCGCCCGGCCGACCACCCGCGCCGGCCAGCCGACTACCAGCCGCTGGATGCCTTCTGGGCACGCCGCGGCTACCGTCATCACCCCGAATTGCACACCCAGTACCACTGGCGCGACCTGGACGAAGCCGAAGAATCGGCCAAGCCCATGTCGTTCTGGTTGAAGGAGCTTGCCCCATGATCAAGGTTGCCGCCTGCCAGTACCACATCGAGCTGTTCACCACCTGGGAGGCCTACGCCGAGCACCTCACCACCCTGTGTGAGGAAGCGGCCGGGCAGGGCGCTGAACTGTTGCTGCTGCCGGAATATGCCGGCCTGGTGCTGACCGGCCAGTTGCCGGAAGCCGAGCGTGGTGACCTGCACGGATCCATCGCCGGCATCCAGCCGCTGCTGCCACGCTGGCTGGCGTTGTGCGAGAGCCTGGCGCGGAGGTTGAAGATCTACCTGCAAGCCGGTTCCGTAGCGGTGCTGGACGACGACGGAATCTACCGCAACCGCGCCTGGCTGTTCGGTCCGGACGGCTGCCTGGGCGCTCAGGACAAGCTGATCATGACCCGCTTCGAGCTGGAGCAGTGGCATATCGCGGCGGGTAGCGGGCTGAAGGTGTTCGATACCGCGCTGGGCAAGCTGGGCATCCTGATCTGCTACGACAACGAATTCCCCTTGCTGGCGCATACCCTGGCCGAGGCGGGCGTTGATCTGATTCTCGCCCCCAGTTGCACCGACACCGTGGCCGGCTTTCACCGCGTGCGCATCGGCGCTCAGGCCCGCGCGCTGGAGAACCAGATCGCCGTGCTGCATTCGCCTACCGTGGGTCTGGCACCCTGGTCGCCTTCGCTCGACGAAGGCTACGGCCGCGCTTCGCTGTACGTGCCGTCGGACTACGGCATGCCGGCCAGCGGCATCGTCGCCGAGAGCGAGGAGCTGTGCCCCACGCGTAGCCATTGGCTGATCTGCGAACTGGATCTGGCTGAGGTGCGCCGCGTGCGCGAGCAGGGCCAGGTGTTCACCCGTCGCGACTGGCCGCGGCAGTTCGATGACGGCCGGCTGGTGCTGCGTTGAGCGGCTTCGAGCGGGGAGCGCCGGACTCGCCGCTGGCCGCTTATCGCCGTGCACTAGTGGGTGGTTTTGTCGCCGATGCTGCGCAGCACCGTGCGGTCGAGGCGCTGCAGCACTGTCATGAGGCTGTGCATCGCGGCGAGCGCCCGCTCGGCGTGTACCTCTGGGGGCCGGTCGGGCGCGGCAAGACCTGGCTGATGGACAGCTTTTACAACGCCTTGCGGGTGCCGGCGCGGCGGCAGCATTTCCATCACTTCATGCAGTGGGTGCATCGTCGTCAGTTTCAGCTCACTGGCAATGCTGACCCGCTGCGTCTGTTGGCCGAGGAGTTGGGGCGCGAGGTGCGTGTGCTGTGCTTCGACGAGCTGTTCGTCAGCGACATCGGTGATGCCATGCTGCTCGGCCGCCTGCTCAGCCTGGTGGTGGAGCAGGGCGTGGTGCTGGTAGCGACCTCCAACCAGCCGCCCGATCAGCTGTATGCCGATGGCTACAACCGCGAGCGCTTTCTGCCGGCGATCGCCGCGCTCGAGGCGCATATGCAGGTGGTGGCGGTGGACGGCGAGCAGGATCACCGCCTGCATCCCGGTGCCGAGGTTCAGCGTTATTGGGTGCAACAGCCGCAGGCTCTGGGCGAGCTGTTCGCCCGCTTGAGCGAGGGGCAGGTCATTGGCCGTGAACCAGTGGAGCTGGCCCATCGCAGCGTGGTGACCCTCGGTCAAAGCCCGGCCGCGCTCTGGTGCCGTTTCCACGATCTGTGCGAGCAGCCATTGGCGGCGGTGGATTTCATCAAATTGTGCGAGCGCTTCCCGGCCATCCTGCTTGGCGAGGTGCCATGCCTGGGTGGCGAGCAACGTGAAGGACGTATCGCCCGTGGCACCGAGGATGCTGCCGAACGGGTCGACGCCGGAGATCGGCAGTTGCCGGCGCTGGCGCGCAACGATGATGCAGTGCGGCGCTTCATTGCCCTGGTCGACGAGTGCTACGACCGTCGCGTGCCACTGTATATTGAGGCCGCGGTGGCCCTTGAGGCGCTCTATACCCAGGGCTACCTCGGTTTTGCCTTTCGCCGCACCTTGAGTCGTCTGCGTGAGATGCAACTGGAGCGTTTCGGCTCCCCTGTTGGCCGGCAGGCCTAGACCGAATCCTCCGCCGCCAGGCCCGCCGGATTATCGCGTGTCGGCATGGCGAGGATCTCTGGCAGCACCTCGCGAGCGAATACCCTGTGCAGGCGGCGCAGCTCGGCCACCGGGTCGAGGTGATGGTCGACGCGGATGTCCCACAGCGGATACTCCTCCTGATCGACCACATAGATCACTGCGGACGACTCGCCATGACGGTCGCCGCCGCTGCGGTCGCCAGCGGCCAGGGCTTCGATCAGGCGTTCGATCAGCGGGCGCTTTTCAGCGTGGCGAAAGGCTTCGGCTACTGCATCCAGCACCTGTGGGCCGACCAGGCGATTGCCCTGTACGGAGAACTGCTCGCCGGCCAGCGAACCGGCCCAGGGAATGCACTTTTCGCCGGTCCAGCAGACCGTATCGCCCTGGGCGTCGATCAACGCGCATTGGCGCAGTTCCATGCAGGGATCGGTGGCTTTGAGGCGCTCCAGTACTTGCCAGGCCGAAAGCCCCTGGCGCAGCAGCGCCAGGCCATCCAGGCCCAGATAGGGGTTGACCTGCGCCTGGGTCGCCGCCGCCCCCGCACCAGCGGCAGCGTGGCTGAGCAGTTTGCCAACGGCGGGCATGGCGGTGGCCGCGGCGACACCGAACTGTCCGCTGCGTGGGCAGCGGGCGATGATGGAAAAGGTCATGGCAACTCCTTGGCAATTTCCGCGTTAGGCCTCGTCTGGGTGGGTATCGTTCCGCTTGGCTACTTGTCGCGGCCTTTGCCAGATGGCCACAGGCATCATCTAATGGGCGCTGTTAACTGCCTGCAATGAGGAACGCCGCATGATTCTTGGCCAGCCGCTTGCCCAATGGCGCGCGCAATATCCGCTGCTCGACGAGCTGATCGCCCTGCGCGAAACCAGCTGGTTCAACCCGGCCGTGGCACCTGTCAGTGAGGCGCTGGGCGATGTGGGTTTGAGCGCTGCGGACGTGGCCGATGCCAGCGCGCGCCTCGCACGTTTCGCGCCCTACCTGGCTCGAGTGTTCCCGCAGACGGCCGCCAGTGGCGGGATCATCGAATCGGACATCCTGCCCGTGCCGCAGATGCGCGCGTTGCTCAGTGAGGAGGCCCAGGCAGACGGCGAGATCGGCGCGCTGTGGCTCAAGCGCGACAGCCACCTGCCCATCTCCGGTTCGATCAAGGCCCGTGGCGGCATCTACGAGGTGCTCAAGCATGCCGAGGACCTGGCACTGGCTGCCGGGTTGCTTAGCCTCGAGGACGATTACGCCTGCCTCGACAGCGACGCGATGCGCGCCTTCTTCGGTAGCTATCAGGTAGCCGTCGGCTCTACCGGCAACTTGGGGCTGTCCATCGGCATCATCAGTGCACGTCTGGGCTTTCAGGCCACCGTGCATATGTCCGCCGATGCGCGCCAATGGAAGAAGGACAAGCTGCGCGCCCATGGCGTGACCGTGGTCGAGTACGCCAGCGATTACAGCGTTGCGGTGGAGCAGGGGCGCCGCCAGGCCGAGGCCGATCCGCGCTGCCACTTCGTCGATGACGAGAACTCCAGGCACCTGTTCCTCGGCTATGCGGTGGCGGGTGAACGGCTCAAGCAGCAGCTGGCAGCGGCTGGTGTCGTGGTCGATGCCGAGCATCCGCTCTTCGTCTACCTGCCTTGCGGCGTCGGTGGCGGGCCGGGAGGTGTGGCCTTCGGACTGAAGCTGGCGTTCGGCGACGCGGTGCACTGCCTGTTCGCCGAACCGACGCATTCGCCGTGCATGCTGCTCGGCGTGCACACCGGCCGACATGAGGAGCTGGCAGTGCAGGATTTCGGCATCGACAACCGCACGGCTGCCGATGGCCTGGCGGTCGGTCGGCCATCCGGTTTCGTCGGCCGCGCCATGCAGCGCCTGATCGATGGTTATTACACGGTCAGCGATGAACAGATGTTCCGCTACCTGGCGTTGTTGGAGCAGACCGAGGGCCAGCGCCTCGAACCTTCGGCCCTGGCCGGCATGCCGGGTGTGCTGCGGGTGCTTGGCGAGCAGCAGGGCTATCGCCAGCGAATGGGCCTCACTCCTCAGCGCATGGCGCAGGCGACCCATTTGGTATGGGCGACCGGCGGCAGCATGGTGCCGCAGGCGGAGATGGACAGCTACCTGGCGCGTGGCCGGCAACTGTTGCAGGGTTCGGGCGAGGATTGACGCAAGTCTGTAGGAGCACCGCCCCGGGGCGAAGCTTCTCTGCCGTTTGCACGGGCCAATTCGCCGCGGGGCGCGGCTCCTACCCAGGAGCGATACGCGTCGCGCCTGAAAACGCAGAAGCCCGGCACTTGGCCGGGCTTCTGCTTTGCAGCGTTGACGCTTACTTCACTTCTACCGCCAGGCTTTCGGCGATCTTCTTGTTCCAGATCGCAGGGCCGGTGATGTGCACGGACTCACCTTTGGTGTCGACGGCCACGGTCACCGGCATGTCTTTGACTTCGAACTCGTAGATAGCTTCCATACCGAGCTCTTCGAAGGCCAGCACCTTGGACTTCTTGATCGCCTGGGCCACCAGGTAGGCGGCGCCGCCGACGGCCATCAGGTACACGGCCTTGTTGTCCTTGATTGCCTCGATGGCGATCGGGCCGCGCTCGGACTTGCCGATCATGCCCAGCAGGCCTGTCTGCTCGAGGATCTGCCGGGTGAACTTGTCCATCCGCGTGGCGGTGGTCGGGCCAGCCGGGCCAACCACTTCGTCACCGACCGGATCGACCGGGCCGACGTAATAGATGAAGCGACCCTTGAGGTCCACCGGCAGTTGCTCGCCCTTGTTGAGCATGTCGACCATGCGCTTGTGCGCAGCGTCGCGGCCGGTGAGCATCTTGCCGTTGAGCAGGACGGTCTCGCCCGGCTTCCAGCTCTGCACGTCTTCCGGGGTCAGCGTATCGAGGTTGACGCGGCGCGCGCTCGGGCCGGCTTCCCAGACGATTTCCGGGTAGGCGTCCAGATCCGGTGCTTCCAGTTCGGCCGGGCCCGAGCCGTCGAGCACGAAGTGGGCGTGACGGGTGGCGGCGCAGTTGGGGATCATGCACACCGGCAGCGAAGCCGCGTGGGTTGGGTAATCCATGATCTTCACGTCGAGCACGGTGGTCAGGCCGCCCAGGCCCTGGGCACCGATGCCCAACTGGTTGACCTTCTCGAACAGCTCCAGGCGCAGCTCTTCGATACGGTTTTGCGGGCCGCGAGCCTGCAGCTCGTGGATGTCGATGTGCTCCATGAGCACTTCCTTGGCCATCACTGCCGCTTTTTCGGCAGTACCGCCGATGCCGATGCCGAGCATGCCCGGCGGGCACCAGCCGGCGCCCATGGTCGGCACGGTCTTCAGCACCCAGTCGACGATCGAGTCGGACGGGTTGAGCATGGCCATCTTCGACTTGTTCTCGGAGCCGCCGCCCTTGGCCGCGACGTCCACTTCCACCTTGTCACCGGGAACGATGGAGTAGTGGATCACCGCCGGGGTGTTGTCCTTGGTGTTCTTGCGCGCGCCTGCCGGGTCGGCCAGGATCGAGGCGCGCAGGACGTTTCCCGGCAGGTTGTAGGCGCGACGCACGCCCTCGTTGATCATGTCGTCGACGCTCATGGTGGCGCCGTCCCAGCGCACGTCCATGCCGACCTTGATGAACACGGTAACGATGCCGGTGTCCTGGCAGATCGGGCGGTGGCCGGTGGCACACATGCGCGAGTTGATCAGGATCTGCGCCATGGAGTCCTTGGCGGCCGGCGACTCTTCCTTCAGGTAGGCCTCGTGCATCGCCTGGATGAAGTCGACGGGGTGGTAATAGGAGATGAACTGCAGTGCGTCGGCGACGCTCTGAATCAGGTCGTCCTGCTTGATCACGGTCATTGGGGCGCTCCTCTATCAGGGAACATCAACAAGGAAGCGCCGGACAACGACCCGGCGCAACGGCGGAAGGGCAGCTCTGGAAACCACCTTGACGATATCTTCAGAGCCGCCCAAAAAGGCGCGGCAGTATACCGCACCCGCTCGCGTCGGGCACAGCAGCCGAAGGTCGATGGCAAGTGCAGTGGGCGGTTATCGGGCGCCGGCAAAGCGACCTCGGCTTTGGCTTGCTGCGTCGCTCTACCTCCTGCATCCATGCAGTCGTGCATTGCCATCGCTACGTTAAAACAGGCGGAACGTCAGCCTGGTCGAATGCTCATTTGCAGCTAGTAACCTCGGGCGCGACTGCGAGCGTTTTCGCCTGTTCTTTCCCGCGCTGACTGGCTCGCCTGATTTTCAGCGGTTTCCTACCGCGGCCTAGGTTTTTTGTGATCACAGGGGTAGAGTACGGCCAGATGCCAGTATGGGATGGAGCCCATGAGCTCAATGACTCGCCGGGAAACCCAACGCAGCCTGCAGAGCCTCCTGCTCAAACGCTTCGCCATGGCCTTCGCTACCTACGCGATGATGGCGCTTGTCTGCTGGTTCGCCGTGTTCAATGGCCTTTTCCTCGGTTCCATCAGCACCGCCGCCTGGCTGACCCTGGGCGTGTTCGGCAGTCAATTGGTGTTCCTCTGGCTGTTCCTTTCCGGCCGTAACCTGCGTTGTGACGATCCGAGCCTGACCGAAGCCCAGGTGCTGGTGGCACTGGCGTGGCAGCCGCCGGTGCTGGCGCTGTTCGACAGCGCGCGCGGCGTGATGATGGTGTTCTATGTACTGATCCTGCTGTTCGGCGTGTTCCAGCTGCCGCCGCGGGCGTTCGTGCGCTGCGCCGCTTTCGCCTTCTTCGGCTTCACTGCCATGGTGCTGATCGAAGCCTACCGCATGCAGTTGGTGGACCCGAGCATGGCCTGGTTGCAGGTGTGGGTGCTGTTCATCCTGCTGGTCTGGCTGTGCCTGTTCTCCAGCTACGTGCAGGCCATGCGCAAGCGCATGCGCCAACGTCGCTTCGCTCTGCAGGCGCATCAGGACACCCTGCGCGGGATGATGCGCCAGCTCGAGGACCTGGTCGCTACCGATGAACTCACCGGGCTGTTCAACCGCCGGCATTTCCTGCGTCTGGCCACCCGTGAACTGGAGCATCTGGACCACGGGCGACATCACGGCCTGGCGCTGATCGACCTGGACCATTTCAAACGAATCAACGATGCTCATGGCCATGCTGCCGGTGACCGGGTGCTACAAACCTTCGCCGCAGTTGCCCGTGCCTGTCTGCGTGACGGCGACATCATTGCCCGCTACGGCGGTGAGGAATTCGTCCTGCTATTGCCCAACACCGATGCCGACCAGTTCACCGCCTGCTGCGAGCGCCTGCGCGAAGCCTTTGCCAGGGCCGAGCCGGTGGGCGTGAAGGTGGACAATCTCAGTCTCTCCGCCGGCATGACGCTGCTGGTTGCCGGTGACGATCTCGATGAAGCCCTGCAGCGTGCCGATCAGGCGCTGTACCAGGCCAAGCGCGGCGGACGCAATCGTTGCGATGCCAGCTGGGAGAATGCGGGTGCCTGAACTGCGTGTGGGTGCCCTGCAGTTGCAGGTCGCCCAACAAACCAACTTGCTCGATGCCTTGCTCGGCGGCGGTGTGGCGGTGCCCTACAGTTGTCGCGCCGGCAGTTGTCACGCCTGTCTGGTGCGCTGCGTCGCCGGCGAGCCGCTGGATAGTCAGCCCGAGGCACTGGCGTCCGACAAGCGTGCCGAGGGCTGGCGCCTGGCCTGTCAGTGCCAGGTGGTCGCGGACCTGCAGGTCGAACCTTTCGACCCTCAGCGTGATGGCCTGGCTGCCAAGGTGGCCGCGCTGGACTGGCCCAGCCCGCAGGTTTTACGCCTGCGCTTGCAGCCTGCCAGGCCGTTGCGTTATCGCCCCGGCCAGCATCTGCTGTTGTGGAGCGATCAGGCTGTGGCGCGCCCCTATTCGCTGGCCAGCGTGCCGAGCGAGGACGACTGCCTGGAGTTCCATATCGATTGTCGTATGCCCGGCGCATTCTGCGATGCCGCGCGGCGCCTGCAGGTTGGCGACACGCTGCGCCTCGGCGAGCTGCGCGGTGGCGCCCTGCATTACGACGCCGATTGGCAGGCGCGACCGCTCTGGTTGCTGGCCGCCGGTACCGGTCTGGCACCGCTCTACGGGGTGTTGCGTGAAGCGTTGCGTCAGGAGCACCAAGGCGCCATCCGCCTGCTGCACGTGGCGCATGAGCCGGCCGAACACTATCTGGCGAGCGAACTTCAGGCACTGGCGGCGCAGCACACCAACCTGCAGGTGGAGCTGGTAACGGCGGCGCAGTTGCCGGCTGCTTTGGCCGAACTGCGCCTTGTTTCGCGGCAGACCCTCGCCTTACTCTGCGGCCATCCCGTGACGGTCGACAGCTTCGCGCGGCGCCTCTACATGGCCGGTTTGCCGCGCAGCCAGATGCTCGCCGACGTCTTTCTCACTCGCGCGTAGGCTGTGCGTGGCCGGCCAGGCCCGATGCCGGTGCGTACGACGTACCCATTGGAGCCTTGCATGAGCGAACACCTGCATATCGAACGCGACGGCGGTCTGTTGACCCTGCGCATGCACCGCCCGGACAAGAAGAATGCGCTGACCCGCGCCATGTACGCCGGTATGGCCGAAGTACTGGACGAAGCCGAGCGCGACCCCAGCGTGCGCGTGGTGCTACTCACTGGTGGCGAGACGTGCTTTACCAGCGGCAACGATGTCGCCGACTTCATCCAGGCGCCGCCCAGCGGCTTGAACAGCGAAGTGTTCCAGTTCATGCGCGCGCTGTTCGAGTTCAGCAAACCGGTGGTCGCCGCAGTGGCTGGCCCGGCGGTGGGGATAGGTACCACCTTGTTGCTGCACTGCGACCTGGTCTACGTCAGCCGTGATGCGCAGTTGAAAATGCCCTTCGTCAATCTTGGTCTGTGCCCCGAATATGGCTCCAGCCTGATCCTGCCGCGCTTGTTGGGGCATGCACGTGCCGCCGAGCTGCTGTTGCTCGGTCAGTCCTTCACGGGTGAGCAGGCCGCGACCTGGGGCATCGCCAACCAGGCGCTGGAGGATGGCGCGGCGATGTTGAACAAGGCTCGCGAGATGGCACAGCGTTTTCTCGAGCTGGCGCCATCGGCGGTCGCCGACAGCAAACGCCTGATGCGCGCGCCGGATCGCGAGCAGCTGCGCAAGGTGATTGAGGAGGAGGGCGCCCTGTTCGGCCAGCGCCTGCGCTCGCCAGAGGCCGTCGAGGCGTTGACGGCCTTCATGCAGCGCAGAAAGCCGGATTTCTCTCGGTTTTCCTGATCTCCGGCTCTGCTCCCAGTCGGTAGGGTGCGCTGTGCGCACCGGGGATATTCAGTGTCGTACCTCGGTGCGGTAGCCCGCTCCCCAAAAACAAAAGGCCGCTCGATGAGCGGCCTTTTGCATTCAAGGGTGGATCACACCATCTGATCGCCGACGTGCAGGATCTTCATGGTGTTGGTGCCACCGGTGCCATGGTAGCTGTCGCCCTTGGTCAGAATGACCCAGTCGCCTGGCTCGACCACGCCGCGCTTGAGCAGCTCGTCCACTGCCGCCTGGCTGACCTTGTTCGCTGGCAGCGAGGCCGGGTCGAACGGCACGGTGTAGACGCCACGGAACAGTGCCACGCGGGCCTGGGCTTCGCGGTGCGGGGTAAAGGCGAAGATCGGGATCGACGAGCGGATGCGCGACATGATCAGCGGGCTGTAGCCACTCTCGGTGAGGCTGATGATGGCCTTGACGCCCGGGAAGTGGTTGGCGGTGTACATGGTTGCCAGGGCCACGCTCTCGTCGCAACGCTGGAACTGGCGACCGATGCGGTGGCTGGACTGCTTGCTGGTCGGGTGTTTCTCGGCGCCCAGACACACACGAGCCATGGCCTGTACGGCTTCGACCGGGTATTCGCCGGCGGCGCTTTCGGCCGAGAGCATCACCGCATCGGTGTAGTCCAGCGCGGCGTTGGCCACGTCGGAGACTTCGGCACGGGTCGGCATCGGGCTGTGGATCATCGACTCCATCATCTGGGTGGCGGTGATCACCGCTTTGTTCAGGCGACGGGCGTGGGCGATGATCTTCTTCTGGATACCGACCAGCTCGGCGTCGCCGATTTCCACGGCCAGGTCGCCACGGGCGACCATCACCGCGTCACTGGCGCGGATCAGGCCGTCCAGCGTTTCATCATCGGCCACGGCTTCGGCGCGTTCGATCTTGGCCACCAGCCAGGCGGTGCCGCCGGCTTCGGTGAGCAGGCGACGGGCGTAGTCCATGTCGGCGGCATCACGCGGGAAGGACACGGCCAGGTAATCCACGTCCATCTCGGCGGCGACCTTGATGTCGGCCTTGTCTTTCTCGGTCAGCGCTGGCGCAGTCAGGCCGCCGCCGCGGCGGTTGATGCCCTTGTTGTCCGACAGCGGGCCGCCGATCAGTACGCGGCAGTGCAGTTCGTTCGCGCCCTTGAGTTCGACGCGCATGACCACGCGGCCGTCGTCGAGCAGCAGTTCGTCACCGACATCGCAGTCCTGGATCAGTGCCGGGTAGTCGATACCGACCACTTCCTGGGTGCCGGCCGTACGCGAGTGGCTGGAGGAGAGGCGGAACAGATCGCCGTCCTTGAGTTCGATGCGCTTGTTCTCGAATTTGGCGATACGGATTTTCGGACCTTGCAGGTCGCCGAGCAGGGCGACGTGGCGGCCGTGCTTGGCGGCTAGCTCGCGAACCAGGGCGGCGCGCGCCTTGTGGTCGTCCGGCGTGCCGTGGGAGAAGTTCAGACGGGCCACGTCGAGACCGGCGAGGATCAGTTGCTCCAGCACTTCCGGTGAGCTGCTGGCCGGGCCCAGGGTGGCGACGATTTTGGTGCGGCGAAAGGTCATGCACGAACTCCCTAGTGAACTATGACCGGGAGGCTACTACGGCGCCGGGCTGTAGTCATTGTTCCTGTGCACTACCCTTTGCCGTGCGGTTTGATCACCAGCAGATCGCACTCGACACGTTCTAGCACCCGTTCTGCGGTATGGCCGATCAGCAGGCTGTCCAGATGGCCGCGGGCGATGGCGCCCATCACCAGCAGGCCGATATTGTGCTCACGCACGAAACGCGGAATGACTTCCTCGGCAAAACCGTCCAGCAGGTGGGCCTGTGCTCTATCGATGGCGTGCTGGGCGATCAGCTTGTCGAAGGCTTCGCGGTGCTCGCGGCTGCACTGGGTCACGTAGTCCTCATATTCCTGCGCTACCTCGGCGTCGAACAGCAGCGACCGCGGCAGCGGCGCCTGTGCATGCAGGTATTGGGCCTGTAAGCCGAGCTCGGCCTGCAGGGTCTGGCTGGTATCAATCAACTGATGATCGAGGGCGGCAGGTTTGTCCGCGCTGTGCAGTGGGTCGAGCGCGGCGCACAGGCTCTGACCATGGGGCTCGGCGTCGTGTACCAGCCACAGCGGCACCGGGCAGCGACGAATCAGCTGCCAACTGGTATCACTGAACAACAGGCGGCGCAGCGCACTGCTGGGATGAGTCGATTTGAACAGGATGTCCGGTTGCAGCACCGCGACGCGGGAAAGGATCTCTTCGTCGCGGCGCTTGCCCCAGCGCACGTCCACTTCGATCTTGAATCCTTCATCGCTCAGGTGAGCGACGCTGGCACGCAGGGCCTCGTGGCTCTGTCGCAGGATGGTTTCACGGGCGCGGTTGAGCAGATGGCTGTCCAGCAGGCCGCTTTCCAGGCTTGGGTGGTATTCGATCTGCAACAGGTGCAATTCGGCGCCGGTCTTGCGTGCCACATCGGCTGCGCGTTGCAGGGCGGGTTGTTGCTGGTGTTCGGCGTCGATGACGACCAACAGTCGTTGCAGTTTCATGGCAGCGTCCTCGCCTGGAGTCTGTATTTGCATTACACACCCTGTTGCGCTGAACGGCATTGATATGGGTCAGCGCAGACGGGGATTTAGCGCCGGCTCGAGCGGACGAGCGGTCGTGGCGCTGGCGTTGATAAAGTGAGAGGCAGTGGCGTCATGCCAAGGCGCAGCCAGAAAATCCGTCGTTGGCTTGCCGCTGTTCAGTTTTTGCCTGGGCTGTCGATACACTGCTCATTGGAGGAATTGCCCATGCGTACCCTGATTATTCTGGCCGTGGCCCTGGTTGCTGCGGGTTGCACCCGTGTCTCGCTCGACCATCATCTGAACAACGCCTATCGCGCCTACAACGAAGGCGATTGCGCCCGTGTCGCGCTGGAGCTGTCGCAGGCCGAGCGCAAGAGCCGCTCACGCAATTACCTGCAGCCGGAGATTTCCCTGCTGCGCGGTCAATGCCTGGAGCGCGAGAGCCTGTTCGTCGATGCCGCGCAGACCTACCAGTTCATCATCACGCGCTATCCGGCCAGCGAGTACGCCTACCGCGCCCGCGCGCGTCTGCAGACGCTGGAGCAGCTGGGGCATCACAGTCCGGCGCCGGCGGCCAAGGTCAGTCCGGCCACACTCTGAGCCTTCGGTCGTTCGGCGTTCTTCAGGGGCGCGTGGCGGTATAAGCTGCCGTATGTCTCTCACGGAGGATGAACATGCGCTACTGGTTGTTGATCGCTGCACTGCTGCCCACGCTGGTCACGGCGGAAATCTATCGCTGGACGGACGAGCAGGGGCGGGTGCATTTCGGCCAGAGGCCCGTTGCCGGGGCTGAAACCGTGCAGGTCAGGCCGCAGGTGATCGAGCGCGACGAACATACGCGTGAGCGTGAAGAGCGCCGTCAGCGTTTCTACGATGCCCGGCGTGAAGAGCAACAGCAGGCTGCAGCGACAGCAGCTGCGCAGCGCGAAGAGCGGGCCAGTGAATGTCGTGATCTGCGCCGACACCTGGCGCAGATGCCGGAGGGCTTTCGCTACTATCGAGAAGGCGCCAGCGGCGAGCGCATCTACTACAGTGATGAAGAAACCGACACCGCTCGTCGCCAGCTGCGCGAGCGGATAGCCCAACGCTGTTCTTGAGGGTGGTTAAGTGGCCTTAGTAGGGCCATACTCAAGTCCCTTTGTAGCGATTTGCCACTATGCGTAGCCAGCGCCGAATCGAACGCCATCAGTTGCCCTACTACCTGAAGGTGTTCAATCGCATCACCGACAAACCGATGGGTTCCATCGGCAATGTCTCTCTCGACGGTCTGATGCTGATCAGTCAGTTGCCGATGCTGGTGGGCGCGCGCTTCGACATGCGCCTGAAGATTCCAGGCCAGCATGGCATCCATTTCATCGACTTCTCCGCCAACTGCCAGTGGTGCCGTGAAGATGTCACGCCTGGCATCTACGACTCCGGGTTCGCTCTGGTCGCGCCGCCTGCCGACTACGTCGAGATGATCGACGCGCTGCGTTACTACTTCAGTTTCCACAGCCTGGCGGCATCTGCCTGATATCTCGCTCGTCCGAGTCGCCTGGTCTGCAGCGTCAATGCACCGCTGGCACACGTGCCAGGCTGCGCAGGCGCTGGCTCAACTGCAGGCGCAGACCCTCTTCCTCACAGAACAGCAGCGCGTGCTCAAGGTCATAGCGCTCACCCTGTGGGCAATCCAGTTGCCGATAGACATCCGCGCGAGCCAGGTGATCGACCAGGTTCGGCGGACCGAGTTGCAGGACACGCTCGGCATCCTTGAGCGCAGCTTCCGGGGCATCGTGCTGCATATGCAGCAGGCGCAGATTGCGCGACAGGCGTCGTAGCATGTCGGTAGCGTCGGCTGTCTGCAGATGCACAGCGCTGAGTTCGACATCTGGGCCCAGCTGGCGATAGAGCTGGTCACGGCAGTCGCGGGTGTACAGGCGGCGCCCACCGCAAGGGTCGAGCAGGTGATCGGCGCCAGGTACACGGAGCATGAAATGACCAGGGAAATTCACGCCCTGTAGTGGAATGTCCAGACGGCGCGCCACTTCCAGCGCAATCAATGCCAGGGTCAGCGGCTGGCCGCGTTGACGGCGTAGCACTTCATGCAGCAGGGCATGGCATGGACGTGTCACGCCTTCGTCGTCTTCTTGAAAATCGAGCTCGGCCAGTCGGCGCAGCAGCGGCTGGGCCAGTTCGCGAGCGGGCAGGGCGGGTAGTCCAGCGCTGACCTGTAGTAACAGGCTGTGCAGGTCGCTCATGATCTGCGCGGGCTGGAGCTGATCATCGTGTTCGGCGGCGATCCACAGCGCCGCCTCGAACAGGGCGGGTGGATCGCGTTGCAGGCACTGCAGGCAGGCTTGGCGTGGGTTCATCGCATTCTCCACTAGATTGTGCTTTTGTAGCCCCTGACAAGGTCGTCGTCCAGTGTGGTTCTCCTATACTGAGGCCTGAAGTCCGATCGGGAGCTCGCCCATGTTCAGCATGATGGAAGCCGCCCGCCTCGAGGCCCTGCACCTGGCCGAGGATCCGGCCAGCGGTCTCAAGGCCGTTATCGCCATTCACAACACCCGCTTCGGGCCAGCACTCGGCGGCTGTCGTTACCTGCCCTATGCCGATGAACAGAGCGCCATTGGCGATGCCATCCGTCTGGCTCAGGGCATGAGTTACAAGGCAGCGCTGGCCGGTATCGATCACGGTGGCGGCAAGGCGGTGATCATCCGTCCGCCGCATCTGCAGAGCCGGGCCGCGCTGTTCGAGGCCTTCGGGCGTTTTATCGAAACCCTCAATGGACGTTACATCACCGCCATCGACAGCGGCACCTCCAGTGCCGATATGGACTGCATCGCCCAGTACACCAATCACGCAACCAGCACGACCAGCGAGGGTGATCCGTCGCCGCACACAGCCTTGGGCGTATTCGCGGGCATTCGCGCCACCGCCCAGGCGCGCCTTGGCAGCGACGATCTGGAAGGGCTGCGGGTCGCCATTCAGGGCCTGGGCAATGTCGGCTTCGCCCTGGCCGAAGCGCTGCATGCCGCTGGCGTCGAACTGCTGGTCAGCGACCTCGATGCCGGGCGTGTGCAACTGGCCGTCGAACAACTGGGGGCGCACCCGATTGCCAGCGATGCGCTGCTCACCACGCCCTGCGACATTCTCGCGCCCTGCGGCCTGGGTGGTGTGCTGAATGCACAGACAGTCGCTCATCTGCGCTGCGCAGCGGTGGCAGGGGCTGCCAACAATCAGCTGGCCAGCCCCGAAGTGGCCGACCAGCTGGAAGCTCGCGGGATTCTCTACGCGCCGGATTACGTGCTCAATGCCGGAGGGCTGATCTACGTGGCACTGCGTCATCGCGGTGAGGAGTTGCCGGCGATCACCGCACATCTGGCGCAGATCAGCCGGCGTCTGACCGAGGTCTACGCCCATGCTCAGGCTGAAAAACGTTCCCCGGCGCGAGTCGCAGACTATCTGGCGGAGAGCCTGCTCTATCGCACCTAGCTGCTATCCGACCCGTTCCGGGGGGGGCGGGTCTGAGCCTGGCCAGGCAGCATCGCGGCGACGTCAGTGCGCTCAATTGCCGTCGAATTCGCTCTGGTAGCACACAGGTGAACTGGGCGAGTCGTATCGCTGTAGCTCATCCTCGAGGAACTCCGCCAGAACTCGCGCGTTGTTGTGTTCCTCATCGCGTGCGGCGTAGAGCAGCGTAAGCGTGCCGCTCGCCGCCCAATGCAGCAGTCGCTGCCAATGTTCAGGGTGACCCGCCAGCTCACGGCGGTAGGCCGCACTGAAATCATCGAAGGCTTCGGCGCGATGAGCGAAGGCCTTGCGTAGTTCGGTAGATGGCGCGACTTCGGGTAGCCATTCATCGAACGCCAAGGCGTCCCTGGACAGGCCCCTTGGCCATAGTCGGTCGACCAGTATGCGTTGGCCGTCGCCGGCCTGGGCATCGAGATAAACCCGCTTGCAACGGATCATCGAGTGGCCTCCATAGCCTGCGGCAATGCCGCACTTGGCGCTGCGTACGGGCTCGATTAGCGTGGTGAAAGGAGGATTCACCATGGACTATTTTATTATCGTCGTCACCACCGCTGCCGGCCTGTACTTTCACTGGTGGCTGTTTCGCCGCATTCGCCAATGGAGTGATCGCGATCTGGCGCTTTCATTTGCCGAGGGCGAGGAGCGCAAACGTCAATACATGCTTGAACAGCTGGGCCGTGCGCAGCGCGAGGGTGTCAAACGACGAGATTTGCCAGCCTGGCTGGAGCAGGCTGCGGGGCATTATCCAATCAACAACGGATGATGCGCCTGGCGCTCACTGGGTAGGCCCCGTGCGCGCAACACGGGGCCCATATACTCGATCACTCGCTGGCTGCGTCGACCTCGAGTTCGTCGAGGGCATCGGGCTGGCTCTTGAACGCTTTGGCAAACACGTCGCGATTCTTGGCCATGAAGATACCCAGTTCCTCGCCCTGTTCCTCGCTCAAGGAAGGCACGGCCTTGTGCAGAACCTCGCTCAGGCGCTCGGCCAGCTCCAGCATCTTGTCGTAACGATCGGCTTCGGCCTTATCCATAAACAAGCGCTCCGGATCGCGACTGCTGCGATACACCACTTCGACGGCCATTCATCACCTCGTCTGCCTTCATGCGTGTTGGTCAGTAATTAACTGGTTTTTTGTACAGTGGTGGCGAGAATAAAGGACTCGCTTCTCTTTTGCCAGCATTGGGCTTGATGGGCAGCTTAGATAACTCGATTTGCGCCTGCATTCAGCGGGTGGCGGCGTTTGGGTGTAGGTATCGCCAACGACAGAATCAGGTACGTTTGTACAATTATTGTATATGTTGAGTCGGCATCGGATTCTTTATCAAACGTTTTCCGGGGCGGCGCTTGTGTAGCTGTTTAGTGGGCATCTATAGTCACTCCGGGCGTATGCGCTTCGCATTTGCAGTGCCCAATCATGAGGTGTTCACCTTGAACTCAGTCGGTCGTGTAAAGCGCAAGTTGCTCGCGCTGGTGGCACTGTTTTACCTGAGCCTGATGCTACTCATCGGGGCAATCTGGGGAAGTCAGGCCAGCCTCTCCAGTGGTCGTGATGTACAAGATCTGTATCGATCCCTTTACCGGCTGTCTTCGCTGCTTTCTATCCTGCAGGACGCCGAGATCGGTCAGCGCGGCTATTTGCTGACAGGCAACGAGCAGTACCTCGCGCCCTACGAACGAGCCATCGGGCAACTGGATGAGCAACTGTTGCTACTTGTCGAAACCCCGATGCTCAGGGCTTACAAGCCTGATATTGATGCGATTGCCGGACTCAGCCAGCTCAAGCGCAACGAACTGGCACAGACCATCGTCGTGCGTAGGGAGCAGGGGCAGAACGCTGCACAGCGTATTCTGGCCGAGGACGTCGGTAAGCTCTACATGGATGAAATGCGTGTACGCATCGGCAATATCGTACGAGGCGTCACGGCGTCCCTTGAAGAACAGAAGGCGGATCTTGAATGGCGCTCGAATCTGGCGCTATGGGGTGGCGGCGGTGGTGCGTTGATGATGCTCGGGCTGCTCTCGCTGCTGTTTATCGATTTGCGTCGTGACCTCAGTGAGCGCGCCGAGTTGCTCGAGCGCCTGGCCTTCGAGTCGAAGCATGACAGTCTCACCCAAATACCCAATCGACGAGCCTTCAACGAAACGCTGGATCAGGCATTGGCGCTCGCCAGGCGGGGAGAGCGTCAGGTGGCGTTGCTCTATCTCGATCTTGATGGCTTCAAACCGATTAACGATCAGCATGGCCACGCTGCCGGAGACGCGACACTCAAGGCAGTGGTTGCACGCTGGCAGGGTTTGATGCGTGAAGGTGAAGTGTTGGCACGGCTTGGCGGGGACGAGTTCGCTATCATCGCGGCAGGTGATGCCGACGCTATCGAACGCCTGGCGCGGCGTCTGATCGAGGCGCTTGACGCGCCGCTGCTGGAGCAGTTTCCCGAGGTGCGGGTGGGCGTCAGCGTTGGTCTGGCGCGTTATGCCGAACATGGCGAAGATCGTCGCCGGCTTATCGCGGCGGCCGATATGGCCATGTATCGCGCCAAACAGGCGGGCAAGCACTGCTTCGCCTGGCCTGAATCACGTCAGCCGGTACTCGCTGTAGTCTGAGCGGCCTGTGTCTTTCCGTCACATCCGCGCATCATCCTCAAGCTGGTGTTTTTCCTGCATGCTCGTCGGCGTGCATCCATGTCGGATGCAAGGGCAGCATGTATGGTTGGGGAGAAGTGACACGATGAATTGGGCGGAACGTCTGCGTACGGGCATGCATGGCCTGGCGGAATCCTTGGGTAATCTGCTGATGGAGGCCTTCCATTACCTGGCGCTGTTCGCCATCGGGGCGATCACGGCCTGGGCGGGGGTGATGACCTTCATCGGCATGCTGGAAAAGGGACACATCACGGTCGATGACATTCTGTTGCTGTTCATCTACCTGGAATTGGCGGCGATGGTGGGCATCTACTTCAAGACCAACCACATGCCGATTCGCTTCATGATCTATGTAGCGATCACCGCGTTGACCCGTTTGCTGATTTCCGACATTTCTCACACCCACAAACCGACTTGGGGCGTGGTGATGGTGTCGGGAGCGATCCTGCTGCTGGCCCTGGCGATTCTGGTGGTGCGCTACGCCTCGTCGCGTTTTCCCGCCGTGGCTGGTTCACACCCGCGCAGCAAGGCGCGCAACCGCGAGGACGCCGAGTCCGAGCGCGACGATGCGTCTGACTGAAATGTAGGGTGGATCGGGGCGCGTAGTCGACGCTCTTTTCATCCACCACTGCGGGCGTCATGGTGGAGCGGGGCGTCAGTCGAGCGGCGCGAACAGCGCCGCCAGGTCTTCTTCATTCAGTTGCCACTGGCCCTGACTGCCACCGTCGAGCACGCCCTTGGCCAGGTTGGCCTTGGCCTGCTGCAGTTGCTGGATCTTTTCCTCGACGCTGCCACGGGCGATCAGCTTGTAGACGAACACAGGTTTGTCCTGGCCGATGCGGTAGGCGCGGTCGCTGGCTTGGGCTTCGGCGGCCGGGTTCCACCAGGGGTCGAAGTGGATCACGGTGTCGGCGGCGGTCAGGTTGAGACCGCTGCCACCGGCCTTGAGGCTGATCAGAAAAACCGGAAACTCCCCCGCCTGGAAGCGTTGTACCGGTGTGCGCCGGTCCTGGGTGCTGCCGGTCAGTTTGGCGTAGGCGATCTTGCGCGCCTGCAATTCCGCCTCGATCAGCGCCAGCATCGAGGTGAACTGGGAGAACAGCAGTACCCGGCGGCCTTCGTCGACCAGCTCTACGAGCATGTCCAGCAGGGCGCTGAGCTTGCCCGAGTCGTTGGCACCCAACTCGCCATTATCCTCTCCGAGCAGACGCAGGTCGCAGCAGCTCTGGCGCAGGCGCAGCAGGGCTTCGAGGATGACGATATGACTGCGGGCCAGACCCTGGCGGGCAATTTCGTCGCGTACCTTCTGGTCCATGGCCAGGCGCAGAGTCTCGTAGCGGTCGCGCTGCAGCTGGGTCATCTCGACCCATTGGGTAATCTCGGTCTTTGGCGGCAACTCGCTGGCCACCTGTTCCTTGGTGCGGCGCAGCAGGAAGGGGCGGATGCGCCCATTCAGATGATTCAGGCGCTGGGCGTCGCCACGTTTTTCGATGGGTGTGCGGTAGTCGCGGGTGAAGGCCTTGGCGTCGCCGAGCCAGCCCGGCATGAGGAAGTGGAACAGCGACCACAGCTCGCCCAGGTGGTTCTCCAGCGGTGTGCCGGTCAGGCACAGGCGCAGGTCGGCCTGCACCTGAGCCGCTGCAGTGGCCGCCTTGCTGCGCGGATTCTTGATGTTTTGTGCTTCGTCGAGAATCAGCAGGCGATAGCGCTGCTGGTTCAGCGCCTTGAGGTCGCGTGGTAGCAGGGCGTAGGTGGTGAGGATCAGATCGTGCTCGGCGATCTCCTCGAACAGCGCCTTGCGCTTGTTGCCATGCAGCGCCAGTACGCGCAACTGCGGGGTGAAGCGCGCCGCCTCGTCCTGCCAGTTGGGTATCAGGCTGGTGGGCATGACGATCAGTGCTGGATTTTTCAGGCGCCCGGCCTGTTTCTCGCAGAGGATATGCGCCAGGGTCTGCAGGGTCTTGCCCAGGCCCATGTCGTCGGCCAGTACGCCACCGACGCGCAGTTCGGCCAGGGTCTGCATCCAGTTCAGGCCCTGCACCTGATAGGTGCGCAGTTCGGCCTGCAAACCCTCGGGTGGCGCAATTTCACGTACCGCCAGGTTCTGCAGGCGCTGGGCGAAGCCGCGCAATTCATCGCCGCCTTGCCAACTGAGCTCGGGCCCCTGGGCCAGTTCGGCCAGGCGCGCGGCGTCGGCGCGGCCCAGGCGCAGCGGCAGGTGATCGTCGCCAGGGTCGCGGAAATACAGCTCGCCGAGCGTGGCCAGCAGTGGTTTCAATCGGGCGAAGGGTAGGGCGATGCGTTTGCCGCCCTGCGGCAGGCTGACCAGCAGGCGATCTTCGTCGGCGCGCTGGGCCAGCGCTTCGGGCGCCAGCAGCCAGGGCGTGCGGCGGATGGCCTGAAGCAGGATCGGCAGCAGACTCAGGCGCTGGCCCTCCACCTCGATGCCCAGCTCCAGATCGAACCAGTTCTGCTGCGGATCTTCCTCGACCTCGGCGTACCAGTCGTCGACCTCGGCGAGGTTGTACTGGAAGTCCGGGCGCATATGGATTTGCCAGCCTTCGGCGCGCAGCTGCGGCAGTTGCTGCTGGACGAAATCCAGCCAGTCGCGCTCGCGCTCCAGTTCGAACGGCTCGCCGGCTTCGGCCGGCAGCGCTTCGCTCTGGCGCAACGCTACCTGCAGTCCAAGGCTTTCCAGACGTTTACGCAGGCTGGCTTCGGCGCCGCCGTCGCGGATCAGGCGCAGGTTGGTTTGCTCATCCAGGCGCTTGACCAGATCCTTGGCCGGTTTGCCGAAAACCTTGTGCCCGGCGTAGTCGAAGGCCAGCGCCGCGCGGTGCTGGGTCTGTTCCTGCATGCGTCCCTTGCGTGCGTCGAAATGCACGCGCACCTGGCTGCCAAGGCTGAGGATGGCGGAGGGGGCGATACCTTCGAGGCGTGTTTCCGCCAGTTCCTTGTTCACCACGATGATGTCCGACAGGTCGCTGCCGGCGCGCTGTTGCGCTTCCAGGGTGAGCAGGGCGGCGACCACGTGCTTGCAGTTGAAGCCAACCGGGCAGTTGCAGTGGCCGGTCACGCTCCATTTGCGCCCGTAAGGGTGCAGCGTGATGCGCTGCTGGTAGGTCTGCCCGCCGGAACCACGGCAATTGGCGAGCAAGCTGTGGTCCTTGAGGCTGAGCAGTTTGCTGCGTTTTTCTTCGGCGTAGGCAATGCCACGGCGCAGGTCGCCCGCGCCGAACTCGGAACGCCAGTCCTCCTGGCGTAACTGGTGAATATCCAGAGGCATCAACGAAGCCCCGTGGCGAAAAGGAATGGGCGCATGACTGGGACGTGGCAATGCAAAGCCACAGATTTTCGCATAGCCGCGTGACGATTAGCAGGCGTGGCGCCGAGATTGCCGACGGTAGGGTGGGAGGCGGGTTGTTTTCGTCCTACAGGAATGCAGCGCGGTACTGCCCCGGTGTGGCGCCCAGTGCCTGGCGAAAACGATTGCTGAAATGGCTGGCGCTGGCGAAGCCGCAGGCCAATGCCACCTCGCTCAGAGCAGGGGCTGGCTGACGTAGCATCTGACAGGCACGTGCCAGGCGCCGGGCCAACACGTAGCGATGAGGCGGCAGGCCAAAGCTGCTCTGGAACATGCGCGCGAAGTGGTATTCCGACAGGGCACAAAGCGCGGCCAGCTGGCTCAGAGGCAGCGGCGTTTCCAGATGCTGCTCGATGAACTCGCGCACACGCCTGCGTTGCAGCGGTGCCAGGCCGCCCTTGAGACGCAGGCCCTGGCGCAGGCCAACCTGGTGGAGTAGCGCATGGTCGAGCAACTGGTGAGCCAGGCTGCTGGCCAGCAGGCGTTCGCCCGGTTCCTGCCAGTCGAGGGTACACAGCTGGCGGAAACGCGCGGACTGTTCGGCGTCCTCGAGAAAGGTCGCTTCTTCCAGTTGCAGGCTGCGCGGTTCGCGATCGAGCAGGGCGACCGCGCCAAGGGCGAACTGCTCCTGCTCTATATAGAGGTGGGCAAGCTGAATCTCGCCATTGATGATCCAGGCCGACTGGTGTTCGGCCGGCAGGATGCACAGTTTATCCGGCGCGCCCTTGTTGCCGGGTTGCTCACGGCGAAAGGTGCCAGTGCCGCCACTGAGGTAGCACGACAGCGTGTGGTGGCTGGGGGCAAGGTAGTCACGCGCATCATGGGCGTTGCTCCAGCGTGCCACGGCCATGCCGTTGCCCAGTTCGGCCATGGCGTGCAGCCGCGCGTTGGGCGAGCGGCTCATGCTCTGGAATACCTGCAGATGTTCGAATTGCGCCATCACCATCTCCCGAATGCGGTCATGCTACGCCTGCCGACAGGCAAAACCAGAGGCGAAGAAAAAAATGCGCAAGTTTGTGAAAGTCTGGGGTCGTAATTGCTGGAACGCCTTTGAATGGTGCTTAAGTTTTTTTGCACCAACCCGCGGCGCGGCGCGAGGACTCGGAGTATCGTGGCGGCCATTCAAACAATGATTCGCATCCCGGATGCCGCTCTCGATGAAATACCTGCACCACTTCGCTCTTGCCTCTGTCCTGATCCTCCCCAACCTGCTGGCTGCCGCGCCTTCGGTCGATGACAAATCGGCCTTCATCGCCGATCTGGTAGGCCGCATGACCCTGGAGGAAAAGGTCGGCCAACTGCGTCTGATCAGCATTGGCGGCGACATGCCACGTGAGCGCATCCGCGAAGAGATGGCCGCAGGGCGTATCGGCGCCACCTTCAACTCGGTGATACGCCCGGAAAACCGTCCGATGCAGGAGGCGGCGCTGCGCAGTCGCCTGGGTATCCCGGTGTTCTTCGCCTACGACATCATCCATGGCCATCGCACTACGTTTCCGATTGGGCTGGGGCTGGCCTCGAGCTGGGACATTCCTGCCATCGAGAACAGCGCGCGGGTCGCGGCCTTCGAGGCCAGCGCCGATGGCCTGGACATGACCTTCGCGCCGACCGTCGACATTTCCCGCGATCCGCGTTGGGGCCGCACGTCCGAAGGTTTCGGCGAGGATCCGTACCTGGTTTCGCGCATCGCCGCCGCGATGGTTCACGGTTACCAGGGTAAGGATCCCAGCGACCCGCAGCGCATCATGGCCAGCGTCAAGCACTTCGCCCTGTACGGCGCGGTGGAGGGTGGGCGCGACTACAACGTGGTCGACATGAGCCCGATGCGCATGTACCAGGATTACCTGCCGCCTTATCGCGCTGCCATCGATGCCGGCGCCGGCGGCGTGATGGTGGCGCTGAACGCGATCAATGGCGTGCCTGCTTCGGCCAATTCCTGGCTGCTGCGTGATCTGCTACGTCGCGACTGGGGCTTCAAGGGCGTGGCGCTCAGCGACCATGGCGCGATCACCGAACTGCTGCGCCATGGTGTGGCCGCCGATGGCCGTGAGGCTGCCAAACTGGCGGTCACGGCAGGTGTCGGCATGAGCATGGCCGACACGCTCTACGATCAGGAGCTGCCTGTTTTGGTGCGCAGCGGCGCGGTGCCGCAGAGCGTGCTGGATGAAGCCGTCACCCATGTACTGACCACCAAGTACGACCTTGGCCTGTTCCACGATCCGTTCCGCCGCATCGGCCGCGCCGAAGACGACCCGGCCGACGTCAATGCCGAAAGCCGCCTGCACCGCGCCGATGCACGGGCCATGGCACGCGACTCCCTGGTGCTGCTGGAAAACCATGGCGACACCCTGCCGCTGAGCAAGCAGACCACTGTCGCCTTGATCGGCCCGCTCGCCGATTCGCCAGTGGACATGCTCGGCAGTTGGTCGGCGGTCGGTGTGGCCCAGCAGGCAGTGACCCTGCGCAAGGGCATGGAGGCGGCGCTGCAAGGCCAGGGCAAGCTGCTCTACGCCGTCGGCGCCAACGTCACCGACGATGCTCATGTGATCAATTACCTCAACCAGCTCAACTGGGATCGCCCGGAAGTCGTGCTGGACAAGCGCACGCCGCAGGCGATGCTGGAGGAGGCTGTGCGTGTGGCATCCCAGGCTGACGTCATCGTCGCGGCGGTGGGGGAGGCGCGCGGCATGTCCCATGAGTCGTCCAGCCGCACCCGCCTGGATCTGCCGGACAGCCAGCAGGCGCTGTTGCGTGCGCTCAAGGCCACCGGCAAGCCGCTGGTGCTGGTGCTGATGAACGGCCGGCCGCTGGCGCTCGGCTGGGAGAAGGAAAACGCCGATGCGATACTGGAGACCTGGTACAGCGGTATCGAGGGCGGCAACGCCATCGCCGACGTGCTGTTCGGTGAGCACAACCCCTCCGGCAAGCTGCCGATCACCTTCCCGCGTTCGGTCGGGCAGATTCCCACCTACTACAATCATCTGCGCCTGGGCCGTCCGTACACGCCCGGCACGCCTGGCAACTACACCTCGCAGTATTTCGAGGAGCCCAACGGCCCGCTGTATCCGTTTGGCTACGGTCTGAGCTACAGCGACTTCCAACTGTCGGCGCCGAAGCTGTCCGCCGAGCGCATGACGCCGGATGAGAAGATTCGCGTCAGCGTCACGCTGAAGAACACCGGGTCACGGGCTGGCGCGACCGTGGTGCAGCTGTACCTGCACGATGAGGCCGCGTCGGTGATCCGTCCGGTGAAGGAACTCAAGGATTTTCGCAGGGTCAAGCTTGAAGCAGGTGAGGCGCGCGAGCTGAGTTTCGAGATCGACGAAACCATGCTGCGTTTCTACAACGCCAGCCTGCAGCATGTCAGCGAGCCAGGTGCCTTCCGTGCCCAGTTGGGGCTGGATTCGGAGACCGTGCAGGAGGCGCGTTTCGAACTGTTGCCACGCCAATGAGGGCGTGGCCCAAGGAGGCGAAAAATATACTCGCGCGAGCACCTGTGCCGGACTTCACGATCTGGTAATAATGCGCAGAAAGAATCCGCGCATGCGGAGACGTCACCGTTCGGTTGGCAGTCTGCATCGTGCTCGCGTTGTGTTTGTACCATTCGCCCGTTTTCAACTCCCTGCAGCGGCTGCCCCTGGGCTTGCCGCTGCTTGTCAGTACGTGTTGCCCTGGAGGCTGTGTGTCGATGAGTCGTTGTTCTGGAGCTCGTATGGGCAAGGCCGGCAAGCTGGCCCTCTGTGTGCTCCCTCTATTGTTCGCTGCCCAGAGCTGGGCCTTTGATCTGGATGATGTGGCGGTCAAGGCCAAGGCGCTTGCCGCCGAAGGCTACAGTGCGCCGCAAAGCCGGTTGCCCGCTTCGCTGCGTGAGCTGCCGTTCGCTGGTTACCAGAAGGTTCGCTTCCTCGAAGAGAAGGCGCACTGGCGAGACGGCAAGACGCCGTTCCAGCTGTACTTCTTCCATCAGGGCATGCATTTCGATGTACCGGTGAAGATCAACGAAGTGACCGCCGAAGGCACTCACGAGATCAAGTACGACCCGTCGATGTTCGATTTCGCCGACCTCGAGCTGAATCCCGATGACCTCAAGGATCTCGGTTTCGCTGGTTTCAAGGTCATTCATGAGCTCAATGCCAAGGGCCGCCACGACGAAGTGATGAGTGTGCTGGGGGCCAGCTACTTCCGCATCGTCGGCAAGGGCCAGGTGTTCGGCCTCTCCGCGCGTGGTCTGGCCATCGACACTGCGCTGCCATCGGGCGAAGAATTCCCGCGCTTCAGCGAATTCTGGATCGAAAAGCCGCAGCCCGATCGCCGCAGCCTGGTGATCTACGCACTGCTCGACTCGCCGCGTGCCACCGGCGCTTACCGCATGGAAATCAAGCCGGGGCGCGACAGCGTGCTCGAGGTGCAATCGAAGGTCTACCTGCGTGAGAACGTCGAAAAACTCGGCATCGCGCCGCTGACCAGCATGTACCTGTTCGGTGCCAACCAGCCCTGGCCGCGCCCGAATTACCGTCCGCAACTGCATGACTCCGATGGCCTGGCCATCCATGCCGGCAATGGCGAGTGGATCTGGCGTCCGCTGAACAACCCGCAGCGCCTCAACGTCAGCAGCTATCGTATCGACAACCCGCGTGGTTTTGGTCTGATGCAGCGTGGTCGTGACTTCAACCAGTATCAGGATCTCGACGATCGCTACGAGCTGCGCCCGAGCGGCTGGGTGGAAACCGTCGGCGATTGGGGCGCTGGTCATGTCGAGCTGGTGGAGATCCCCACGCCGGACGAAACCAACGACAACATCGTCGCCCTGTGGCGCCCCGAGAAGCTGCCGGCCCCGGGTGAGTCGTTGGATGTAGCCTATCGCCTACACTTCAGCCGTGACGACGCCAAACTGCATGACCCGCAACTGGCCATGGTCAGCCAGACCCGGCTGTCGGAGGGTGATATCAAGCAGGCCAACCTGATTCGTCAGGCTGATGGCAGTACTGCGCTGGTGGTCGATTTCGTCGGTGAGGCGCTGGCCAAGCGTTCGCCTGACGCGGCGCCGACCGTTCAGGTCAGCGTCGATGGCAACGCCGAGTTGCTGGAAGACAGCCTGCGTTACAACCCGGTCAGCAAAGGCTGGCGCCTGATGCTGCGCATCAAGGTCAAGAACCCGGCGCAGCCGGTGGAAATGCGCGCCGCCCTGGTCGAGGACGGCAAGCCCTTGTCGGAAACCTGGAGCTATCAACTGCCTGCCCATGAATAACACTCTAGACCCTACGCAAATCCAGGAGTATCTGGGAGAACTGCCGCTCGATCATGAGCGGCAGCAGGCTCTGGCTCATCGCCTGGAAGAGGAGGGCGGGGATCTCGCGACCTTGCATCGTGCCCTGCACGAGGAAGATCTCGTAGCCGCCGAGCCTTTGGAAGAAACCCGCGAGATGCTCGACTCGGTGCCAGCCCGCCTGGCATTGGGCTGGCCGGATGCGCTCGAGCGCGGCTGCCGCATCGTGCAGGATCACCAGGGTCGGCCCACCATCGAGTCGACCCCTCCGATCAGACGTACGCGTATGGTGCCGGAGCCCTGGCAGACCAATATCTTGGATCGCGGTTGGCGCCGTCTGAAGGGCGAGAAACCCGCCCCGCGACCTCGTACACGCGAGAGTGAAGACTTCGCCGAAGAGCGTTGGCGGCATGTCGCGGCGGTGCGTCGCGCCGCGCTGCTGGTATTGATGATCACGCAGACCGTGGTCGCTACCTGGTACATGAAGTCGGTGCTGCCCTATCAGGGCTGGTCGCTGGTCGATCTGGGCCTGGTGTTCGAGCAGCCCTGGCAGGAGTCGGCGCGGCAAATCCTGCCCTATGTGGTGCAGACCAGCATCCTGGCGCTGTTCGCCCTGCTGTTCTGCTGGGTGTCGATGGGCTTCTGGACCGCACTGATGGGCTTCTTCCAGCTGCTCAAGGGGCATGATCGCTACAGCATTTCGGCCACCAGCTGCGGTGATGAGCCGATTTCGCCACGGGCGCGCACCGCACTGGTGATGCCGATCGCCAACGAGCACGTGCCGCGCGTGTTCGCCGGTCTGCGGGCGACTTTCGAGTCGCTCAAGGCTACCGGGCAGCTCGATCACTTCGACTTCTTCGTTCTCAGCGACAGCAACGACCCGGATATCTGCGTGGCCGAACAGCAGGCCTGGATGGAGCTGTGCCGCGAAGTGGAAGGCTTCGGCCATATCTTCTACCGCCGCCGTCGGCGTCGGGTGAAGCGCAAGAGCGGCAACATCGACGACTTCTGCCGGCGCTGGGGCAGCAACTACCGCTACATGGTGGTGCTCGATGCCGACAGTGTGATGAGCGGCGAATGCCTGACCCGCCTGGTACGCCTGATGGAGGCCAACCCGGGTGCCGGCATCATCCAGACCGCGCCCAAGGCGTCCGGGATGGACACCCTTTATGCGCGGCTGCAACAGTTCGCCACCAGCGTCTACGGGCCGCTGTTCACCGCTGGCCTCAACTTCTGGCAGCTGGGTGAGTCGCACTACTGGGGCCACAACGCGATCATTCGGGTCAAACCCTTCATCGAGCACTGCGCCCTGGCACCGCTGCCGGGCACCGGTTCTTTCGCTGGCGCGATCCTCTCCCACGATTTCGTCGAAGCCGCGCTGATGCGCCGCGCTGGTTGGGGCGTATGGATCGCCTACGACCTGCCGGGCAGTTATGAAGAGTTGCCGCCGAACCTGCTCGACGAGCTCAAGCGTGACCGCCGCTGGTGCCACGGCAACCTGATGAACTTCCGTCTGTTCCTGGTGCGTGGCATGCACGCGGTACACCGCGTGGTGTTTCTCACCGGGGTCATGTCCTACCTGTCCGCGCCGCTGTGGCTGCTGTTCCTGGTGCTCTCGACCTGCCTGCTGGCGATTCATACGCTGATGGTGCCGGAGTACTTCCTGCAGCCCAACCAGCTCTATCCGCTGTGGCCGCGCTGGCAGCCACACGAGGCCATCGCCCTGTTCTCGGCGACCATGACCCTGCTGTTCCTGCCCAAGTTGCTCAGCGTGCTGCTGATCTGGATCAAGGGTGCCGAGGCCTACGGTGGTCGTACGCGGGTGCTGTTGTCGATGCTGCTCGAGGCCTCCTGCTCGGTGCTGCTGGCGCCGGTGCGCATGCTGTTCCACAGCCTGTTCGTCACCGCCGCCTTCCTCGGTTGGTCGGTGCAGTGGAACTCGCCGCAGCGCGTGGATGACTCGACCCCCTGGAGCGAAGCCTTCCGCCGTCACGGCACCCAGGTGCTGATCGGACTCAGCTGGACGGCGCTGGTGGCCTGGCTCAACCCGGACTTCCTCTGGTGGCTGGCACCTATCGTCATTTCACTGGTGCTGTCGCCGGTGGTCTCGGTGCTGACCAGCCGCACGGCACCGGGCCTGGCAGCACGGCGCAGCAAGCTGTTCCTGATTCCGGAAGAACACAAGGTGCCGGTGGAGCTGAGCAATACCGCCGAGTACGAGCAATTGAACAGCTCACGAGCTCTGCGCAAGGGCTTCCTGCGTGCAGTGGTCGACCCGCTGTACAACGCCCTGGTCTGCGCCATGGCCCGCGCCCGCCACGCCAAGGTGGTGCCGGCTGCCGAAGCGCTGCGCGCCGAGCGTATCGATGAGATCCTCAGCGTCGGACCTGAGGGTAAGGTCGAGGCGACCCGCTGGCGTCTGCTCAACGATCCTGACGGCATGGCGCGCCTGCACGCGCGCATCTGGCAGGAGCCGCAATATCACGCCTGGCGCGAAGCCCTGCGCGATGCCTGATCATCCGCCACGCCCCCGCCTGCCGGGGGCGTGGCGTGATGCCCTTCTGACATACCCGCTAACATCTATGAGGCGCATCAACGTTCTGCTGCGCGGCACCATTGCGTCTGGGGCGGGTCTTTGCCTCGTATGGGGCATTCGGCCGTCTGGCCTGAACACCGTTTTCGTACATGACATTGGAGAGGAACCACGATGTCGAATCTGCATGATTCCGCGCAGCGCTATGGTGCGGTTACACGTTGGCTGCACTGGGGTATGGCCGTTTTGCTGGGGTGGCAATTCTTGACCGTACTGGCGCATGCCCTGATGGAAGACAGCGCGCTGGATAAATTCCTCTGGGGTACGCACAAGGCGACCGGGCTGTTGCTCATGGTGCTGGTGGTGATTCGCCTGCTCTGGGCGCTGTACAACAGCAGCCGCCGGCCGGCCCCAGTCAGCACACTGGCACGCTTCGGCCATCTGGCGTTGTATGGCCTGCTGTTCGTGATTCCCTTTGTCGCGCTGCTACGCCAGTACGGCTCGGGCCGCGAGTTCGTCGCCTTCGGCATGACCATCATGCCTGGCTTCAGCGACGCCAAGATCGAATGGATGATCGCGCCCGCCAGCCTGTTGCACGGCAACCTCGGCTGGCTGCTGCTGTTCATGGTCATCGGTCACGCGGCCATGGCGTTCGTCCATCGCCGCCAGGGCGGCGAGGACGTGCTGGCGCGAATGATCGGGCGCTGACTCTGTGTGGTATGGCAAAAGGCTTACACGGCGTGGCGGCAACCACCACTGTTGCCATTGCGAGCCGATCTCTAATCTACACACATCCCCTGCAGCGACGGATCGCTGAGGATCAAGGACGATGACCAAGCCAGGAATGGCTACCGACAGGATGTCGGATGGTTGGGAAGAAACCCGCTTCGGCGGGTTTTTTGTTGCCTGCGATTTTTGGCAACAAGCGCTCGGGCCTCGTAAGCAACGTCAAAAATCCTTCCCGACGGTTCCTGGTTGTCCACAAATGCTCAGCCCAGTGTCAGGTGATTGCGACCGGCCTGTTTGGCCTGATAGAGCAAGTCGTCGACTTGGCGATACAGCTCTTCGCTGCTTTCGCCGTCCATGGCCAGGCGTGCGCCCATGCTGACGGTGAGGTGGTCGGCCGTCGGTGAGGCGGCGTGGGCAATGTTCAGGGTGGCCAATCCGCTGCGCAGTGCTTCTCCGAGTGTTTGCAGCTGTTCAGCATCGCAGTCATATAGCAGCAGGGCGAACTCTTCTCCGCCTAAACGTACTGCCATGTCCATGGGGCGACGAGCGAAATTTTGCAGCAGTCGACCTACCTGACGCAGAGCATCGTCGCCGGCCTGATGTCCGTAGTGATCGTTGAAACGCTTGAAATGGTCAATGTCGAGCATCAGTAGCGCAACCTTGGCCGACTCGCGGTTAGCCTGGCGCAGAACGAGATCCAGATGCTGAGTGAAGCTGCGGCGGTTGTGCAGAGCGGTCAGCGGATCGTGGTTGGCTTGCCAGTCCAGCAATTGCAGCAGCAGAAATTGCTCGCGCTGGGTGTGATCCCTGACATAGGCACCCATTGCACAGATCAGCAGTGCCAAGCTGAAAATGAAGCACAAGCGCAGGTGATCGACGTGTTGTGTCTCCGATAACAGCCACAGCCCAGGCGCCACGACCAGCGGCAGGCTGGCCGCCGCCAGCAGCAGATTGCCGCGAAACGACAGACCGAGCGGGAAGAACAGGGTGATGGCCATCAGTAACAGCACGCTGTTGGAGATTGGGACGCTCAGATTCTGGTAAAAAATGATCGTCAGCGTGGTGCCCAGCACCAGGCTCAGCAGGGTGACGGTGACCACCTGCGGGCCATAGTGCTTACGGCTGCCGTTGAGCAGTAACAGGGCGAGCAGGCAGAGCGTGAAGATGATCGAGCCGCGCACCAATAGCAGGCCCCAGAGCGCTGCTGGATAATCTGGGAAGCGTTGCCACAGATCCAGGCGCAGTGCATCGACAAGGCTGAAAATCATCCATATGCCGAGCCCCAGGAGCACTGCGATTTTCTGATAGCGCGCCTGTACCTGGCTGATGTACTGGTGATATTCCTGTTCCAGCGGCTGGCTGAAACGCAAGAAACGAAAACCGCGGCGTAACTGTTCGGCGTAGCGGTTTTCCGGGATTGCACGGAGAGCTTCCGGGGCTGAATGCATGACGACTCCTTGTTTCACTGAGCATAAGGTGCCCGGCGGGATCGTCAATCAGTAACGCTATGGCAAATGTCTTACACGCTCTGGCGCCAACCGCTGCTATTGCTACTCAGACCCGATCATTAATCTACACACATCCCCTGCAGCGACGGATTGCTGAGGATCAAGGAAGATGACCAAGCCAGGATTGGCGACCGACAGGATGTCGGATGGTTGGGAAGAAACCCGCTTAGGCGGGTTTTTTGTTGCCTGCGATTTTTACACTGCGCCGGCGCCTTCACTTCTCCTTGCCAATGAATGCCAGCAGTGCCAGCAGCGGCAACCCGGCGGCCAGTAGCGCCGTGCCTGACCAGCCAAAGCGCTCGTAGATCGGGCTGGCCAGTGCCGAGCCGATGGCGCCACCGACGAAGATGCTGGTCATGTACAGCGCATTGAGCCGGGCGCGGCTCTGCGGCTCCAGTGCGTAGATGCTGCGCTGGCCGAGCACCATGCTCATCTGCACGGCGAAATCCAGCACGATGGCAGTGACGACCAGGCCGATCCAGCCCAGTCCGGCGCTCAACAGGTTGGGAGCGAAGGCCAGTGGTGCCAGGATCAGCGCCACCAGGCTGGCGCGCCAGGTATGGCCGGCATCGGCCAGACGCCCGGCGATAGGCGCTGCGACTGCGCCGATGGCGCCGGCAAGGGCGAACAGGGCGATGTCCTGCTGGCTCAATCCGAGGTGGCGCGACAGTTCCAGCGGCGCGACCGTCCAGAACAGACTGAAACTGGCGAACATCAGGCCCTGATAAAGCGCACGGCGGCGCAGTGTCGGGTAGCGGCGCAGCAGGTGAGCCAGCGAGGCCAGCAGTTGCCCGTAGCTGGCGCGGTGGCTGGGGGCGTGACGCGGGATGGTGGTGGCGATCACCAGGGTGATCAGCAGCATAAGCCCGGCTGCCATCAGGTACACCGCGCGCCAGCCGAATTCGCCGGCTACCAGGCTGGCCAGCGGCCGCGCCAGCAGGATGCCCAGCAGCAGGCCGCTCATGATGTTGCCCACCACGCGGCCACGGTTGGCCTCCGGTGCCAGGTTGGCGGCCAGGGGGATCAGCATCTGTACCGAAACCGAGCTGAGGCCGATCAGCAGTGCCAGGCCAAGAAACACATCCGGCTGATTCGCGAAGGCCGCCGCCAGCAGGCAGAGCAGGGCGGCTGCGGTGGTGATCAGCATCAACCGGCGGCTTTCCAGCAGGTCGGCCAGCGGCACCAGGAACAGCAGGCCGAGGGCATAGCCGATCTGCGTCAGCGAAACGATCAGGCTGGCGCGCTCGGCACTGAGGCCGACATCCGGGGCGATCAGCTCGATGATCGGCTGGGCGTAGTAGAGGTTGGCGACGATGGCGCCGCAGCACAGGGCGAACAGCAGCACCAGTGCCTGCGGCAGGGCTGGCGACTCGCTCGTGAGTGAGGAGGTCTGGCTGGTCATGATGGGATCTCGGTGAGAGGGAACGACCGGCGCAAGGTTAGGCAGGTGACGCCAGGCGGAGAATCCGTCGAATCGGCAACAGTGCGTTGCGCACTGTGCAAAGGCGCTCAGCGCTGCAGCAGCGCCTGAAGGAACTCACTGAATGCGGCGATGCGTTTCGAACCCCGGTGATTGGGCAGATACAGCAGGTGGATGGTGCCTTCGTGCGGGCCTGGGGCGACTTCGTAGTCGGGCAGCAGGCGCTGCAGCTTGCCACTGTCCACATCATCGCGTACCAGCCAGTCCGACAGCAGTGCTACGCCCTGACCGGCCAGGGCCGCCTGGCGCAGGACGTCGGCGTTGTTGCTGCGCAGGCTCCCCGTGACCGGCACCTGCAAGGTCGTTCCGTCCTGCTCGAAGCGCCAGTAGTGCGCCGGGCTGCCGTAGTCATACTGCAGGCAGGCGTGCGCCTGGAGTGCATCCGGATGTTCGATGGGCGAGGTGCGCGCCAGATACTGCGGACTCGCTACCAGCCAGCGCGTGAAACTGCCGACGCGCTGGCTGACCACGTCGTCGCTGACGATGGAAGAGCCCAGGCGCAGCGCCAGATCGACCCGTTCGCTGAGCAGGTCGACCACCTCGTCGGTCACGCGCAGGGTCAACTCCAGCTGCGGGTGTCGTTCCAGCAGTTCGCCTAGGTGCGGGGCGATGATGCGCCGGGCGAACTCCACCGGCACGCTTACCGCCAGGCGACCACGCACCTCTTCGCCGTTGTCGGTCACGGCCGCATCGGCTTCGTCCAGGGCATCGAGGATGGCCAGGGCGCGTTCGAAGTAGTCGCGTCCGGCCTCACTGACGCTGATCTGCCGCGTGTTGCGGTTGAGCAGTACGCAGCCCAGTTCCTGTTCAAGAGCGTTGACCGCACGGGTCACCGACGAGGTGGCCAGGCCCAGCTGCCGCGCCGCAGCGGAAAAACCACCGCAGCGAACGGTGGCGACGAAGGTGCGCAGAGCCAGCAGTTTGTCCATGGGAACGCCTGAAGTGCCGATCAGCCTGAAGCTTGCGCGATTGGCCGGCTCGCTGCCAAGCACTGCGTGGCGCCCTGGGCCTTGCGCGTGTACCACAGCACGCGGCTTACGCCACGGGTGATGGCTACGTAGGCCAGGCGCCGGGCTTCGTCCTGCATGGCCTGGTCGTAGCTGCCGGCGAAGAAGCCGCAGTGGGCGTAGAGCGCGTTGCGCAGCGGGTGCTTCTCCACCGGCAGGCAGTCGTCGAGGATGATCGCCACTTCGGCCTGCAGGCCCTTGGCGCGGTGGATGGTCATGGCTCTGACCGGCAGCGTCTTGTCCAACTGCGCGCGCACCTGCTGCAGTGGCTCGTTGCGTCGGCTGAGCAGCAGCACGGCGGTACGATCCGCATTGGCGCGCTGGCTGACATGCTGGCACTGCGCGGTGATTTCCTTGAGCAGCGTCGGCAGGCCGCTGGCCAGGTCGAAGCGCTGGATCAGCTTGACGCCATGATCGCCCGGTTGCATTGCCTTGGCCGCGACGCAGGTCTTGGCCTGCTTGTTGTGCACTTCAGCGAGCACCTTCTCGCCATCGCGGATCACCGGCTCGATGCTGCGGTAGTTGGTGCCCAGCAGCAAGGTGCTGCTCTTGCTGCGGCCACGGCTGGGGAAGTGCCGGTCGAAATCGATGAACAGCTCCGGCGAGCTGCCGCGCCAACCGTAGATCGATTGCCAGTCGTCGCCGATGGCCATCAGGCTGATGCGCTCGCCCGCAGCATGCAGGCGACGGTGCACGGCCTGCAGCCACAGCACGATCTGTGGCGAGATGTCCTGGAATTCGTCGATCAGCAAGTGGCTCAGGGCGAGCAGGGCGGGGCCGGGTTTTCCATTGTCGGCGTTTTGCAGGCGTTCGCTCAGTTGCGCGAAGGCACCGTTGAAACTGATCAACCCTTGGCCTTGCAGCAGAGCGCTGAAGTGTTGGTGAAAACGCTGCATGGCTTCGATGAAGTCGCGTTCGCGGGGCGCGCAATCCAGGGCTTTCACCTCTAGACGGTCGAGGCGAATGCCCAGGCTCTCGGCGAAGTCGATCTGCCCGTGCAGGAGCTCGAACAGAGGCAGTGCAGTGAATTCACCGGCCAGCTTGCAGGCATCCAGCGGCGCCTTGGCCTTGCCCTTTGGTGGCTCCTCCGGGGCAGGCAATTTGAGCAGGCGGTGAGTCAGGACGCGAAAGCGTGCGTCCTCTGCGTAGGCATTCTGGTAGGCCTGCTTGAGCAGGCGCTGCTGTGCGGGGCGCAGGCGCCCGCCAGTGAGCGGGTTATCTGGTTCGTCGCCGGGTTCGTCCAGTTGCTCGAACCAGCGCGGGTTGCCCAGGTGTTCCTTGGCCAGCGTGGCCATGGCCGCATGGAAGGTGCGCACGCACTGGCGTGCATCGTGCGGGTAGTGCCAGAAGTCGAGCAGACGTTGCAGGCGCTCGCGCAGTTCGTGGCAGGAGGCGTTGGTGAAGGAAATCACCGTCAGGCGCTTGGGGTCGACCTCCAGGTGACAGAGCAGGAACACCACGCGCAGTACCAGCGTGCTCGACTTGCCCGAGCCGGCGCCGGCGAAGATACGTGCCAGCGGCGCACGGCAGAGGATCATCGCCCATTGTTCGTCCGACGGTGCGCCGATCAGCCTGGCGTTCACCGCCTGCGCCACGCGTTCGCGCATCGCCTGTACCTGAGCGTCTTCGACCTTCAGCCGGGTGCCGGGGTAGATCCCTGCTGGGCCGGGTTTACCGCTGTCAGTCTTGCGACCGCTGGCTTTCTTGTTGCCCGTGGATTTTTTCTTGCTTTGCTTGCGTGCAGGTTTACGTGGCTGCGCGGCTTCGCGCTCGGCACGCAGGTAAGCGGTGGTGTGAGGGAAGTAGCGGGCGAGGGCGCTGGACAGCAATTGTTTGTAGCGCGCGACAGCAGAAAGCATGCGTTGAGAATGACCTGATGGATAAAGCCCGCATGATAAAGCCTGCAGCGCGATGGCAGGCAGTGATGGCGCAGCGATAAATGCGCAACTTTGTGCAAGCACACGGCGCCTATCGCTTCCAGACTGTGCTCAGTCTTGGGAGATACTCGATGAACCTGTCGCTTTACCTGCTGACCGTACTGATCTGGGGCACGACCTGGATCGCCATCAAATTTCAGATGGGCGAGGTGGCCGTTGCCGCTTCCATCGCCTATCGCTTCGCGCTGGCCTCGGCGGTGCTGTTCGCCATGCTCTGGTTCAGCGGCCGCCTGCAACCGCTGGATCGCCGTGGGCAGGGCATCTGCCTGGTGCAGGGGTTGTGCCTGTTCTGCCTCAACTTCCTGTGCTTCTACACCGCCAGCCAATGGATACCCAGCGGCCTGATCGCAGTGATCTTCTCCACCGCCACCCTGTGGAACGCGATCAATGCGCGGTTGTTCTTCAAACAGCGCATCGCCGCCAACGTACTGCTCGGTGGTGCGCTGGGGCTGGTCGGTCTGGGCTTACTGTTCTGGCCGGAGCTGGCTGGGCACGAAACCAGCCGCGAAAGCCTGCTGGGCATCGGTCTGGCGCTGTGCGGTACGCTGTTCTTCTCCGCCGGTAACATGCTTTCCAGCCTGCAGCAGAAGGCCGGGCTCAAGCCGCTGACCACCAACGCCTGGGGCATGCTCTATGGCGCGCTGATGCTGGTGGGCATCTGCCTGGTCAGTGGTACACCGTTCGCCTTCGAGTGGAATACGCTCTACGTCGGCTCGTTGCTGTACCTGGCGATTCCCGGCTCGGTGATCGGCTTTACCGCCTATCTGACCCTGGTCGGGCGCATGGGCCCGGAGCGCGCGGCCTATTGCACGGTGCTGTTCCCGGTAGTTGCGCTGAACATCTCGGTGTTCCTCGAGGGCTACCAATGGACGACCCCGGCGCTGCTCGGCCTGGGCCTGGTAATGCTGGGCAACGTGCTCGTGTTTCGCAAGCCGAAGCCGGTGCTTGCCGAGGCCAGGGCATAGGGGCGATCGAAATGCTGGGTGCTCGTCGTAGGGCGGACTCAGCGTGTAGGGCGGACCGGGACACCGGCCGCTCGTAGCGCCAGCGAACAGTCCGCCGGTCCATGCCGAGCCTGAAAACGGCGTACTGCTTCGCGAGTACGCCCTACGTTACGTTAACGGATCGATGCCCGGTACCGTCCCATATCCCGCGAATCAGTGCGTAGGGCGGACCGGGACGCCGGCCGCGCGTAGCGCCAGGGAACTGCGTGTAGGGCGGACTCAGGAGCGCCAGCGAACAGTCCGCCGGTTCATGCCGAGCCTGGTACCGAAACGCTCCATTGAAACTTAAACGGCGTACTGCTACGCGACGACTGCATGGATGCAGGAGGTAGAGCGACGCAGGAAGCCAAAGCCGAGTACGCCCTACATCACTGCCTGGGTGATCAACTCCCGCGAATCAACTTGCGCAGCATGAAGCGATTGGGGTGGCAGGCCTCGGCCACCTCACGTGGCAGCGGCAGGGGCTCGTTCTCCAGCCAGGCGGCGATCAGTTCGCCCGACAGCGGGGCTGTGATCAGCCCGCGCGAGCCGTGGCCGCTGTTGATGTACAGGCCGTGCAGCCAGGGGCAGGGGGCGTCCGGTACCTGGCGGGCATCCTTGGCCAGTACTGCATAGGTCTCGGCAAAAGCCTCGGCATCGGCCAGCGGCCCGACTATCGGCAGGTAGTCCGGGCTGGTGCAGCGGAACGCGGCGCGGCCTTCCAGCGTCGCCGGGTCGAGTGTCTGTGCGTCCAGGCGTTCGGCGAGATCCGTGGAAATTTCCCGCAGCAGCTCCAGGTTGCCGACATGCTCGGCGACGCTGGGTGTGAGGTCGTCGCTGTGGAAGTCGAAGCTGGCGCCCAGAGTGTGCTCACCGTCGCGTGGCGGCGCGACATAGCCTTCGGCGCAGACCACGGTGCGCAGTTGACTGCTGAGCGCGTTGGCCGGTAGACGGCTGATCTGCCCACGGATGCGCTTGAGCGGCAGGTTCGCATCCGGCAACAGGCGGCCGATTTCGGCGGCGCAGGCCAGTACCAGCACCGGGGCTTCGACCAGCGTGCCGCTCGGCCCGTCGACGCGCCAGCGGTCATCCTGTCGGCTCAGACTCAGCGCCTCCTGGTAGGGGCGCAGTTCGATCAATGGGTGTTGCACCAGTTGCCGGCACAGCGCCGGTGGGTGTACCCAGCCGGCGTCGGGGTAGAACAGACCGCCAGCCGGCAGGCCGATACCGGCCAGCACTTCGGCCTGCTCGCGCCCAACGGCGTGCAGCAGATCGGCAGGGAAGGCGGCGGCCAGCTTGCCCTGGCGCGCGGCTTCCTTGTCATCGAAGGCCAGCTGCAGCACGCCGCAAGCGTCCCAGCCGGCACCGCGCTGCAGGCGTTCGAGCAGCCGGCGAGTATGACCGAAGCCGGCGACGATCAACTGCGACAGCGCTGTGCCATGGGCCGAGAGCTTGAGGTAGAGCACGCCCTGCGGGTTGCCCGAGGCCTCGCAGGCAACCGCCGCGTGGCGCTCCAGCAGGCTTACTCGCCAGCCGCGCGCGGCCAGGCTGGCGGCAGTGGCGCAGCCGGCCAGACCTGCACCGATCACCACCGCGTGTTTTTCCTGCGTGGGGCGGGCGGGGCGGGCGAACCAGGGCTTGCCGACGGTTTGCGGCTCACCGATGAACTGCCCTTTAGCCACTTCCCATTTTTTGCCCAGGCCTGGCACGCGTTTCATCTTGAAGCCGGCTTCATTCAGTGCGCGCCGTACCCGGCCGGCGCTGGAAAATGTACCGATGGTTGTGCCGGGGGCCGACAGCCGCGCCAGTTCGGCGAACAGCTCGGGCGTCCACATTTCAGGGTTCTTCGCCGGGTTGAAACCGTCGAGAAACCAGGCGTCGATGCGCGCATCCAACTGCGGCAATTGCTCCATCGCGTCGCCGATCAACAATGTCAGCACCACCCGACCACCCGCCAACAACAGGCGCTGGAACCCGGGGTGAATGGCGCGGTACTGCGCCAGCAGTTCTGTGCTGAACGGCGCCAGCTCCGGCCACAGGGCCAGGGCGCGCTGCAGGTCGTCGTGATGCAGCGGATATTTTTCGACACTGACGAAGTGCAGACGCGTGCCGGCAGGGGCCTGTTGCTCGAACAACTGCCAGGCGCAGAGGAAGTTCAGCCCGGTGCCGAAACCCGTTTCGCCGATGTTCAGGCATTCACCGTCGGCGAGAGCGGCGAAGCGCGCTGCCAGATCGTTGTTGGCGAGGAAGACGTAGCGTGTCTCTTCCAGGCCGTTTTCCTGGGAGAAATAGATGTCGCCGTAGCTACGCGACAGAGGTTGGCCGCGCTCGTCCCAGTCGAGCTGGGCGTGATGGGTGTCTGACATGGCTGGGTTCCGCTGGATCGTGCGGCGATTCTACCGTGCACAGGTGTCGCGGCGCTGGAACAAGGCAGCGTGTCGGCGGGCAAAGCGTTGGATGTTCCGTTAGGCTGTGAGGATGATTCCAGGGAGGTTGCTTTATGTTCGAGTCCGCCGAAATCGGCCGCAGTATCGACAAGGCCACGTTCGAGGCCGAAGAGCCGGCACTGCGCGAGGCGCTGCTGGAAGCGCAGTACGAGCTCAAGCAGCAGGCGCGTTTTCCGGTGATCGTACTGATCAACGGCGTTGAGGGCGCCGGCAAGGGCGAGACGGTGAAACTGCTCAACGAGTGGATGGACCCACGGCTGATCCAGGTCAGCACCTTCGATATACAGACCGACGAAGAGCTGGCGCGACCGCCGGCCTGGCGCTACTGGCGCCAGCTGCCGCCCAAGGGACGCATGGGCGTGTTCTTCGGCAACTGGTACAGCCAGATGTTGCAGGGGCGGGTGCACGGCAAGTTCAAGGACGCGGTGCTGGACCAGGCCATCGACGGTGCCGAGCGCCTGGAGCGCATGCTCTGCGATGAAGGCGCGCTGATCTTCAAGTTCTGGTTTCACCTGTCCAAGCAGCACATGAAGGCGCGACTGGAGGCGCTCAAGGACGACCCGCTGCACAGCTGGCGCATCAGCCCGCTGGACTGGCAGCAATCGAAGACCTACGACAAGTTCGTGCGCTACGGCGAGCGCGTGCTGCGCCGCACCAGCCGTGACTATGCGCCCTGGTATGTGGTCGAGGGCGTCGATCACTATTACCGCAGCCTCACCGTCGGGCGCATCCTGCTCGAAGGCTTGCAGGCGGCGTTGGCCAGTCCGCAGCGTACCCAGCTGCAACCGCATGCTGCGCCGCTGGTTTCCAGTCTGGACAATCGCGGTTTGCTGGCCAGCCTGGACATGACCCAGGCACTGAGCAAGGACGACTACAAGGAGCAGCTGGCCACCGAGCAGGCGCGCCTGTCCGGCCTGATGCGCGACAAGCGCATGCGCAAGCACGCACTGATCGCGGCATTCGAAGGCAACGATGCCGCGGGCAAGGGCGGTGCCATCCGCCGTGTGACAGGTGCCCTCGACCCGCGCCAGTACCGCATCGTGCCGGTGGCGGCGCCGACCGAGGAAGAACGTGCCCAGCCCTATCTGTGGCGCTTCTGGCGACACATCCCGGCGCGCGGCAAGTTCACCATCTTCGACCGCAGCTGGTATGGCCGTGTGCTGGTGGAGCGGGTCGAGGGCTTCTGCAGCCAGGCCGATTGGCTGCGTGCCTACGGCGAGATCAACGATTTCGAGGAGCAACTGACCAATGCCGGGGTGATCCTGGTGAAGTTCTGGCTGGCCATCGACCAGCAGACGCAGCTGGAGCGCTTCAAGGAGCGTGAGCAGATCCCGTTCAAGCGCTTCAAGATCACCGAAGAGGATTGGCGCAACCGCGACAAGTGGGACGACTACGGCGACGCAGTGGGCGACATGGTCGACCGTACCAGCACCGAGATTGCGCCCTGGACGCTGATCGAGGCCAATGACAAGCGCTTCGCCCGGGTCAAGGTGCTGCGCACCATCAACGAGGCCATCGAGGCGGCGTTTGCAAGGGATTGAGATTTTTCGCGGCTGAAACGGAATGCCGCCCAGCCGCTCCTACGGTGCGTTGAATAGCGTGGGAGCGGCTTCAGCCCCGATGCTTTTGTGTCGATCCCAAAGCCCCGGATTGCATCCGGGCTACGCCCCGGCATCGTCCCGTATACGCCAGATCAATGATGCTCGCACCCAGGGATCGGCTGGATTTATCTTCACGCCATTCGCCATCCAATAACAACGAGGTGCGTCATGCGTGAAGTGGTGATCGTCGACAGCGTCCGGACCGGCCTGGCCAAGTCCTTCCGCGGCAAGTTCAATATGACCCGGCCGGACGACATGGCCGCCCATTGCGTCGATGCGTTGCTGGTGCGCAACGGCATCGACCCGAAGCTGGTCGATGACTGCATCGTCGGTGCCGGCTCCAACGAGGGTGCGCAGGGCATGAACATCGGCCGCAACGTCGCCGTGCTCTCACGCCTGGGTAACCCGGTGGCGGGCATGACCCTCAACCGCTTCTGCTCCTCGGGCCTGCAGGCCATCGCCATCGCCGCCAACCAGGTGGCGTCCGGCTGCAGCGACATCATCGTCGCCGGCGGCGTCGAGTCCATCACCATGACCCTGAAAAGCATGAACATGGACAACCTGTTCAACCCGCTGCTGCAGCAGGACAACCCCGGCATCTACTACCCCATGGGCAAGACCGCCGAAATCGTCGCCAACCGCTACGGCATCAGCCGCGAGGCCCAGGACGCCTATGCCCTGCAGAGCCAGCAGCGCACCGCGCGCGCCCAGGCCGAAGGCCTGTTCGCCGACGAAATCGTGCCGATGACGGTGAAGTATCAGGTCGAAGACAAGGCCACCGGCGAGAAGAAGATTCTCGACGGCGTGGTCGAGGCCGACGACTGCAACCGCCCGGATACTACCCTCGAATCCCTGGCCAAGCTGCAACCAGCGTTCGACCCGGCCGGTAGCGTCACCGCCGGCAATGCTTCGCAACTGTCCGACGGCGCCTCGATGACCCTGGTGATGAGTCTGGAAAAAGCGCTGGAGCTGGGCCTCAAGCCCAAGGCCTATTTCCGCGGCTTTACCGTGGCCGGTTGCGAGCCGGACGAGATGGGCATCGGCCCGGTGTTCTCGGTGCCCAAGCTGCTCAAGGCCAAGGGCCTGGGCGTCGCCGACATCGATCTGTGGGAGCTCAACGAAGCCTTCGCCTCGCAGTGCCTGTACTGCCGCGACACGCTCGAGATCGACAACGAGAAGTACAACGTCAATGGCGGCTCCATTTCCATCGGCCATCCATTCGGCATGACCGGCTCGCGCCAGGTCGGTCATCTGGTGCGCGAGCTCCAGCGACGCGAGCTGCGCTACGGCATCGTCACCATGTGCGTCGGTGGCGGCATGGGCGCCACCGGGTTGTTCGAGGCCTATCGCGGCTAAACGACGTAGGGTGCGCCGCGCGCACCACCGGCAACACGCACCGCATGACCGAACCGCGGTGCGCACGGCGCACCCTACGACAACGCTGGCCCACACGACGGCCAGTGATGCGCTGTTTATACTCGCGCTCTGCCCTGCGGACGGAGCGCCTGCCAATGCCCTTTGCCGAAAACCTGATCGCCTTCACCCTGGCGGCCACGCTGCTGACCCTGACGCCGGGGATCGACACGGCGCTGGTGTTGCGTACCGCGGCTGTCGAGGGCCGGCAGCAGGCGTTTCGCGCGGCGCTGGGCATCAATGCCGGCTGCCTGCTCTGGGGCGCGGCGGTGGCCTTCGGCCTCGGCGCGCTGCTGGCGGTTTCCGAATTCGGCTACAACCTGCTCAAGTATTGCGGTGCGGCCTATCTGGCCTGGCTCGGGCTGAACATGCTGCTGCGCCCGCGTACCTCGCTGGCGCCCGCGCAGGCGAGCGGCACACCCGATGCCAACTGGTTTCTGCGCGGTCTGCTGGGCAACGTGCTCAACCCCAAGGTGGGGATCTTCTACCTGTCCTTCCTGCCGCAGTTCATCCCGCAGGGCCAGCCACTGATTGTCTGGACGTTCGGCCTGGTGGGCATCCATGTGGCACTCAGCCTGGTCTGGGCGCTGTTGCTGATCGGTGCTACCCAGCCGCTCGGTCACTGGTTGCGGCGCGAAGCAGTGATCAAGTGGATGGATCGCAGCACCGGTCTGATCTTCGTTCTGTTCGCCGCGCGTCTGGCATTGAGCCGGCGCTGAGTCCTGGCGCCGCTTCTGCTTGGGTTACTCTGTGTCTATGCAATAGAAAAGGCTATGTCTGCGTTAGCTGTTGCCAAGCGGTTCTAGGAAGGCTCTGAGCCTTGTAGGGTGGGCTTTAGCCCACGCTGACCGCAGTTGGTGGGCTGAAGCGGAGCGCCGCCCGGCCCACCCTACGGGCTTTTGTACCAACGCCCAACACTTAACGCAGACATAGCCATAGAAAACCAGGCGGTGACGATGGATCGGTTTCAGGAAATGAGGGTGTTGCTGGCGGTGACCGAGGCCGAGAGCTTCGCCGGGGGCGCCAAGCTGCTGGGCATTTCGCCGCCCAGCGTCACTCGCGCCATCGCCGCGCTGGAGGCACGTCTCGGCACGCTGTTGCTGGCCCGCAGCACGCGCAGCCTGCGCCTGACCGAGGCTGGCCAGCGTTATGTCGAGGACTGTCGGCGCATCCTGCTGGAACTGGAGGAGGCCGAGGAGCTGGCCGCCGGTGGCAGTGTGCGCCCGCGTGGACGGCTCACCGTGACGGCGCCGGTGATGTTCGGCGAGCTGTTCCTGATTCCGCGCATCGCCCAGTACCTCGACACCCACCCGGACGTGGAGGTCAATGCGCTGCTGGTCGACCGCGTGGTGAACATGATGGAGGAGGGCATCGACGTGGCCGTGCGCATCGGCTCGCTGCCCGAGGGCGATCACTCGGCGTTGCAGGTCGGGCAGATTCGCCCGGTGGTGTGCGCCTCGCCAGATTTTCTCGACCGCGTCGGGCGCCCGCGCCACCCGAATGAGTTGCGCGCTGCGCCCATCGTCATGTCCAGCGCCAGCACCCTGCTGTCGCACTGGCAGTTCGTCGGCGCGGACGGCCCGTTCGGCTTCATGCCGCAACCGCGCTTCACCGTCAGCTCCAACCAGGCGGCGATCAGCGTGGCGCGCCTGGGCTGGGGCTATACCCGCGTGCTGTCCTACCAGGTGGCTGCCGCGGTGGCGCGCGGCGAGATCGAGCTGGTGCTCGAGGCGTTCGAACCGCCGGCCTTGCCGGTGCATATCATTCACCAGGGCGGTCGCCAGGTTTCGGCCAAGGTGCGCACCTTCGTCGACCACTGCGTTGCCAGTTTTCGTGCCGACCCAGCCCTGCGCGCAGCTGGTGCAGCGCCTGTTTCATGAACGCTCATCGCGAGATGCAGGTGTTTCTCGTCGTGGCCCAGGCGGGCAGCCTGGCCGCGGCTGCTCGGCAGTTGCAGCTGTCGCAGGCTACGGTGATGCGTACCGTAGCTGCGCTGGAAAGTCGTCTGGACAGCACCTTGCTGCTGCGCGGGCCGCGTGGTGTGAGCCTGAGCGCGGCGGGTACCGCTTTCGCCGACAGTTGCCAGCGCATTCTGCAGCGGGTTGAGGAGGCCGAGCGCTCGGTGACCGGCCTGCATGCCAGCCCTGTCGGACAACTGACCCTAGCCCTGCCGCTATTGATGACGCATCAGGTGCTGACCCCCATCGCAGTCGACTACCTGGCGGCATTTCCCGAGGTGAGCCTGGCTACCTTGGCGCGCGAGGAGCCGCCCAGGTTGCTGGAGGAGGGCATCGACCTGGCCGTGGTGGTCGGCCATCTGCCCAGTTCGTCCGGCTTCGCCGTGCCGTTGGGGTGGGCGCGACCGCTGGTCTGTGCGGCGCCTGCCTATCTGCAGCGCTGGGGCTGGCCCGCAAGCCCGCAAGCTCTGCACGTGCACCGCACCATCGGCCGGTCTTCGACCGGTCATGCGGGGGAATGGCGCTTTATGGACGGCGCGGTAAAGCTCGCGCCACGGCTGACCTGCAGCACGCCGCAGGCCGCGATCCGCGCTGCGCTCGCCGGTTTTGGCCTGACCCGCTGCCTGAGCTACGAGGCCTATCAGGAGTTGCAGAGTGGGCAGTTGCAGGCGGTGCTGGAAAACTTCGCTGCAGCGCCCGTGCCGGTGCAGCTGTACTACCGCGAAGGGCGCCGGGCTGCAGCGCGGGTGCGCAGCTTCCTCGACTTCGCCGTACCGCGTCTGCGTGCTCATCCGGCGTTTCGGGCGTGATCCGGTTGAGTTGCAGAAAATGAAATAGTGGATTGCCTTGAGTGGTGATTCTTCTCCGAATTGGATGAGGCGAACATGGCCCCATCGTCGCGAAGGCCAGTCGTCTCGCGATGACCTTATCCAATCACGCTCGAAGGAGTCATCGCCATGTCCCGTCCCGCCATCAAGCTGTACAACTTCCCTCGTTCCGGCCACGCTCACCGCGCCGAGCTGATGCTCTCGCTGCTGCAATTACCCACCGAGCTGATCTTCGTCGATCTGGCCAAGGGCGAGCACAAGACGCCGGAGTTCCTGGCTATCAACCCCTTTGGCCAGGTACCGGCGATCGATGACGGCGGCACCATCATCAGCGACTCCAACGCCATCCTCGTCTACCTGGCCAAGCGCTACGGCAATGACGACTGGCTACCGCAGGAGCCCGCTGCTGCTGCCCGTGTGCAGCGCTGGTTGTCGGTGGCCGCTGGCCTGGTAGCGTTCGGCCCTGCCGCCGCGCGCCTGGTTACCGTATTCGGCTACTCGTTCAACACCGAAGAAGTGATCAACCGTGCTCATGCGCTGTTCACCGTGATGGAAGGCGAGCTGGGCGAAACCCCATTCCTCACCGGCGACAAGCCGAGCATCGCTGACGTCGCCAACTACTCCTACATTGCCCATGCGCCGGAGGGCAACGTCTCGTTGGAACCCTATCCGAACATCCGCGCCTGGCTGGCCCGCATCGAGGCGCTGCCGGGTTTCGTGCCGATGCCGCGTACCGCAGCCGGTCTGCAAGCCTGAGTCACCGTTAGCTGCCGGTTTACCCGGCGGCTTCTTTCGTGGAGGGCAGAACATGCAACAGCTCCCCAGCCATCGGCACTCGCCCTGGCATGCCGGTGAAAAGCAACTGCAGGAAAAAGTCGGCGTCGGCGAACGCATGGAAGTGCTCGGACAGAAGGTGATCCGCGACTACATGCCGGATCAGCATCGCGAGTTCTACCAGACGCTACCGTTCATGATCGCCGCTGCGGTGGACGGCAGCGGCCAGCCTTGGGCCACCTTGATCGAAGGCGAAGAAGGTTTCGTCACCTCGCCCGATCCGCGTCACCTGTCGTTCGACCTCGCCGCCATGGCGCTCGACCCGCTCGATCCGGCCACCCCCGGTCTTGGCCGCGGCGAGGCCATCGGCCTGCTTGGCATCGAGCTGCATTCGCGGCGGCGCAATCGCATCAACGGGCATATTCATCAGGCGTCGGCACAGCGTCTGGACATCACCGTGGAGCATTCCTTCGGCAACTGCCCGCAGTACATCCAGCTGCGCCATTACCGCCGCGTACCTGGGCGTGGCGTCGAGCGCCTGGACGCGACCGAACTGGATGCGCGCACTGCCGAGATGATTCGTAACGCCGACACCTTCTTCGTCGCCAGTTACGTCGAGCATGCCGATGGCCGCCGCTCGGTGGACGTCTCGCACCGGGGTGGGCGCGCCGGCTTCGTGCGGGTAGAGGGCAATCGCCTGACCATCCCCGACTACGCCGGCAACCTGTTCTTCAACACCTTGGGCAATCTCAGCGTCAATCCGCGCGCCGGCCTGCTGTTCGTCGACTTCACCACGGGCGACGTGCTGCAACTGGGCGGCCGTGCCGAAATGCTCCTCGACAGTCCGCTGATAAACGTCTTCGAGGGGGCCGAACGGCTATGGACACTCGACGTCGAGCAGGTGGTGCTGCGCCCGGCCGCGACTTCATTGCGTTGGGCCTTCGAGGAATATGCGCCGACCAGCCTGATGACCGGCACCTGGGCCGAAACCGACGCGCGTCTGCGCGAGCGTGAGCAGCGCAACCAGTGGCAGCGCTGGCGCGTGCTCAGCCTGCAGCAGGAGAGCAGCGATATTCGCTCGTTCGTGCTCGCGCCGGAGCAGGGCGTTGCGCCGCGCTTCGCCGCCGGTCAGCACCTGCCGATTCGCATCACCACCGCCACGGGCGACACCCTGCTGCGCACCTACAGCCTGTCCAGCGCGCCGTCCGACGGCCAACTGCGTATCAGCGTCAAGGCGCAGGGCCTGGTCTCGCGCCACCTGCACGAGCAGATCCAGGTGGGCGATGTGCTGGAAGTACGTCCGCCGCTAGGGAGCTTCACCCTTAATAGTGACAGCAACCGCCCGCTGGTGCTGATCGGTGCCGGCGTCGGCATCACGCCGTTGCTGTCGATGCTGCGCGAGCAGGTGGCGCTGGGGCAGGGCAGGCGCATCCATTTCTTCCAGGGTGCACGGAGGCTCGCTGACCTACCGTTCCAGGCCGAGCTGCATGAGCTGGTGCAGCGCGCGGGTGGTTTGCTAAAGATTCACCGTGCCCTCAGCGCGCCCGAGACGGACGCCGTGCTGGGGCGCGACTACGAGCAACATGGGCGCATCGGGCTGGAGCAGATCAAGGCGGCGTTGTCGTTCGATGATTACGATTTCTACCTGTGCGGCCCGGCCGCCTTTACCCAGGCGATCTACGATGGCTTGCGCGATCTGAATGTCGCCGACGCGCGTATCCACGCCGAGGCGTTTGGCCCCTCGACACTGAAGCGTCGCACGGACGGTCAGACCGACGCCTTCGTGCAGCCGCCAGCGGCAACCGAGCCGGTACCGGTGTACTTCACCACTTCGGCCAAGGAAGCGCGCTGGCTGCCGGAGGGTGGCAGCCTACTGGAGCTGGCAGAAAGCCGGGGCCTGACGCCCGAATTCAGCTGCCGTGGCGGTTCCTGCGGCACCTGCAAGACGCGCCTGGTCAGCGGCCAGGTGCATTACCCGAACCCGCCAGCCGAGTTACCGGAAGGCAATGGCGTGCTGATCTGCTGCGCGGTGCCGGCACAGGGTGAGGATGGTGTGCAGCCCCTCGTGCTTGATCTGTAAGAGGGCCGAACTGATGAACATTCGATCCGAAAGTCGTTACGTCTGGCCTGATGTTGAAGCGGACGATGCGTGCAACTCGCCTTGGAGTTACGGTCAGCACGAAGTGGAGGTCGGCTATCTGGCATCGCAGTTGTTACTGCCGCGCGAGTTGCCGAGGTACGCACCTGAACGCTCGAGGTTCTGGCAACGGATGGTGCGGCGTTTACGTGATTGGCCGTTGAGAGCTTGGTGGGGCTTGCGGGCCGTTGGCGGGGTAGCGTCGGTGGCTCGGTTGAGGGCGCAGGGTGCGTTGGGCTGAGCGCTTGCTTGAAGCTGTTGCCGTTTCGATCGAAACGGCAACAGCCTCTGCTTATCCTTGCGGCTGCGCGTCTTCCAGTGCTTTGCGGTAGGCATCGGCTTCGTCCTGGGACGGGAAGATACCGACCAGCTCTCCATTCTGAATCACATCCCAGGCCACCATCCCCATGGCACGGGCTTCACGGGAAAGATGTTCGTTGTCACGCTCATGCACGATCACGTTCATGCTTGTCTCCTCGTAATACGAATGCGGCTAAATGTCGCAGTTCGTTTATACGCCTCGTTAGCAAGCTTATTAAACCGGGGATTTGGCAAAGGACTGTTCTTTTAATGCAACGAACGGTGAGATTTTCGTTTTGTCGTTTCCTCTCTGGGACGTTTTGAATCATCTTGAAATATTCAGCGATGAAAATTGGGCAGGAAACCCCGTTTCAAATCTCTGTGTATTACTGACGCCCGTACTGCTGGCGATATTGCGCAGGGGTCAACCCGGTCAGCGCCTTGAACATGCGCCGCAGGTTGGCCGGGCTGCTGAAACCCAGTTCAGCGCTCAAGGTACTTAGCGGCGACGAGGTCATGGCCAGGCGTTCGCTGAGTTGGTAGAGCTTGATGCGCCGCGCGTAGCTCGCCACTGGCTCACCGGTTTGCGCGCTTACCTTGCGCGCCAGGGTGCGTTCGGACATCGCCAGTTTGTCGGCCAGCGCCTGCACCGTCAGTTGCTCGGCAGGCGTTTGCTCGATCAGTGCATGCAGACGGCGTAATAGGCCCACGGGCTGCTGCATCAGGCTGGCGCCCTGAAACGCACTGTGCGGGACGGCCGGACGGGGCAGCACCATCAACTGACTGATGTCTCTGAAGGACTGTTCACTGAGGTGTCGCTCGATCACCCCCTGAGCGATGGGCAGGTAGCCGTTCACCCCGGATGCAGTGGCTACGCCCACGGCGAACACGCAACTGCTCTCGCTCTGCCAGCGCACCCGCACGAAGCTTTCACGCATCGCATCCGCCAGCCACCAGGTCACCGTTGCCGCCTGGCCGTTCAAGCGGCCGCTGGCCGCAAGCAGGCCAACGCCGGTGCAGTAACTCCATAGCTGCACGCGTTTACCGACGGACGACAGCGCTTTTATCAGCGCGACATTGTCAGCCAGCACTGCCTCTGCCTGCTCCGCCGACTCGGCCCAGAAGCCCGGAATCAGCAAGGCATCGAACTCACGCGGATCGAGCGCGGCGCTCGCCTGCAGACTCATCCCATGGGCGCATGCCACTGGCCCGGCACGCTGGGCGATATAGCGAACCTCGAACAGTTGTCGTCCACTTCGGCGATTGGCCGCGTGCAGCAGATCGGCGAAGGCGAATAGCCCGGCCGGCATGCAATCGGGATACAGCAGCAAACCAATGCGCATGAGTGGGTGGCCTGAAATGAATCGAAGATGTCCAATACTGCCATTATTGTCCTGACGCCGGATAGGCAGCATGGAGCCCTCAGACCCCGAGGGCTTTTCATGAAGATTCAGCAGCTGCGCAACGCCACCATTATCATCGAGTTCGGCCAGCACCGCGTTCTGGTCGATCCCATGCTGGCCCGCCAAGGCGCCTTGCCACCGCTGCGATTGTTCGGTGCCCGTCAGCGCAATCCACTGGTCGAGCTGCCAGTCAGTGCTCGCGCCGCGCTGGAATCGGTCACCCACTGCCTGATCACTCATTGCCAGAAAGGCCATTTCGATCACCTGGATCGTGCCGGCGTGCGGTGGCTGCGCGAACGCAAGATTCCGGTGATCTGTACACCACATGATGTGGACTACCTGGCGCAGCGCGGCCTGAACGTCCGGCCGCTATTGCCGGAACACGAATTTCCCGGCCCGTTTCTCGGTGGGCTTATCCGCACCATCCGCTGCACCCATGGCCGGGGACTGGTGGGGCGCCTGATGGAGCACGGCGTAGGTTTTCTGATCGAAATACCAGGCGAGCCGAGCCTTTATCTGGCCGGCGATACCCTGCTCACCGACGAGGTGCGCGCCTGTGTACGCGAGCACCGTCCAGCCATCAGCGTGGTGCCGGCAGGCGGGGCGCGTTTCGACCTGGGCGGCGACATCATCATGGGCATCGACGAGGTGATCGAGTTCGCCCAGTTGAGTGGCGCGGCAGTGGTTGCCAATCACCTCGAGGCGATCAGCCACTGCCCGGTCAGCCGCTTGGCGTTGGCCGAGGCTGCTAGCCACGCGCAAGTCGAGCTACTGATTCCGCAGGATGGCGAGGTGCTGGAATTCTGAGTGGTGGGGCGTGGTCACCGCGCCTGTCGCCGCGCCATCCGACGGCGATATTGGCGAGTACGGAAGAGGTCTTTCACCTGCTGCGTCACTAGCGCCCACAAGGGTGATACGCCGGGCTGGGAGTCCCGGCCCTGGCTGAGTTGGTGCAGCTGGTACTTCACCACCGCCATGTTCGCCAGCGAGGCCAGCACCTTGTTGTTCCAGGTGATCGGCGGCAGCTGGGGAGCGCTGCCGAGGCCGAGCTGCCAGTCGCGCGGCAGGTTCGGGTCGATGGCCAGGGCCGTGCCGATGCCGACCATCTCGATGCCGCTATCCAGCACCTGTTGTGCAACCGGTGCACGGCGGATACCGCCGGTGACCATGACTGGCATGCTCGCCACCGCACGAATCTCACGGGCGAATTCAAGGAAGTAGGCTTCGCGCGCCAGGGTGCGGCCATCGCGGGCCTGGCCCTGCATGGCCGGCGCTTCGTAGCTGCCACCGGACAACTCGACCAGATCCACGCCCTGCCCGTCGAGCAGGCGTACCACCTGCTGCGCGTCCTCGGCGCTGAAGCCGCCGCGCTGGAAGTCTGCCGAGTTGAGCTTGACCGCCACGGCGAAGCCCGGCGACACCACGGCACGCACCGCCTTGACGATCTCCAACAGCAGGCGCGCGCGGTTTTCCAGCGAGCCGCCCCATTGGTCGTTGCGCTGGTTGGTCAGTGGCGACAGGAACTGGCTGAGCAGGTAGCCGTGCGCCGCGTGGATTTCCACGCCCGTGAAGCCGGCCTGCTCGCCCAACTGCGCGGTGCGGGTGAAGCGCTCGATCACGTCCTGAATCACCGCCGGGGTCATTTCCTGCGGCGTGGCAAAACGCTTGGACAAGTTGCCCAGCTCCAGCGCTACGGCCGAAGGCGCCCAGGTTGGCTGGCCCAGGTTGGACTGCATCTGCCGGCCTGGATGGTTGATCTGCAGCCAGAATTGCGCCCCTTTGCCGCGGCCGATACGTGCCCAGCGTTCGAATCGGGCCAGGTGCGTGTCGTCTTCCAGCACCACGCCGCCGGGGCCGGTCATGGCGCGGCTGTCGACCATCACGTTACCGGAAATGAGCAGGCCGGCACCGCCCTCGGCCCAGGCCTGATAGAGGCGCATCAGATGCTCGGACGGTGCGTGGTCGGCATCCGCCATGTTCTCTTCCATCGCCGCCTTGGCAATGCGGTTGGGCAGGGTCGAACCGTTGGGCAGGACAAGGGGATCGAACAGGGTCATGGGGGCTTCCTCGGTTGAGCCAGAGGTGACCTTAACTTTAAAGTTCACTTTAATGTCAATGGGTTTCGCACGCGACGTCGAAGCGTGGCCGCGCCGCCAACGCTTTTCGTAGGAGCCGGCTTGCCGGCGATGCTTTGTGCTTTCAAGCAGATCGCCAGCAAGCTGGCTCCTACGGATATAGCGAGCACTCGCTTATTTCTTCGCGCGCTTGGGCGTCTCGCTCGGCTCGCCCAGGTTCATCTTCGACAGCACCCGCTTGGCGTTGCTGGCGCAGTCGATATCGTCCGGTTTGCTTTCGATCTCGTCGATCAGTGCCAGCAGGTGCGCCTTGCTCTGTGCCAGGCGCTGCTCCAGCGCTTCGATGTCCTTCACTTTTGCCTGCAGGGTATCGAGCAGCTTGCCGTGTTCCCACTGCGCCAGATCCTGCGGCAGCAGGGCGCGCAACTCGTCCAGGCTGAAGCCGGCCTGCTGTGCGGTGGTGATCAGGTTGAGCACCAGCACAGCCTGTTCCGGGTAACTGCGATAGCCGTTGGCTTGGCGCTGCACCAGCTTGAGCAGGCCGATACTTTCGTAGAAGCGAATGCGCGAGGCCGCAAGGCCTGTGCGTTGCGCCAGTTCGCCGATCTTCATCTGGGTGTATCACCGTGGCAGGAGTGTGGTGAGCTCAAGGTTAACTTTAACCTTCGGCTCTGGCCATGAGGCTGCAACATTGGCATAGCGTCTATGCTTGCCGAGCCACCCTGATCAGAGCCGCTCTTGAATCGCATCCCCTCCAGCAGGTACAGCCCGTGAAGCACTCGATACTCATCGCCGCGCTGCTCTGCCTGCTGATGGGGGCGCTTGCCAAGGCCGAGACGTATCAGCTCGTCACCGAGGAGTGGGCACCCTACAACTACCGGGAGAACGAGCACATCACCGGCATGGCCACGGAAGTGGTGCGGGCCATCATGGCGCTGACCGGCGACGACTTCGAGATCAGGATGAGACCCAGCATGCGTGCCTCTCGTGTCCTGCAGACTCAGCCCAGAACCATCATGTACTCGATGTTTCGCACGTCAGAGCGCGAGTCCTTATTCAAGTGGGTCGGGCCCATCGCCGAGGAGTCCATCTACCCCTACCAGTTGGCCGCTGCAGCGCAGCCGATCCACACGCTGGAGCAGTTGCTGAATGCCCCGCGCATAACCACCCGGCACGCCGGCCTGGTGCCCACGATGTTGGCTTCGATGGGGTTCGACAACCTCGACACGAGCGCAACGGAGAGTGAGCAGCTCTACCGCATGCTGTTGGCCGGTCGTACCGAGGTCATCATCGGCGACACCGACACCGGCGTGGCCTATTACAGTCGCCAGCTGGGTATCGCCCCGGGCTCTCTCAGGCGGGTGCCCATCGAGCTGTACCGCTCCTCGCTGTATATCGCTTTCAGTGGCGACAGTGATGATGAGCTGGTTGCCAACTGGGCCAAGGCGCTTGAGCATCTGCGTGAAACGGGTGAGCTAGAGCGCATTCATGGCAACTATCGCTAACCTCTCAGCCCTGAGCGGTGGCCAGACATTCGGCCACTGTCAGCTGCTCGGCGAAACCGCCGTGCCCATTAGGGCCAGAGTGCGATAGCCGCCGACCAGTCTCGCCTCGTACAGGTATAGCCATGAGCATGAGCATGAGCATGAGCATGAGCATTTTCCGACAGCGAGGAGCGAGACTGCATACAATGAGCGCCTGATCATTCCAGGCCATCAACATGGCTGCAGCGACCAAGGAACCCGCCCATGGCCTCCCCAGACAAACAGAAGAAGCGCGCCCAACGGGCCAAGACCAAGGCCAAGCAGAACCGCATGGGCAAGCCCAAGGCGCAGGCCAATGTAATCCACCCGATTCTCGCCAATCCGTTGATCAACGAGCCGTTCGATGACGTCGAGATCGACCTGAGTACCTTCGATTTCAAGGACATCGAAGAGAATGGCTTCGACCCCGCGCACTTCGATGATCTGTTCCAGGCCGTGAAAGCCGGCGAGGGCATCAGCTTGCTCGCCCTGTGCCTGGTGTTCCTGCAATACCCGGTGCTGGAACTGGTGGTCGCCGAGGAGTCGGAAGACGCCGCGACCGATTTCATGATGGGCCTGCTGATCGTCTACCGCGGCATCTTCCACAATGAAGACGAAGACGCCGCGATCACCTGGATTGGCAGCGACGCCTTCCAGAGCGCCTATAACGAAGCGTCGCTGATCCTGCAGAAGAAGAACGCCCGCGTCTGATTCATCTCAGTCAGCCCTTCAGCGCCGCCTCGATCTTTGCGATGTCGATCTTGCTCATGGTCATCATCGCCTCGAAGGCACGTTTGGCCGCCGCGCGGTCAGAGCTGGCGATGGCGGCGCTGAGGATGCGCGGGGTGATCTGCCAGGAGATGCCCCATTTGTCCTTGCACCAGCCACATTCACTGGCCTGGCCGCCGTGGTCGATGATCGCGTGCCACAGGCGATCCGTCTCGGCCTGATCGTCGGTGGCGACCTGGAACGAGAACGCCTCGTTGTGCTGGAACGCCGGGCCGCCGTTGAGGCCCAGGCAGGGAATGCCCATTACGCTGAACTCCACCGTCAGCACATCGCCCTGCTGGCCACTGGGGTAGTCACCGGGCGCATGGTGTACCGCCAGCACGGCGCTGTCGGGAAAGGTCTTGGCATAGAAGGTCGCAGCCTCCAGCGCATCGCGGTCGAACCAGAGGCAGATGGTGTTCTTGCTGGTCATCCTGAGTCTCCCACCATGGGTTGAGACTCAGGAGTCTAGACGGCAGTGGGGCGCTGGCTTGTCCTTGCCTGTTCGTCGTTACGGCTGCGGCTCTCTCATCCAGAACGTCGGGAACTGATCGAACGGGTAGTGCTTGCCGTCGTAGCGGACGGTGGTGCTGACCTTGCGTAGCACGGGCTCCTGCCGGCCAGCACGAACATGAGCGGTTAGCATCAGGTCGGCGTAGCCATGGGCATGCCTGGGCCCAAGGCCCAGCGTCAGGTCGGCCTGCTCCGACTCGAAATCACCATCCAGTGCGCAGGCCACGCCCTTTACCGTCGTCCACGAATACAGATAGGTGGCAAACACCGGCCTTAGCCGAGGCCCTTGCGGCACCACCAGCGTCAGCAGGTCATTGAAGCCGGCATCTGGACAGCTCGCCCCACGCGCGACACTGCGCACCACCACGCCGAAGGCGCGAACGCCCGGCGCCAAGTGATAACGCGCGGTATCCAACCACAGGCTACCGGCATCGATTTCCAGCGCAGCATCTTCGCCAAGGTAGTCGTCATAGCGCTCGCGCAATTGCCCGCTCTGCGCGTCCACCTTTGCCACCAGCCAGTTGAGATTGCGCTCGCCCGCTGGCGTGGTGTCCTCGGCGTCACGGTAAGCCAGGGTCACCACGGACAGCGACGCATCATCCGGCCAGGGCTTGCAGGCAGCCGCCACCAATGGCCCGTCACCACGCCCGTCAGGGGGCGTCCACCCACGCTGCCCCAACTGGGTGGCCAATGAATCCAGCAATGCAGCGTCGCAGGGCTGTGGCTGGCGCATATCGGCATGCGCGAGAGGCAACAGGCAGAGCGCCAAAGCGGGGAGGATGCTGGGTAAACGGTCCATGTTGGTGAGTCCTTGCTCGATGCTGAACGGCAGGTTGAGGGCTGGGTACATCAGCTTATAGCCGAAAGAGCCGTTTCGGGTTGGTGATTGGTTGAGTCATTCAAGACGGTTTGTTATTGGCAATAGCTGCCTGTCGAGACAGGCAGCAGATGAGGATAATTGGCTCGCACCGACCTAGCGCAACAGAAGCAGTGCGGTGGTTGTGGTGCGTAGCATGTGGGCAGTGGTGCTCCCCACCAGGAATTGCCGGATTCGGGAATGCCCGTAGGCGCCCATCACGAGCAGATCAATACCGTGCTCTTCTTGGTAGGCATGCAGTGCAGGCTCTACTTCCCCCGTGCGGATGGCTGTATGCACCTTGTGGCCTGCCGAGCTCAGTTTTGAACAGGCCGCCTCCATCTGCACGGCATTCTCTGTCGTCTCGGTTCCGACCATCACCAGGTGGATAGGCAGTCCTTTCAGCAGTGGGCTGGCAGCCAGCATTTCTACTCCCTTGCGTGTGGTGGCGCCGCCATCGAAGGCCAGCATCGCGTTTTCCGGCTGCTTGAAGTGGGTCGGCGTCACCAGTACAGGGCGGTGCATGATGCGAATGACGCTTTCCAACTGACTGCCGACGTGCAGTTCTGCCCCATCACTGGACTCGCCCTGGCGACCGATCACCAGCAGGCGGATATCGTTTTCAAGCTCGCGCAGGCTCTCCAGCAGATCGCCATGGCGCTGCTTGGTTTCCGGCGAACTCACGCCATCGGCGATGGCTCGTTCCTTCGCCGCAGCGAGCATGACGAGGCCTTGTTCCAGAGCCAGCTTGTTGCGTTGCTCGTCCAACGCGGCGAGTTCATCCAGCAGATGCTCTCGACTGCCCAAACCGATGTTGCCGCTCAAGTCGGCGGACACCGGATACTGGCGTTGATCCAATACATGCAGGAAGGTGAGCGGCGCATCCAGGCGCTGGCTGGCCCAGGCCGCATAGTCGCAAACAGCAGGGGCGGAGGCGGAGCCGTCAATGCAAGCGGTAACGTAGGTCATCGTTGTTCTCCCTGTCAGTGGCCCATGAGTTGGTCGATGGCATCGGGTTTGTCGTGCACACCAAAACGGTCGACGATAGTGGCGCTGGCCTCATTGAGGCCCAGCACCTCGACCTCGGTGCCTTCGCGGCGCAGCTTGACCACCACCTTGTCCAGAGCAGCGACGGCAGTGATATCCCAGAAGTGAGCGCGACTCAGGTCGATGGTCACCTTGCTAATCGCTTCCTTGAAATCGAACGCCGCAACGAACTTGTCGGCCGAGCTGAAGAACACTTGGCCAATCACCTTATAGGTGCGGTGATCGGCCGCCTCGTTCAACTCGGAGCTGATCGCCATGTAATGGCCGACTTTGTTGGCGAAGAACATCGCAGCCAGCAGAACCCCAACCAGAACCCCGTAAGCGAGGTTGTGGGTGAAGACCACCACGACCACGGTTGCCACCATCACGATGTTGGTGGAAAGCGGGAATTTGCGCAGATTGCGCAGCGAGTCCCAGCTGAAGGTACCGATGGACACCATGATCATCACCGCCACCAGCGCAGCCATGGGAATCTGGCTGACCCAGTCGCTGAGGAACACCACCATCAATAGCAGCACGACGCCCGCGATCAAGGTGGACAGGCGGGTTCGGCCACCGGATTTCACGTTGATCACCGACTGTCCGATCATGGCGCAACCGGCCATGCCGCCCATTAGGCCCGAAGCAATGTTGGCCACGCCTTGGCCTTTGCACTCGCGGTTCTTGTCACTGCTGGTATCGGTCAGGTCATCGACGATGGTCGCGGTCATCATCGACTCCAGCAGACCGACCACAGCCAGTGCTGCCGAGTAAGGGAAGATGATCACCAGGGTCTCGAAGGTCACTGGCACGTCAGGCCACAGGAAGATCGGGAGCGTATCCGGCAGTTGGCCCATGTCGCCGACGGTGCGGATATCCAGCCCGAGATAGCTGGCAACTGCGGTCAAGACCAGGATGCACACCAACGGTGAGGGAATCACCTTGCCGAGCTTGGGTACATAGGGGAACAGGTAGATGATGCCGAGGCCGGCTGCCGTCATGGCGTAAACGTGCCAGGTGACATTGGTCAGTTCAGGTAGCTGTGCCATGAAGATCAGAATCGCCAGCGCATTGACGAAACCGGTCACCACCGAGCGAGATACGAAGCGCATCAGCGAGCCGAGCTTCAGATATCCAGCGATGATCTGCAGCACGCCACACAGCAGCGTGGCCGCCAGCAGGTACTCCAGGCCATGGTTTTTCACCAAGGTGACCATCAGCAGAGCCATGGCACCGGTCGCCGCCGAAATCATGCCGGGTCGACCGCCAACGAAAGCGATCACAACGGCGATACAGAACGACGCATACAGGCCGACCTTGGGATCGACACCCGCGATGATGGAGAAGGCGATGGCCTCCGGAATCAGCGCAAGCGCTACGACGAGACCGGCGAGCACATCGCCTCTCAGGTTCGAAAACCAATTCTGTTTGATTGTCTGCAACATCAGTAAATCCAAGGCAATGGACGCGACAGCACGATGCCAGGACGGCGTGCCGCAAGCGTCAGGTTCAAGTTGTAGGTATCACGTGGCGCCGTGTGGAACGGCAGATTTGCTACAGGCGCAGCAAGACGAATCAGTCGGTAAGCCGAGCTGACTCAGGGAGGGGGCTATGCGTTATGGCGGCGTAGGCAGCCAGGCAGAGATTTTCGAGGCGATCATGCTGTCGGTGTTGAACAGTCAGAGCAGGAAAGAGCGCAGACCATAGCACGGTGAGTGCTGGTTTTGCGACATTCAAACGGGTATCCGGCAGGATAACGAAGCAGCAACCCTTCTCCCGACAGGTTTCTGCAGCGCGTCGCTTTGTCTATTGGGCAGCCGTTTACTTTGTGGCGTCGATGCGATACGGCGCTAGGTGATTGGTCATGCACATGTCTATTGCCTCGACCAGAACAGGTTGGGCTTACTTTCTATCGGTGGCACCAGATAGCGGCTGGCAGCCCGTTGACCGAGCATTTCCGCTTCTATGTAGATGAGGTTGACCGGCGATTTCGCGGGATTTTCTTCGGTGCTGAAGAAGGCGCGGGTGTATTCCTCATCCCCCTGCAGTTTTGTCGAAGACGCTGCTATCGATTCGGTTGGTCAGTACCTCGCCGACCGGTAGCTTCTGGTCGTTGAGGATGGCAACGCCAATCGGGCCGGTCAGGCCTATGACCAGCGAGCTTTTGCGCAATTGCGATTGCAGGTTGGCGTAGTTCACGAAGTGATGGACGTTGATGACGGGTTGGCTGCTCAACTTACCCAGCGTTGCCGCGCCCAGCCACTCAGAGCATCCACCGCCAGCACCAGCACCAGCATGGCCAGGATCACCGTGGCCGCCTGCGCTTCCTGGAACAGGCTGAGCGACACGTAGAGCATCTGCCCCAGGCCGCCGGCACCGACGAAGCCGAGCACGCTGGCCATGCGGATGTTGTTCTCCCAGCGGTACAGGGTGTACGCCACCAGTTGCGGCCAGACGCCGGGCAGGGTGCCGTAGCAGAAGGCGAGCATGCGTCCGCCGCCGCTTTCGCGGATGGCGTCGGCCGGCTCGCGTGGGGTGTTTTCCAGCGCTTCGGCGAACAGGCGGCCGAGTACGCCGGCGGTGTGCAGGGCCAGGGCGAGGGTGCCGGCGTTGGGGCCGAGGCCGGCGGCCAGCACCATCAGCGCGGCCCAGACCAGTTCGGGAATGGCACGCAGGGCATTGAGCAGCAGGCGTGTGGCGTGCAGGGCGACACCGCCGAAGCGCCCGGCGGCCGGCAGTGCCAGGGCCAGGCCGAGCAGGGCGGCGAGCAGAGTGCCGATGGCGGACATGGCCAGGGTTTCCAGCGCGCCACGGCCGATGGCCTGCAGGTGTGTGGCCGAGAAGTCCGGTTGCAGGAAACCGCTGGCGTACTGGCCCATCTGCGCCAGGCTGTCGCCGGCGACCAGGGCGCCAAGGTCGATGCCCAGATAGACGAACGATGCGATCACCGCACCGAGAATGGCAGTAAGCAGAATCAGGTTGCCGGCTCTCATGTCAGCCTCGCGCGCAGCAGGCGACTGAACTGGTCGGCCAGCAGTACCAGCAAGAGGAAGGTGAGCAGCATGCTGGCCACTTCACCGCCGGCGAACATGCGCAGCGATAGGTCGATCTGCTGGCCCAGCCCACCGGCGCCGACGAAGCCCATCACCACTGAGGCGCGGATGGCGCACTCCCAGCGGTACACGGTGTAGGAGAGCATTTCCCCGGCGGCATTGGGCAGCACGCCGTAGGCGAAGGCGCTCAGGCGGCTACTGCCGGCACCCAATAATGCGCGTGTGGGGCGGGCGTCGACCGACTCGAAGATTTCCGCATACACCTTGCCGAGCATGCCGGCGTAGGTGATGGCGATGGCCAGTACCCCGGCGGTGGGGCCGAGGCCGACGGTGCGGACGAACAGCAGCGCCCAGACGATCTCCGGCACGCTGCGCAGGAAGATCAGCAGGCCGCGCACCGGCCAGCGCGCCAGGTTCGCCCACCAGGCCGGGCGACCACCACGATGCACGGCTGACAGCGACAGCGCACGGCTGGCCAGCAGCGCGGCGGGAATGGCGATCAGCAGCGCCAGGCTCATGCCGGCGGTGGCGATGGCCAGGGTTTCCAGGGTGGCGCGGCCGAGCAGGGTGAGGAATTCGCCATCATGCGCGGGCGGCCAGAATCCGGCGAGGAAGTTGCCCATGGCGCGGGTGTTATCGCCATCGACCAGCACGGCCAGGTCCAGCTCGCTCAGGCTCAGGCCCGGCCACAACAACAGCAGCGCCAGGACGCTGATCAGCAGGCGTGGCAGGGCGGCGGGGTCGCGTGGGGCGGTGGTCAGCATCGCGGGATATGCGTCGGTTGCGGCGGCACGGGGGAGCTGGGCGTGGCCTGCAACTGCTCGTTGGCGTACAGCGCCTGCAACTGGGCGGGTTGCACCTGCTCGGTCGGCAAGTCGAAGGCGATGCGCCCGTCGCGAATACCGATCACCCGTGGGAAGTGCGCCAGCGCCAGGTCGACGGCGTGCAGGCTGGCCAGCAGGGTCATGCCGCGCTCGGCGGCCTCGCGGTTGAGCACGGCCAGGGTGTGGCCGGCCAGCACCGGGTCCATGGCCGAGACCGGTTCGTCGGCGAGGATCAGTTCCGGCGCCTGGTACAGCACGCGGGCGATGCCGACGCGCTGCAATTGACCGCCGGAGAGCTGGTCGCAGCGTTGGTAGAGCTTGTCGGCAATGTCCAGACGCGCCAGAGCGGCTTGAGCGCCGGCGGCGTCCAGTGGATACAGCAGATTGAGCAGCCCCGTGGCCACTGACCACTGGCCAAGCTTGCCGGCCAGCACGGCGGTGACCACGCGCTGGCGCGGCGGCAAAGGCGGTGCCTGGTGGATCAGGCCGATACGCGCGCGCAGGCGTTGGCGCTGGCGGGCAGCCAGGCGCCAGGGGTTGTGCTGCAGCAGGTCGAACTCACCCTGGGTGGGTTGCAGGCTGGTGGCCAGCAGGCGCAGCAGGGTGGTCTTGCCGGCGCCGGAGGGGCCGATGATGGCCACCCGTTCGCCGGGGCTGACCTGCAGATCGATATTTTCCAGCGCGACCTTGCCGTTGGCGTGGGCCAGGCCCACGCCACGCAGGGCGATGCTCACTTCAACAGGCCGGCAGCGCGAGCGGCTTCTTCGATGCCTTCGTAGTTCTCGGGCTTGGTTTCGATGAAGCGGCTGGCGGCCTGCAGATCGAGAATCGCCTTTTGCTCGGGCTTGGCCGGGTCGAGGGCGAGGAAGGCGGCCTTGATCTTCGCCTGCAGGTCGGCGTCGAGGTTGCCGCGCACGGTCCAGTTGTAGTCGTAGTAGGTCGGGGTGGTGGCGAAGACCTTGACCTTGTCGGTGTCGACCTTGCCGGCGTCCACCAGCTTCTGCCACACCGAGGCGTTGAGCACGCCGGCGTCGGCCTTGCCGGCCTGCACCCAGGCGGCGGTGGCGTCGTGGGCGCCGGAATAGGCCACGCGGCTGAAGAAGTCTTCCGGCTTGATGCCGTCCTGCAGCATGAAGTAGCGCGGCATCAGGCTGCCGGAGGTGGAGGACACCGAGCCGAAGGCGAAGGTCTTGCCTTTCAGATCCTGCAGGGACTTCACCGCCGGGTCGGAGGTGATGAATTTGCTGGTGAACTCGGCGTCCTGCTCGCGCTGCACCAGCGGCACGGCGTTGCCGGTTTTCAGGCGTGCCTGGACGAAGGTGAAACCGCCGAGCCAGGCCATGTCGATACGGTCGGCGGCCAGCGCCTCGACCACCGCGGCGTAGTCGGCCACCGGCACGAACTCCACCTTCATACCCAGTTCCTGCTCCAGGTAGGCGCCCAGCGGCTTGAACTTGCGCAGCAGTTCGGTGGGGGCTTCGTCAGGGATGGCCGAGACCTTGAGGACGTCGGCGGCTTGCGCGAATACAGCGGATACGGACAGAGCGATGCCGGCGGCGAGCGCCAGGGTGTTCTTGAACATGTCGGATTCTCCGGTTCAATAGCGGGGAAGGCGCGCGGAGTATAGTGGCCCGACGCTGCCGATGCAGCCCCGGCAGCACACAACTGACTCCGGGGTTAAGATGCGCGCTGGATACGAACTGCCTGGAGTTGATCGATGACCGCAACGCTTCCCGCCCTGGCCTTCGCCGGGATTGGTCTGATGGGCCTGCCGATGACCCGCCGCCTGCTCGCCGCAGGCTACCCGCTGACCCTGTGGAACCGCACGCCGGACAAATGCGCGTCGCTGCTGGAGCAGGGTGCACACCGCGTGGAGAACCCTGCCGAGCTGTGTCGCGATGCCAATGTGGTGATGCTCTGCCTGGCCAATACCGAGGTGGTGCGTGAGGTGGTGTTCGGCCCGGGCGGGATCGTCGAAGGCGCGCGGCCGGGGCAGTTGCTGGTGGACTTTTCCAGCCTCGAGCCGGCGGCCACTCGTGAGATGGCCGCCGAGCTGGAGGCACGTACTGGCATGCGCTGGGTGGATGCGCCGGTGTCCGGCGGCACGCCGGGTGCCGAGGCCGGCACGCTGGCGATCATGGCTGGCGGCCGGGTAGAGGACGTGGAGCGCGTACGCCCGGTGCTGGCGCATCTGGGCCAGCGCCTGACGCGCATGGGCGAGGTGGGCGCCGGGCAGGTGACCAAGGTGTGCAACCAGATGATCGTGGCCTGCAACGCGCTGGTGATCGCCGAAGTGGTGGCGCTGGCCGAGCGCTCCGGCGTCGACGCCAGCCTGATCGCCCCGGCGCTGGCCGGCGGTTTCGCCGACTCCAAGCCGCTGCAGATTCTCGCGCCGCAGATGGCCGCCAGCCAGTTCGAGCCGATCAAGTGGCACGTACGCACGCTGCTCAAGGACCTCGATACGGCGGTCAAACTATCCCGTGAGCAGGGCAGCGCCACGCCCATGAGCGGCCTGGCCGCGCAACTGATGCGTCTGCACGGCAGTCAGGGCTTTCTTGAGCGCGACCCTGCCACCCTGGTGGAAATGCTGCGGGAGCAATGCCCATGAAGATCGCGGCCAACCTGTCCATGCTGTTCACCGAGTTGCCGCTGCGCGAGCGCGTGCTGGCGGCGATGACGGCGGGTTTCGATGGCGTGGAAATTCAGTTCCCCTATGAGTTGCCAGCGGTAGCCCTGAAAGAAGTGCTGGAGTTGACCGCGCTGCCGTTGGTGTTGATCAACGTGCCGGCAGGCGATCTGATGACCGGCGGCCCCGGCCTGGCCAGCGTGCCGGCGCGTCAGGCCGAGTTCGACGCCGCCCTGCAGGAGGCGCTGACCTACGCCGCCATGGCGCGCCCGGCCTGCATCAATGTGCTGCCCGGCCGCCTGGCCGAAGGCGTGAGCCGCGAGCAGGCGCTGGATTGCCTGGCCGCCAACCTGCGCAAGAGCGCCGAGACCTTCGCGACGTTGGGCATCCGCGTGTTGGTGGAGGCGATCAACCCGATCGATATGCCGGGTTTCCTGATCAATACGCCGGAGCATCTCGATGCGCTGCTGCGCGCAGTGGATCACCCGAATCTGGCCGCACAGTACGACCTCTACCATATGGCGCGTCAGGAGCTGGACGTGGCCGCAGGAATGCGCTTGCTGGCCGGGCGCATCGGTCATGTGCAGTTCGCCGACGTGCCGGGGCGCGGCGCGCCAGGTACCGGCGAGCTGGCGTTCCCCGCGCTGCTCGGTGCTTTACGTGGCAGCGGTTACAGCGGCTGGCTGGGCGCCGAATACAAGCCGGGCGAGGAGGGCACGCAGGCCAGCCTGGGCTGGTTGGCGCAGTGGCAGCAGTGCACCTGATGCATTCGTGCAGGGGCGGGCATGCTTATGCCCGCCCTGCCTGCCGGCGTTGCGCCGGGTTCTCGTCCACGCGGGCGGCTACTTGCCGTAATCGTTGAGCGAGATCACCCGGGTCTTGCCGATGCGGTGGCGATAGATTTCGCGCAGGTACTTGATCGCCTGTTTGACGCTTTCGCGTGTCAGTCGGATGTCATTGATCGAAACGAATTTCTCCGTGTCGTGGATCAGCTCGCGGTACTTCTTCTCGTACATCGGTTTGATCGCATACCAGTTGGTGTCGAGGATCTTCGCCGGGTCTTCGTGCTCGTTGAGCATGGCGTCGAGCCTGGCCTCGTCGAAGCGCTCGGCGACGATGAAGTCGAGTATGGCGTCGTCCAGGCTGTCGTCGAAGCGGTACTGGTCGCGGGCGAAGCAGCGCTTGATGTAGGCGACGATCAGGGTCAGGAAGTCGTCCGACAGGCACGGGCTCTTGACGATCAGGGTGGTCAGCGAGAGGTTCGCCGAGGCACCGATCACCAGTGCGTAGCGCTTGAGCGTGGTGTTGGGGAAGAGGTTGTTGAGGTGGGTCTTGAGCCGGTTCAGGTCCATGTAGGACAGCTTGTAGTCCTTGGGCAGCGAGACGATGGACACCACCGAGGAGCAGTTCTTGAAGAAGTGCAGGTCGCTCAGCTCCGTGGCGTCGTAGCCACTGGACTTGTACTGCTCCAGCGCCTGGCGATAGCGCTTGGACTCGATCGGCAGCAGGCTGATGCCTTCGATGGCCTGGGTGACCTTGTTGAAGTGCGGCAGGTCGATGGAGCGGAAGAACAGGTCGTCGATGTTCAGCCGTGGCGGGCTTTGTTCCTTGTCCAGTACACGGAATTTTTCCGATAGTTGTGTGTGCTGTTCGGGCACCACGGATTCGGCGTAAGCCACGGCCACCGGGCCGGCCAGGCTCATGAACAGGTCGTTGGCGTCGAGGCGGATGGTTTCGCCGATGTCGATGCCGGCGCGGCGGAAGTAGTTCTGGTCGTAGTCGCTGGTCACCGCCTGGGCGGTGAGGATGTTGAAGATCTGCTGCGAGATGTACTGGTTGGCGTGGCGCTCCATGGCGGTCACGTCGATGTTGTGGATGCTGCCGTCACCGCTTTCCTCGGCGTAACGCATGATGTCGTTGGAGATCAGCATCATCGCGTTCCACGGGCGGATGCGGCGCATCACGCTTTCGGCGCTGTTCTGCTCGTTGTCGAAGTTGTAGGAGAAGTCCCATTCCTCGGCCAGGTACTTGCACAGCAGGCGGCCGGCGTTGATGTGCAGGGCTTCGGACATCTCGCTGCGCTGGTCGGAAATGTTCGGCAGGATGCAGATGCCGCTGGTGAAGATCGGTTCGAAGACGAAACCACGTTCGCGTTCGGCCTCGCCATCGTCCGGCGTCTTGCTGTCGAAGGTCTTGCTCATGTAGGCGAACTGCTGCGCCAGGCCGAACTCCGAGGCCATGCCCGAGCCGGTGCCGCCGCCGGCGCTGAAGATATAGAAGTACAGGCGCGACTGGTTGGCCTTGATCCCGCAGGAGTCGATCAGGTAGCTGTGGATGAACTTCCAGTCTTCGTTGGAGAAGCGCTGGGTGTCCTTGTTGAGGATGATCTTGGCCAGGTACTGACCGAGGATCGGCGCGTTGCCGGCACCGCCGGCATGCACCTCGGACAGGTCCATGATCTTCATCTTGCTGTAATCGTCGAGAAAACCGCTCATCTCGCCTTTGCGCGAGAAGCGGATGCGCCCGGCGATGTCCTTGTCCAGGTCGCCGAGCATCACCAGCGGCTCGATCAGGAATACCGGCTTGCTGCTCTTGCGCGGCGCGCGCAACAGATTGCTGCGAATCCAGCGACTGGGGCGTGAGGCCTGCTCGATGGTGGCAGTGGCTTCGCTGTGAAACTCTTCCAGATAGAACTGGCGCGCGTTGTAGACCAGGGAGGCGACGTCCAGTGCGATGTTCGAGCCGCAGCGGCCGAGGCCGATCAGGCACACAGAGGGAAACTGCTGAATGCGGCTCGACTCGCCTTCGTCCAGCGGCTCGCCCAGCGGGAACACCATGTTGCGCAGGCCATCGAGGTTATCGAGGATGCGCTCGATATCGCGTTCGGTGAAATACAGATACTGCTCGCCGCTAACGCTGTGCCCCGGCAGCGCGGGCGGCGCCAGCAGGTTGTCGGCGATATCGGCCAGGGTGGCTTCCTTTGCGGGGGCTACGGCGTCTTTTTTAGTTTTCATCAGTGACAGTCCGGCGAGTCAGTGGGGTATTGGCCATTGGCCATAAAATGACCAAGCCCATAGATTCTAGCGCGGGAAAAAGTACTTTGCCTTATTCCCTACAGATATGAGCTGCTTTGGCTGAGCAGTTTCACGCTGCGGATAAAGCAGGCGAATGGCAGTGGCCTGCCCTGCACAGGGCGTACTCGCCGCAGGCAGTGCGCTGCTGGGGGCGGTAGGAGAGAGGGCGCCCCATGGGAACGGGGGCGCCGGGTGCACTTTGGAGGCAGGGTGCGCTGTCAGTCTCAGGGCACCAGCAGAATCTTGCCGTCGCGCTCGCCGCTGGCCGCCGCCGCGACAGCGTCCTTGATGTGTGCCAGGTCATAGGTCGCCGCGACGCGGGTCTTCAGCTTGCCGCTGGCGATCAGTTGCACCAGTTCGCCGAACACCTTCATCTGCTGCGCCGGGCTGGCCTGCTGGAACCACTTGGCCAGCCAGAAACCGCGCAGGGTCACGTCACGGAACACGAAGGAGGCGGGAGAGACCTGGCAGGCCTGGCCGCTCATCATGCCGTAGTTCACCAATACGCCGCCGTTGGCCAGCACTGCGGCCAGGTTGTCGGTGCTGACGCCGCCGACCGCATCGATACCCAGGCGAACTTCGGCGCCGCCAGTCGCTGCGCGCACACGCTTGGCCAGATCCGGGCCGTCCACCAGCACCAGGTCACCGCCCTCGGCCTCGACGCCGGCAATGGCCGAATCACGGCGTACCACGTTGATGGTCTTGAAACCGCGTAGCTTGGCCAACTGAATCAGGTAGCTGCCGACGCCCGAGTTGGCGGCGTTCTGGATCACCCAGTCGCCCGGCTTGAGGTCGACGAATTCGCTGAGCAGCAGCGAGGCAGTGGGTGGGTTGACGGTAAGCATGGCCAATTGCAGCGGGTCGGCATCCGGCAGCGGGATGAGTTTTTCCGCTGGTGCATTCAGAGCCGTGACCCAGGTACCGCAGCCGACCGGCAGCAGCACGGTCTGGCCGACCTTGAAGTTGTTCACGCCTTCACCGAGCGCCTCGACCTTGCCGACGCCTTCGTTGCCGCCCACGGCCGGCAGTGGCGGCAGCATGCCGTAGGCGCCGGTCAGGGTCAGCACGTCGGACGGGTTGATCGGTGCAGCCAGTACCTTGACCCGCACTTGTCCGGCAGCGGGTTCCGGCAGCTGCAGTGGCACCGCGCTGATCACGTCCTGCGGCACCGGGCCGCGTTGTTGGTATTCGGCTTTGAGCATGGTCTTGATCTCCTGAAGGCAGGCGCAAAATGCGTGCAGCCAGTCTAGCCGCGATAGGGCAAAGCGGAATGAATCGGCCGGCATCCACTCTGGTTATGAAGACGGCCAGGCGTTTATGCTCTGGCGGGACCGATAGTGGGGTAGAAGATGCTCAGATGGTGGCTGGGGGTGATGCTGGCATGCCTGAGCCTGACGGTTGCGGCCGAGCTGCTGCATGTCGGCTTTGGCACGCACAAGCCGCCTTATGTCTACGAAGGTGAGCCGCGTGGCCTGGAATATGAATTGGTGGAGCGTGCTGCGCACAACGCCGGTTTTGAATTGACCGCCTATTACGCGCCGATAGAGCGCTTGCACCTGATGCTGCGCCGCGGCGAGATCGACGCCATTACCACCACTCACGAGCGCAGTGGCGTGCAGGCCTTCTATTCGGACGTCTACATCCATTACCAGAACGTGGCGGTGGCGCTGGCCAAGCGCGGTTATCAGATCGAGCAGATCGCCGACCTCGGCCAGTACGCGGTCAGCGCCTTTCAGCGTGCGCGACTGCTGATGGGGCCGGAGTTCGAGCGCATGGCCATGAACAATCCGCGTTACCGTGAGGAGGCGCTGCAGATCAATCGCAATCGCCTGCTCTACAGCGGCCGCACCGATGTGGTGGTGGGCGACAAGCGCATCATCCGCTACCTGGACCGCGAGGTGGATGATCAGGTCGACGTGACCCAGCCACTGGCCTGGTTCGATATTTTCCCGCAGACGCCATACCGTGTCGGCTTCCGCCGGGACGAACAGCGTCGGCGTTTCGACGAGGGCCTTCGTATGCTCAGAGAGAGCGGCGACTACCAGCGTATCGAGCAGCGCTACCTGACGGACTGAAACCTGAGGAAACTTTTGCGGGGCTGCCACGGCTCAGGGGCTGTTGCACTATGGCCGCTTGTCTGACGCATGGAGACGCCACGATGCCGCGCCTGAAACCCCTCGCAGCCCTCGGTCTGCTCGCCCTGTTCGGTTATCAGTACAGCTTCGCCGAAGACCGCCAACTGAGTTCCGAGCTGGGGCCGTTGAACGTTCACACCGTCGCCGAAGGTCTGGCCAACCCCTGGGCCGTCGCCTTTCTGCCGGATGGCCAGGGTTATCTGGTCAGCGAGCGGCCAGGTGCCTTGCGTCGGGTAAGTGCCGATGGCGAGGTGTCGCAGCCGCTGCGCGGCGTGCCCAAGGTCTTCGCCGTCGGCCAGGGCGGCTTGCTCGACGTGGTGCTGTCGCCTGACTTCGCCGAGGACCGCCTGGTCTATCTGTCCTACGCCGAGGAGGGCGACGGCGCGGCAGGTACGGCTGTCGGGCGCGGCAAGCTGTCGGCTGATGCCACGGCGTTGGAAGGCTTCGAGGTGATCTTCCGCCAGCAACCCAAGCTGTCCAGTGGCACGCACTTTGGCTCGCGGCTGGTGTTCGACCGCGATGGCCATCTGTTCATCGCCCTGGGCGACAACAACAATCGCCCCACGGCGCAGGACCTCGACAAACTGCAGGGCAAGCTGGTGCGCATCTTCCCGGACGGGCGCATCCCCGAGGACAACCCCTTCGTCAGCCGCGACGGCGCGCGTGAGGAAATCTGGTCCTACGGCCATCGCAACCAGCAGGGTGCGGCGCTCAACCCCTGGAGTGGCCGCTTGTGGACCCATGAGCATGGCCCGCGTGGCGGCGACGAAATCAACGTTCCCGAAGCGGGCAAGAACTACGGCTGGCCGCTGGCGACGCACGGGGTCAACTATTCGATGCTGGCAATTCCCGAGGCCAAGGGCAAAACCGTGGAAGGTACCGAGTCGCCGCATCACGTCTGGGAAAAATCACCGGCCATCAGCGGCATGGCCTTCTACGATGCCGAGCGTTTCCCGGCCTGGCAGCACAACCTGTTCATCGGCGCACTTGCCGGCCAGGCACTGATCCGCCTGCAGCTCGATGGCGACAAGATCGTGCATGAGGAACGTCTGCTGCAATCGCTCAACGCACGGGTACGCGACGTACGGCAGGGGCCGGACGGCTATATCTACGTGCTGACGGATGCGCCGAAAGGGCAGTTGCTGCGCCTGGGGCTGGCGAGCGAATAATGAGGGAGGGGCTGGGTGCGCAATGCGCACCCGAAGCGATCACTTCTTGCTGATGGTGATCTGGCGAGTGCCGCCGTAAGTCTGGCCGCTGACGCCCTTGGCGATCTGCTGGATCTCGCCGCCGCCCTGCAGGAAGGCTGCAATCTGCGCCTCGATGGACTCGCGGGTTTCCACGGCTGGGGCGGGTTTGCTGACTTTGCTGGAGGAGGACTTCACGCGCAGGGTGGCCATGACCTTGATCTCTTTCAGAAGGGCGGCCGGCCATTATGCCTCAAGCAGCTCCTTTCTGCTTGGTTAATCGCTCTGGTGAATAGCATAAGGCTGCGCCTGGCCAGCTTTTCGCGGCAACTTATGGCTTGTTTCCCAGTCACTTACACCACCATTCGACCGGCCGTCGATTCGCTACGACGCCGGCCCGGTCGCGGATTAACTCGGGTAGAATGGCCGGCTGTTTTGGTGAGGTGAAACGCGATGGCCTTGATTGGGCGGATGAATTCTTTGCAGGTGGTCAAGCACACCGACTTCGGTCTGTACCTGGACGGTGGTGCGGACGGCGAAATCCTCCTGCCCAAGCGCTACATCCCCAAGGACACGCCGAGCGAAGTCGATGACTGGCTCAACGTGTTTCTCTACCTCGACAGCGAAGACAAGCTGATCGCCACCACGTTGAAACCGAAGATCCAGCTCGGTGAGTTCGCCAGCCTCAAGGTGGTGGACATCAACCGCGTCGGCCTGTTCTTCGACTGGGGCCTGCCCAAGGACCTGCTGCTGCCGCATTCCGAAGAGAAGCGCCCACTGCAGATCGGCGACTACTGTGTGATCTACCTCTACCTGGATAAACGCACCCGTCGCCTCACCGCCACCGCACGCCTGGATCGCCACCTGGACAAGGTGCCGGCCAACTACCAGGTCGGCCAGGAAGTCGACCTGCTGGTGGTCGAACGTACCGACCTCGGTTTCAAGGCCATCATCGACGGCAAGCACTGGGGCCTGATCCACAAGAACGAGCTGTTCAAGTTCATCCGCAGCGGCATGCGCGAGAAGGGCTACATCAAGGAGCTGCGTGCCGATGGCAAGATCAGCCTGAGCCTGCAGCCCATCGGTCACGAAGCCGCCAGTGGCCTGGCCGAGCAGATCATCGAACGACTGCGTGCGCAGGGCGGTGTGCTGGCACTGGGTGACAAGAGCCCGCCGGAACTGATCTCCGAGCATTTCCGGGTCAGCAAGGGCAACTTCAAGAAGGCCATCGGTGGCCTCTACAAGCAGGGCCTGATCCGCATCCACGACGACCGCATCGAACTGCTCGACAACTGACGTCGCAGCGACTTGAGCGCGAGCGTGGCAACTCGCATAATGCCGAGGTTTTCCCGCCGGTGTAGCTCAGTCGGTAGAGCAGCGCACTCGTAACGCGAAGGTCGCAGGTTCGATTCCTATCTCCGGCACCATTTCCAGCAAAGGGTCAGCTTCGGCTGACCCTTTGTCGTATCAGCGCTGAAAATTCCCTCGCGTTGCTGTCAAAGCCGGTGTGATGATGATTTTCGGCTCAGGCGCGTGACGTCTGGCCCTGACTCAGATGGGAGTTGCTCATGTTCATTCGTTCCCTCGTATTGATCCTGGCGACGGCGTTCGTCAGCGCTGCGTTCGCCGATCAGCCGCAGACCATTCGCGTCATTCCCAAGAGCTACGTCAGCCCCGGTGCCAGTGGCAGCGTCTCGGGCTCGTCCAGTTATCAGCAGCACAATCTCTACGGTGGGCAGCGTCTGCCGCAGGGCAGCGTGCGTCAGGAAAACAGTTATGGCAGCTATTCCAGCGAAAGCCGTGGGGGCATCCGCCAGAGCACCGAATACCCGGGCGGGCTGATCATCGAGCGTCAGCCGGGCAGTGGCAGTTATCAACAACAGCGCAGCCGCTGACGCCTCAGTGGCTGGTGGCAGTCTTGCTCTGATCGTTTGGAGCGTCGGCGATAACCGCGCGATTGCGCCCCTCGCTCTTGGCGCGATACAGGCACTCATCGGCGCGCTGCAGCCAGCTCTCCCAGTGCTCGCCACTATGCAGAATGGCGCCGCCGATGGAGACGGTCACCGCGCCGCCTGGGCTTTTAAGCTCCTGCGCCACCCAACTGAGCAGATTCTGCGCCGCGGCCTGCAGGCCCGTCTGGTCGGTGTTGGGCAGCAGCAGGAGAAACTCCTCGCCGCCAAAGCGGAACAAGCGATCTTCCTTGCGTGAGCAGCGTTTGATCAGTTCGACGAAGGCCACCAGCACCTGGTCGCCGACGTGATGACCGAAGCGGTCGTTGATCTGCTTGAAGTGATCCAGATCCATCACCAGCAAGCCGTAACTGTCGCTGTGGCGGCGATGGCTGGCCATGGCAATCTTCAATTCTTCGTTCATCGCCCGGCGGTTGCGCGCGCCGGTCAGCGGATCATGAATGGCCAGCGATTGCAGCTGGTCGCGCTGGTTGCGGGTGCGGAAGGCGAAGATGAAGCTGAGCACGCTGGCCATCATGCAGGTGACCAGGAACGACACCATCTGGTAGTGGCTTTCGAACACGCTGCCGGGTACCAGCAGGGCGTGGCTGACCAGGCTGACCAGCACCAGTGCAGTGGCCAGCAGGGCTTTGCCGGGGGTGACCATGAAGAAGTTGAAGAGGATCAGCGGATAGATCCAGAACAGGCCGTTGACCCCCAGGTTGATGGCGATCAGCGTGGCGCCGACAGAGAACACGGCCGCCAGGTAGATACCGGGCTTGACCGTGTCGCGGGTGACCCAGGCATAGAGCACGGCGAACAGGGTGGAAAAGACGATGACGGTGTCGGCGATACCGACCAGGTAATTGCCTTCCTGCAGACGGTAGACGGCATAAGGCGAGATGCCGATAACCCCGAACAGCCCCATCAGGGTGATGATCGACAGTTGGAAGTCATTGCGCAGGCGCTTGAGCAGGCGAGCGGTCTGGGTCGGCATGGCATTACTTTTCGTTGTTATGACGCAAGCATGCAGAGCTTTGACCGCTAATGGCAAGGGGCATTCCTGAGCAAAGTGCCAGTATTTTCGCCCAGACCGACAGGCTGCTCAGTGGATGCGCAGCGAGACAAGCGATTTGTTGCGCTGATAGCGGGTCAGTCGCACGGCCAGCTCGGTCGGCAGGCTTTGACAGTCCTCGAAGCCCAGGCGCTGATAGAAGCTGCGCAGCTCGGGATGACAGAACAGCCAGACGGGCTCGGGATGCAGCGCCAGGCTGTGGCTGAGCAGCGCTGCCGCCAGGCCTTGGCGCCGCAGCGTGGGGGCGACGAACAGGCCGGTCAGCCACTGCCCGCCCTCTACAGGGCGAAGGCTCAGGGCGGCGACGATCTCGCTGGCGCTTTGCGCCACCCACAGTTCATCCCCCGCCTGGCTGCGCATCGGCGAGCGGTGGTCGCGGTAGAACTTGTCGACCAGCGGTCGCAACTGGAGGGGCAGATGGCGAAAGCGCGTGGTGATCATGGGGGCAGGCGGGAAGGATCTGGCGGCTTATTTAACCATCGCATTTTGGTTAACGGTTGCGCATTTACGGCCTTGCGGGCGGTGACAGCCCGTTCGCGCCGCCGCATCATGGGCAATCGCATTTTGCTCAAGGATTCGCCGCGTGTCTCAGCCTTCCCCTGTATCCGTGGTCTTCGCTGCGCAGAGCGTTGCCGGCCAGGTACGCACGCATAACGAGGATGCCCTGGCCTGCCGTCCCGATCTGGGGTTGTGGGCGCTGGCCGATGGCATGGGCGGGCACGCGCGTGGCGAGGTGGCCAGTGCCCTGGCGCTGGAGGAACTGGTGGGCGCCCTGCAACAGGGCGAGGAGCTGCCTGCAGCGGTGCAGGCCGCCCATCTGGCAATCGTAGCGGCGGCGCAGCCCGCTGCGGGCGAGGCTGGCATGGGCAGCACCCTGGTTGCCGTGCGCCTGGACGGGGATGAGTTCGAGCTGGCCTGGGTCGGCGACAGCCGCGCCTATCGCATCGGCAGCGAACATATCGAGCAGCTCAGTCACGACCACAGCTGGGTCCAGGCCATGGTCGACGTTGGCCGGATGAGCGCCGAGGAGGCGCGTGAGCACCCGCGCCGCAACGTGATTCTGCAGTGCCTGGGGCAGGTCGGGCAGGCGCCTGAAGTCGGTCTGCTGCGGGTCCGACTGGCGCCGGACGAACTGTTGCTGCTGTGCAGCGACGGGCTGACCACCGAGCTGGACGACGCTGCCATCCAGCGCTGTTGCGCCGAAGCGGACACGCTGGAGGCGATGGTCGAGCAACTGGTGGGGCTGGCAAATAGCCATGGCGGCAGAGACAATATCAGCTGCATCGTCCTGGGCCTTGGCCCGACGACCGAACCCCGCGAAGCGCCGACCCCCGGTCTGCTGCGCAAGCTGTTCAAATCCCTTCAACCCTGAGCGCCAGTCGAGCCGCATGAGTCAGCCTTCCATCAGCGTACCCGGTTACAGCATTCATCACCGCCTGGGCAAAGGCGGCATGGCCGAGGTCTATCTGGCTACCGAGCAGGCGCTGCAGCGCCAGGTGGCGCTCAAGGTGTTGCTGCACCGCGAGGACGCAGCCTTCACCCAGCGCTTCATCAAGGAAGGCCATACAGTCGCCTCCCTGCAGCATCCTTCGATCATCACCATCTACCGTATCGACCAACTGGACGACGGCCGCCATTTTCTCGCCATGGAGTACCTGGCGGGCGGTGATCTGGCCCAGTACAAGGGCCAGCGCCTGGAGCCGGCGCGTGCGCTGCGCATCGTCCGGCAGATCGCCAGCGCCCTGGCACTGGTACACGACAAGGGCCTGGTGCACCGCGACATCAAGCCCGGCAACATCCTCTTTCGCGACGATGGCACCGCCGTGCTCAGCGACTTTGGCGTGGCCAAGGAGCTGCAGCTCGACAGCGAACTGACCCAGTCCGGCATCGCCGTCGGCAGCCCGGCCTACAGCAGCCCCGAGCAGGCGCAGTGTCAGGCGCTGGACGCACGCAGCGACATCTACAGCCTGGGCGTGATCCTGCTGGAGATGCTCAGCGGGCATAACCCCTTTCGCGGCGGCAACTACACCCAGACCCTGATGAACCAATTGCAGCTACAGGCGCCGCCGCTTCCGGAGTCGCTGGGCGAGCTGCAGTGGTTACTCGACCGCATGCTGGCCAAGGACCCGGAAGATCGCTTCGCCGACTGCCACGTGCTGCTGGCCAGCCTCGATGAGCTGCAGGACGCCGATCAGGACCAGACCCGTCTGAGCCCGGCTGTCAGCCTGCCGCCTCGGCCCTCCCGGCGGCGCTGGCTGCCCTGGGCCGTGCTTGGCCTGCTGTTGCTAGCCGTGAGTAGCGCAGGTGGCTACTACTGGCAGCTGCAGCAGCGCATCGCCGGGTTGCTCGCGCTGGCTGAAACGCGTTTGAGCGAGGGGCACCTGCTGACCCCGGCGCAAGACAACGCCGACTACTATTTTCGCCAGACGCTGGCTCTGGACGAGGACAACCAGCAGGCCAACGACGGTCTGCAGCGCGTGCTGCAGGCACGTATCCAGCAGTATCTCGACCTGGCCGAGCAACGCCTCGGTGAGGGTTTGCTGATCCTGCCGGAGGACGACAGCGCGGTGCATTACTTCCGCCAGGTGCTTGGCTGGGAACCGGACAACCTGCTGGCCCTGGCTGGCATCAACCGGGTGGCGCAGCGTTTCATCGAACAGAGCGAGGCGGCCTATGCACGGCGCGAATACAACCTGGCGCTTGAGCAGATCAAGCAGGGGCTGGAGGCCGAACCCGACAACGAACGCCTGCTGGCGCTCTACGACGGTCACCAGCAGCGCGTGCGCAGCAGCCAGGCGGCGAGTCGGCCGCGCAGCGCGCCGCCGGCCCAGCAGAACCCGATCAAGCGCTTGCTGAACAATCTATTCGACTGACCCGAGGCGACCACGATGCTCAGACTGCAGTTCCTGGATAACCGCCAAGCGCCGGTCTGGCTGACCGACGAACGCCTGACCATCGGCCAGGACAGCCGCAACCAGCTGGTGCTTGGCGATGCCGGAATCGCCAGCTTCCACGCCGAGATCCGCCAGGATCACGGCTACTACTACCTGAGCGATGCCGGTCAAGGCGCCACCTGGGTCAACGACCAGCGCGTCGGTACACGCTTTCAGCTGCGCGACGGTGATCGCCTGCGCCTGGGCGCCGTCGAGCTGCAGCTGGTCAATCCGGCGAAAAGCGCGGCCAGACCCGAGGCTGCCGCGCCACGCTGGTTTCTGCAGGTGATCCAGGGCGAGCACCAGGGGCGCAAGTTTCATATCCACGGCTCGATGACCTTCGGCCGTTCGAGCAAGTGCGAGTTGTGCTTCAGCGATCTGGAACTGTCGCGCCGGCATTGCGAGTTCTTTCTCAAGGACGACGTGTTGGAGGTCAAGGATCTTGCCTCGGCCAACGGCGTACTGGTCAACCAGCAGAAGGTCAGGACCGCCGTACTGCAACCGGGCGATCAGTTGAAGATGGGCACGGTGACGCTGCTGGTGATCGGGCCGAAGGTGAACGTGAGTGATGCGCCCGACGAGGATGCCACCCAGTTCATGCGTGTGGCGGACCTGCCGCCTGCATTGGCTGCCAAGGCGGCTGGCGGTGGAGCCACGCAGATCGCCCCTGTGCCGCAGGTAGCAGCGCGTGCCAGCGCCAAGGCAGCGCCGGCGGCGGCCAATCCGCTGCGTGCGGCTCAGGCCAAGCCTGCCCCCCTTGCCGCGCCACCTGCGGCCAGTGCGGGCAAGCTGTGGCTGGGTGGGATCGTACTGCTGCTGATCGGCGTAGGCCTCGGTGCTGTCGCCATGCGGCTATTGGGCTGAGGCGGGGCGCGTCGCCCGATAGAACCGGCATGGCGGGTTGCACCCGCCCTACGGGGTAGCGCTCGTGTCGTAGGGCGGGGGTACCCCGCCGTTGTGGTCCCGGTGGGTTGGTGCGCACCGAATGCCTCGAAACACGCTGAATCTCAGGCCGGCATTAGGCGTCGCCGCTCCGCACGGATCTCCGGCAGGTCGCTGCGGCGCAGATAGACGCGCAGTGGCTCGCTGAGATTCACTCGGTCATCGATGCGCTGTTCCTGTAGCCAGGCCAGGCGCTGGCGATCCAGGCGCATCAGCTCGCCGTCGTCGGCGTGCCAGACGTATTCACAAGTGGGCGTGATGGTGTCGGCCGGTACGTCGAGGCCGAAGCTGTCTTCGGAAAAACGCAGCAGGTACTGCTCGGTCTTGGCATTGTAGCCGACGAAGCCCTGCAACTGGTCGGCGGCCTGGCAGATCTGGGCGGACGTGATACTCATGGCAAACCTCGTTTCCTGTGGGGTTTGCAGGCAAGGCGAATGGTTCTGTTTATCGGCGCAGCCTAATCGCTGGCGTTGTCACCCGCGTTGTCGTGGATCAAGAAACTGCCGGGAGCGGTTCTTGATGTCGCAGGCCACGGTCCTACAGGGACGGCAGGCATTGCAGAGCCGGCAGCACCTGTTCACGCAGCAGCGGTGCCAGGTCATCGGGCAGGGGCAAAGTGGTGTCGAGCCAGCGCAGCTCTTCCAGCTCGGCAGCCGGCTGCACGGCATGGAGCAGGGCGGCGCGATAGATGTCTGCCTGCATCCAGGTATCGGCCTCGTTGGCCGCGGGCGCCTGGAACTGGCCGAGCGGTTGTAGGGCGTCTGCGCCCAGTTGTAATTCGAGCTCTTCGAGCAGCTCACGCTCGAGCGCCGACAGCGCGTCTTCGTCCGCTTCACGTTTACCGCCAGGCAGCATGAAGAATCGGGTATTGCGCTTGCGCACGAGCAGCAGGCGGCCTCGTGCGTCGAACAGGCAGGCAGCAGCGATATGCAGGGTGGTTGGCATGGGGCAAGCGCTGTACTGGTTGCGTCGCTGGCGAACCCGGACAACGCAAGTTGCAAAGCTTCGCCCCGGGGCGGGGCTCCTACAGGGGCTGAAGCCTTGCCTGATGTGGGCGCCGGTTCAGGGCGCCCAGTGAGCGTCAGCCAGCGAGGCCGACATAGACGTTTTGCACGTCGTCGTGGCCGTCGATGGCCTCGAGGAAGGCTTCGACCTCTTCCATCTGCTCCGGCGTCAGGCTGCTTACCGGGTTTTTCGGGCGGTAGCCGAGCTTGGCCGAGTTGATGGTGAAACCCTGTTCCGGCAGCGCCTTGCACACGGCGTCGAGGTCGGTCGGATCGGTGATGAACAGGGTCGAGCCCTCGTCATCGGGCACGAAGTCCTGGGCGCCGGCTTCGATGGCGGCCAGTTCCGGGTCGGCGCCCTCTTCGGTGGTGGCTTCGATCAGGCCAACATGGTCGAAGTCCCAGCTGACCGAGCCGGAGGCACCGAGCTGGCCCTTGCGGAACAGCACGCGAATCTCGGCGACGGTGCGGTTGACGTTGTCGGTCAGGCACTCGACGATCACCGGCACCTGATGCGGAGCGAAGCCCTCGTACTGGGTACGCTCGTAGTTGACCACTTCACCGGACAGCCCCGCGCCTTTCTTGATGGCGCGATCCAGGGTGTCCTTGGGCATCGAGGCCTTCTTCGCCTGGTGCACGGCCAGGCGCAGCTTGGGGTTCATGTCCGGGTCGGCGCCGTTACGCGCGGCGAGCATGATTTCCTTCACCAGCTTGCCGAAGATCTTGCCTCGGGCATTGGCGGCGGCTTCTTTGGGTTTGGCTTTCCACTGGGCGCCCATCTGGGGTCTCCTGGCCGATAGGTGAGAGGGTATCGCGGCGCGCAGGGGCGGCCGGACGATCACTTAGGCTGCGGATTCTAGTGTCTTGCGGCGCCGGCGGCACGCGCAATTTCCTGGAGGGTGTTGGCGGCGGGGGAGGGCCGACGCAGCGAGGCTGCGCCGGCAGGTTGGAGCTCAGGCGTCCGGTGAGTGGCTGCCGAGCAGGGTCTGGCCGTGCTTTTTCTCGCGCTTGGCCATGCGTTTCTCGTGCGCCGTTTTCAGCGGTTTCTTCTTGCCTTCTTTGTGTGAATCCATGCTTTTGCTCATGGTCGTGTCTCCGGGAAGTAGGTCATTGACTGGGGGGATGCGTTCGGGTCACTGCCACCTCCTCGGCTCCTGCAGCCGATTGCAATGCGGTATCGCCTTTCAAGCATAGCTGGCGGGCAACACCCTGATGCGAATCGTTGGTCGTCATTGTGTCTGGTTTTTCTATGCTTGCTCTTCGTCGTCACTCGCTCGAGGAACTCAGCATGCCCCGTTTATTTCAGCGTTTCGCCGCCGCGCTTGGCCTGTTCGTGCTGCTGGGCGGCGCCCCGGCATTGGTGCAGGCGGAAGCCTTGCGTATCGGCATCATCGGCACCGGCAATATCGGCAGCCCTCTGGCGCGGCTGTGGGTCGAAGCCGGGCACGAGGTGATGATTTCCTCACGCAATCCCGAACGTCTGCAGCCGCTGGCCGATGAGCTGGGTGAGCGTGCCCGCGTCGGCACCCCGCGTGAGGCGGCGGCCTTTGGCGAGGTGATCATGTTGGCGGTGCCCTATGGCGCGACGCCGCAGGTCGGCCGCGACTACGCCACTGAGCTGGCCGGCAAGGTGGTGCTGGACGCCGGTAATCCACGACCGGGGCGCGATGGTCCGATGGCCGAGGCGGCGGTCGAGATGGGCGCCGGGTTGGCCTCGCAGCAGTTTCTGCCGGGCGTGCGCCTGGTGCGCGCGTTCAACGCCATCTCCGCGCACAACCTGCGCAGCCAGGCCCACCGTAGTGGCGAGAAACTGGCCATCCCGCTGGCCGCGGATGACGAGGCGGCGCTGCAGGTGGCAGCGCGTCTGGTGACCGATGCCGGCTTCGACCCGGTGATAGTCGGGCCGCTGGCCAGCGCCAAGTCTTTCGATTTCAACAGCGGCGTGTCGGCGCGCATGCCCACTGCTCGTGAGTTGCGCGAGCTGCTGGGGTTGCAGCCTTAGCAGGCGTCAGAGGTAACGCCAGATCAGCTGCACACCCGCGATGAGAATGCCCAGCCGCGCGATACGGTAGAACCACAGGTGGTTGACTCGTGACTGCAGCCACAGGCCGCTCCAAACGCCCAGTGGCACGATGGGCGCGAGCATCAGGCTCAGCAGCAGATTCTCCTGGGTGAACTGGCCCAGCGCCGCGTAGGGGAACAGCTTGGCGGCGTTGGTCAGCAGGAAGAACAGGTTGATGGTGGCGACGAAGCGCACCTTGTCCAGCTGCTGCGGCAGCAGGTGCATCATCACCGGCGGGCCGCCCGCGTGGGCGACGAAGCTGGTGAAGCCGGCCAGGCTCGACAGCAGTGTGCCGCGCCCCTTGTGCAGTGGGCGTGGCGCCTGGTTGCCAAGCACCAGACCGAGCCCGACGAAGGTGATGGCGATGGCGCCGATCAGCAGGCCGATGGCGCGTTCGTCGAACAAACCGAAGGTCATCGAGCCGATGGCGATGCCGATCACCGCGCCCGGCAGCATGACCTTGAGGTTGGCCATATCCCACTTGCCCCAGTAGGCCTTCAGGCCCACCACATCGGCCAGACAGAGAATCGGCAGCATGACCGCCACCGCCTGTTTCGGCGAAGTGGCCAGGGCCAGCAACGGCACGGCGATGCCGCCCAGGGCGCCGCCAAAGCCACCCTTGGACAGCCCGGTGAGAAACACCGCCGGCAAGGCGAACAGAAGGAAATCGGGCAGAGTCATGGGTTTGGCGTAACGCTACAAAAGCGCGCAGGTTAGCAGCCGTCAGTGTCTGTGTGGCTTTTTTCCTCGGCCTCTGTGTCTGTCTGCTGCGGGGTGAGGCTGCTCTAATGCCGGCTCACTCAACCCGAGGTTCGTGCTCATGACACCCAAGGATCTGCTGCTGGCGCTGCTGGTGATCGTCGTCTGGGGGCTGAACTTCGTGGTGATCAAGGTCGGCCTGCACGGCATGCCGCCGATGCTGATGGGCGCTCTGCGTTTCATGCTCGCGGCCTTTCCGGCGATCCTCTTCGTGCGCCGGCCGCAGGTGCCGCTGCGCTGGATGCTGGCCTATGGCATGACCATTTCACTGGGGCAGTTCGCCTTTCTCTTCTATGCCATGTACGTCGGCATGCCGGCTGGCCTGGCGTCGCTGGTGCTGCAGTCGCAGGCATTCTTCACCCTGTTCTTCGCCGCGCTGTTTCTCGGTGAGCGGCTGCGTGGCAGCAACCTGTTGGGTTTGCTGATAGCGGCCAGCGGCCTGGTATTGATCGGTCTGCAGGGCGGGCAGGCGATGACCCTGGCCGGCTTTGCCCTGACCATCGCCGCTGCCTCGATGTGGGCACTGGGCAACGTGGTCACGCGCAAGCTGGGCAAGGTCAATCTGGTCGGTCTGGTGGTCTGGGGCAGCCTGATCCCGCCGCTGCCATTTCTCGCCCTGTCGCTGTGGCTGGAAGGGCCGGAGCTGATCAGCCAGTCGCTGCGTACCTTGAGCCTGGACTCGCTGCTGGTGCTGGCCTACCTGGCGTTCGGCGCCACCATTCTCGGTTACGGGCTCTGGAGCCGCCTGCTGTCGCGTTACCCGGCCAGCCAGGTGGCACCGTTCTCGCTGCTGGTGCCGGTGGTGGGCATCAGCTCCTCGGCGCTGCTGCTGGGCGAACGTCTCGGCGGATTGCAGATGGTCGGTGCGGCGCTGGTCATGGCCGGGCTGCTGATCAACGTCTGGGGCGGGCGCTTGCTCGATAGCTGGCGGCAACGGGCTCCAGGGGCTGTTTGACACGCTTGTGGCGGGTACGACACGACAGATTCTGTCGCATGCCAGTGAGTTAAGCGAAGAAGATGAGTGTGTAGGAGCCAGCTTGCTGGCGATCCGGTGTATGCAGCCTACTTACACAAGGCATCGCCGGCAAGCCGGCTCCTACGGACTTATAGCGCTGAGGGCGGTGTTTACGGAATCAACATTAGGCTTGCGGAGGCTGCTCCGGCAGGCGTTCGAGGATCTGATCCAGGCGTTGCTGGATGCGTTGGTCGATCTTCTCGTGCAGGCGCATGATTTCCAGCTCGGCGCGCAGGTTCACTTCGAAGTCCAGGCTCGCGGCTAGGCGATCCTTCGTCGCCTGGCGGTTCTGGCTCATCATGATGATCGGCGCCTGGATGGCCGCCACGGTCGACAGCATCAGGTTGAGGAAGATGTAAGGGTAGGGGTCGAAGACCATGCCGAAGTGCGACAGCACGTCGGTGTTGAGCAGCATCCAGCCGAGCATGGTCAGCGAAAAACAGATGATGAAGGTCCAGGAACCACCGACTGCGGCGACCTTGTCCGACAGCCGCTCGCCGAAGCTCGACTGCTCATCCGAGGCGTCGGCGGCATCGTGGCTGATGGGGCGGCGCTGGCGAATCTGTTCGAGCACATGGCTTTCTTCCGGCTCGAGCTCGTGGATTGCCTTGCCAAGCAGGTTTTGGGCGAGGTGTTGCAGCGGGTGCTGGGTGCTGTTGCTCATTGTGGCCATTCATCCGAGGCAGAGACGTCGAAGCGATGCTGAACCGCTCACGAGCCTTGTCACCTCTGCTGTTAAGCATGCACTCCAGCACTTTCCAGCCGATTTCGACCATTGTTCTTGGCTCGATAAAGCGCTTGATCGGCCGCCTCGATAAGCGCCAGTGCCTGCCTCGTGCTGTCCCGCTGATCCGCCGTCAGGTTGGCCACGCCGGCACTCACCGTGACCCTCGCGAAGGGACTTGCCTGGTGCTCCAGGTCGCGCTGTTCCAGGCTCTGCATGAAGCTTTGGGCGACGGCTTCAGCCCCTTCAAGTGTGGTGTTCGGCAGGATCACTGCCAGTTCCTCACCGCCATAACGGGCGGCCAGATCGCCGGGCCGGCGTACGCACTGCTTGAGCACCTCTGCCACGGCACGTAGACAGTCATCACCGGCTACATGACCGTAGTGGTCGTTGTAACGCTTGAACATATCGATATCGAACAGCAGCAGTGACAGGGAGGAGCCACGACGCTGCGCGCGGCGAATTTCCATCTCCAGGGTCTGGTCGAAGCTGCGGCGGTTGGCCAGGTCGGTCAGGCCATCCTGTGAGGCGAGGACCTCCAGCCGGGCGTTGGCATCAAGGAGTTCCTCGCGGGCGTTGAGCAGTTGCGCCTCGGCGCGCGAGCGACGGCGGATATCGACGATCAGGTATTGGCCAATGATGCTCACGGCAGCCAGCAACAGCATGATCAGCGCGGTGAACAGCTCGGCGTTGCGGCGCCAGGCTGCCAAGGCGTCGTCGCGGCCGAGTGCGACGATGGTGATCAGCGGCAGGCGATCGTTGCGGCGGAAGGCATAGACACGCTCGACACCATCGATGCGTGAGGTCTGTACGGTGGTGCCTTCGCGTTGTTCGCGCAGCTGTTGCAGGATGGGTGAGTCGGACCAGTCCAGGCCGACATCCTGCTCACGGAATGGTTGGCGAAACAGCAGTTTGGCGTCGCCCGTGGAGAGGCTCATCGAGCCGTGTTTGCCTAGATCCAGACTGCCGAAGAAGCTCAGAAAGTGCTCGACGCCCAGCGTCACGGCTACCACGCCAGCGAAACGACCTTCACCATCGTTCAGGCGACGGCTGACGGTGAAGACCCAGTCACCCGTAATACGGCTCTTGATGGTGGGGCCGATGAAAGTGCCGGTGGAGGGATCATTGCGGTGATGGATGAAGAATGCGCGATCGGCGGCGTTGAGATTGTGTCCTGGCGGCAGGGGCGGTGCCAGCAGGCGGTTGCCGTGCTCGTCGTAGATGACGATGGCATTGGCCAACCCAAGCACTTCACTCTGCTGCTGTAGCAATGCCTGCAGGCGTTCTTGTTCGTGCACGGCCGGGCCGTTGTGTTGCATGCGCTCGGCCAAGTCGATCAGCACCAGTTCCGACTGGCGAATGACCCCTTCCGTGTAGTTGTCCAGCGCCTGGGCCAGGTTGAGGTTGGCCACGTTCAGCTCTTGCAGTGCGCGTTCACGCGAGAACCAGACCTGCCAGGCGGTCAGCAGCGCCAGCGACAGGCAAATGAATACCAGGAGAATGGACGCGAGCCGAATACCACGTTTCATGGTGAAACCCAGAGCCCTACTACAGGGTGCTGAAAAGGCTTGGGAAAACAGAAGGGCCGCACTGGCGGCCCTTCTGTAGTGAACGATCAGTCCTGACGACTGGTGACTTCCAGCAGGTGATAACCGAACTGGGTCTTCACCGGGCCCTGCACCACGCCGACCGGCGCGCTGAAAACGACGGTGTCGAATTCCTTGACCATCTGACCGGGGCCGAACGAGCCCAGGTCGCCGCCGCTGCGGCCGGACGGGCAGGAGGAATTGTCTTTGGCCAGTTGGGCGAAGTCGGCCCCACCTTCGATGGCGGCTTTCAGTTCGTTGCACTTGTCTTCGCTGGCAACCAGGATGTGGCGGGCAGTGGCGCGGGCCATGGGAGTACCTCCTATCAATGAAGGTGCAGAGCCTAGCGCAATCGCCTCGACAAGCAAACGGTCGGCCGTTCGTCCATTCGTCAGGAGTCGCCTCGGCGTTTGGCGTGTCCCATCTTCTGTAAGTGGGCATGTGCCCTGAACTCGGGTTTCACTGAGGAGGCTTGCAGATGAACACCCTGAGCATCGACGGTTGGCGCAAGGCCGACAATGACAGCAAATCCATTCCCATCGGGACCCTGCAGTTCTATGTCAGCGAGGCCGAGCACCTGCGCCTGGAGCAGGCCGAGGAGCAGCTGCAACGCAGCGGGCTCAGAGACACGATGATCGACGTCGACATGCAGACACTGGAGCTGGTCATGCCCGACGGCTTCGGCCCGCTGAGCGAATGCAAATGGCGCGTGTACCTTGGCGGCGAGGAGGGGCGTGGCCAGTTTCATCTGGTCGGTTACAGCGCCGAGGATGGCTGCCTGATCTACAGCAATGCGATGATGGTCGATCTGCTGGGGTGACCGGCACAGGCAAAACCTTGCCCCGCGGTGGCAAGTCGCTGCCGCGAATATGTGTGCAGCCCGCGTGGTGACTAGCCTGCAGCGGCTGGCCCGGAATCTGCCTTGCATGAGGCGAACGGATTTCGCGGAGGTCTCATGACCAGTATCAATAACAGCACGCCTGCCATGCTCAGCTACTACGGCAGTCAGCTCAACAATCGCTCGAGTACAGCCAGTGGCGAAGCAGGCGACCAGGCCACTCAGGACCCGCTGGCCGACCTGAGGCGTTTCGCCAAGCAGGTGGTGGCGCGCAGTGAGGGCGGGCTGCTGCGTGCGATGCATGGCGGCGCGGCGCAGCCCGGCAACACGGTGCAGGGCAGTGGCGACAGTCAGCCCGCGACGCCTTCGGTGATCCAATTGCCGGATGTGATGCAGCTCGATCGCGACGATGCCGCCACGCTGCTGGCGCAGGTACAGAAGATGGTGGACGCCGGCATGGATGGCAGTGTGCGCATCTCCGGCCACAACGGCGACAAGCAGACCGACTCGCTGGAGACCTACCGTCAGTGGTTGCAGGAAAAGGGCGGGGTCAGCATCTACGTCTGATCCGCCCTCGTTCAGCCCAGAGCGGGCTCTACGTCCTCTCGGGTAATCACCCGGTTACGCCCGGCGCGTTTGGCCGCGTAGGTGCGCCTGTCCGCCGCCAGCATCAGCTCGTCCAGTGATTGCCCGTCCACCCCGAAGCAGGCCACCCCGGCGCTCAGCGTCATGTGTAGCGTGGTCTCATCCACCGCCAGCGGTTGTGCGGCCAGGCGTTCGCGCAGGCTCTCGGCGATTTCTCGCGCTTGCGTCGCCTTGCTGCCTGGCAGCAGCACGGCAAATTCCTCGCCGCCAAGGCGGCAGAACAGATCAGTGACCCGTAAACGCTGCGCCAGCACCGTGGCGAAGTGAACCAGGGCGCGGTCGCCGACCTCGTGGCCGAAGCGGTCGTTGATCTGCTTGAAGTGATCGATATCGACGAATACCAGCGAAAGCGGCGTGCCATTGCGCTGCGCGTGGGCACGCTCGCGCTCGAATACCTCGGCCAGCTTCAGCCGGTTTGGCAAGCCGGTCAGGGAATCGGTGGTTGCCTGGTCGGTCAGACGCTGCTCGTTGAGAAGGCGGCTGCGTTCGTAGATGTGCGCAAAGATCATCACCGCCAGACTGGCCAGCCCTAGATTGGCGATGATCTCGACGTTTTGCAGCAATTGATCGGAAGAAAACCGCCGGCTGAAGACGAACAGGCCGATGCCGACGAACAGCACCGAGCCGTACATACCCAGACGCAACCCCAGCAGCAGGTAGCAGATGATCGGAATCGACTGGATCCAGGCGAACACCGCGAAGCTGGTGTGGGTCTGAGCCAGCGCCACAATCATGATGCTGAAGAACGGCAGCAGGTAAACCGCGGTCAATAGCTGCAGGTTGCGCGTTCGGTCGACGATGGTCAGCAGATACAGCGACACAGCGGCGTAGCCGATCTCCAGACCGGCCAGCAACCAGTTGTCGTGCAGCAGATTGACCACGGAGAAGAACAAACCGCCGCTCAAGGTGATCCATAGCAAGGCTTTGAGGACCAGGCGGCGATGTTGTTCGTTCTTGGCGAAGTAACCGGGCATTAGGGTTCTCAGGCGGGAGAGGCGAGTGCATAAGTTGTGTGATGACGATAGATGGCGTCATGCAGGAACCCTGCCGTTCGGCCGCGATGCCAATGTACGCGGGTGTTCGATGGGATCAGGAAACCGGCCATGACCCTGCGCCGGGAATTGCGTCAGAATCACGACCTTAGTTGGGAGAGGGCGGTATGACAACAATGGACAAATGGGGGTGGCAACGCTGCCTGCTGGCGCTGCTGCTGATGGGCATTTGCGGCGCGGCCCAGGCTGCTGAGGACCTTGCGCTGATCGAGACGATCAACAGCTATCGCAGCGAGGTGCAGCGCTGTGGCGTTCAGGCCTCCGAGCCACTGCCGCCGTTGACCAACGATCCACGCCTGATCCTGCCTGCCAACGGCACCGCGGATTTGCAGGATTCGCTGAGCGCGGCTGGTTACCCGTTGGTCAACGTACAGGCCATCACGCTCTCCGGCCCGCGCAATGCGCAGGCGGCCATGCAGGCATTGAGCGAGAGTTTCTGCCGCGTGCTGCTCGATCCGCAATTCATCGACATCGGCGTCAGCCAGCAGGATCGCGACTGGCGCATCGTGCTGGCACGGCCGCTGCTCAGTGGGCGCCTGCAAACCTGGCAGACCGAGGGGGAAAGTCTGCTCTTGCTGATCAACTCTGCCCGCGCCGAGGCACGCCAATGCGGTGACCAGCGCTTTGCTGCCACCGCGCCGCTGGTATGGAATGCCGAACTGGGTAGCGCCGCCGAGAGCCATAGCCGGGCCATGGCCAACGGCAACTTCTTCGCCCACCAGGGGCGTGACGGCCTGACACCGGGTGACCGCGCGGAACTGGCGGGTTACAGCGGTACCAAGGTCGGCGAGAACATCGCCGCGGCGCTGGATACCACCGCCAAGGTGGTCGAGGGCTGGCTGGCCAGCTCCGGGCACTGCGCCAACATCATGAACCCGGAGTTCAGCGAGCTAGGTGCAGCCTACGCCAACGACCCGCAGAGCGACGCCGGCATCTACTGGACGGCGTTGTTCGGCGGGCAATGAGTGAGCACCTGCTTCAGTTGACGCCGAACACCTGGGCCAGGTGCTGCTCGTAGCGCGCCACGTCGTGCTCGATGTTCGGCACCTTCATCACGTCGTTGCAGATGAAGGTGGGCAGGCCGCTCATGCCGAGGAATTCATTGGCCTTGTGGAAGGGGAAGTACACTGCGTCCACGCCTTTGCCTTCGAAGAAGTCGGTCGGGTCCTCGAAGGCCTGCACCGGGGCGTTCCAGGTCAGTGACAGCATGTACTGCTTGCCCTGGATCAGCCCGCCGCTGCCGTACTTCTGCGACGCATCGGAGCGGGTACGGCCGTCGCTGGCATAGAGGCTGCCGTGGCCGGCGGTGAATACCTCGTCCAGATATTTCTTCACCGTCCAGGGCGCACCCATCCACCAGCCGGGCATCTGGTAGATCACCACATCGGCCCAGAGGAATTTCTGTACTTCTTCTTCCACGTCGTAGCCGCCGTCGATGAAGGTGGTCTTGACGTCGAAGCCGGCGCGGTCGAGGAAGGCCACCGCCGCGTCGTGAAGGGTGCTGTTGTACTGGCCGTGGGAGTGGGCGAACGCTTTGCCGCCGTTGAGCAGGAGGATCTTTTTCATGGGGGTTCTCCAAAAATGTGGCGGCAGGTTATCGGGCCCTGCACGTGCGAAACACCCCGAAGTGGTCAAATAATTGTTGACTGAAAATCATGAAAGGCTCGCCGAATGCTGCGTTAAGGTGAGGCATCTTCCCGCATCGAGGCGCTTGCACCCATGTACGGCTTCATCCTTCACGCCCACACCAGACCCGAGCAGGCCGAGGCCTTCGAGCAACTGTTCCGTGCTTACGTCGAACCCAGCCGCGCCGAGCCCGGCTGCATCGAATATCACATGCTGCGTGACGCCCAGGACCCGACCCTGTTCATCTTCTACGAGGTCTGGGCGTCGCCGGAGGCGTTCGCCGAGCACACGGCGCTGCCGCACATGCGCGAGTTCCATGACAAGCGTATGGACTACCTGCGTCGTGATTTCGAGATTCGCGAGATCGAGATGCTCAGCCCGGCGAGTGCAGCGCGCGCCTAGTTCGCGATCCGTAGGAGCCGGCTTGCTGGCGATTGTGGTGGTAGCCCGGATGCAATCCGGGACATACAGGCGCATGCCCCCGGATTGCATCCGGGCTACCAGGAACAGGCGAGGCTGGGCTCAGTGGCTATAGCCGGGCTTCTGGCGAATGGTCTTGAGCAGGTCGTCCGGGCTGATGTGGCCGACCACCTGGGTCGCGGCGCTGCCTGGCTGCGGCAAGTCGAGGATATGGCCCTTCATCTTGCCGATCACGTGCATCTCGCACGGCTTGCAGTCGAACTTCAGGGTCAGTACCTCATCGCCATGCACCAGCTGCATCGGCGCCACCTTGGTGCGCACGCCGGTCACGCCCTTGGCCTGCTTCGGGCACAGGTTGAAGGAGAAGCGCAGGCAGTGTTTGGTGATCATCACCGGCACTTCGCCGGTTTCCTCGTGGGCCTCGTAGGCGGCGTCGATCAGTTGCACGCCGTGGCGGTGATAGAAGTCGCGGGCCTTCTGGTTGTAGACGTTGGCCAGGAACGACAGGTGCGACTCCGGATACACCGGCGCCGGGTCGGTCTCGGCCTTGCGGCTACCACGCGGATGGGCGGCCACGCGCGCTGCGGTCAGCGCCTCGATGGCATCGCGGCGCAGCGCCTTGAGTTGCGAGTTGGGCACGAAGAACGCCTGCGGGGCATCCAGCGTCACGCTCTGGGCATGGTAGATGGTGGTGCCGAGCTGGGTCAGCAGGTCGCGCAGGCCATCGAGCGCCTGTTCCGGCTTGTTGGCGACACCGAACGGGCCGGGCAGGGCGACCTCGACGCTGATGCCTTCCTCACTGGTGGCGGTGAGCTTGAGGGCGTCCTCGCGCAGCTCGGCCTTCCAGCTCACGCCGATACGGCGTTCGGCGCTGGTGCGTTGCAGCGCCTGCTGCCAGTTGTGGTCGAGGTTGCGCGAGAGCGGATGATTCGGGCGCAGACGGAACAGGCCCTCGGGCATCTCGTTGGGCTCGACGCGGTAGCGGTAGCGCTTCTCGCCGTCTTCCTCGAACTCACCCTTCAACTCGGCGATGTTGGCGCGGAAGCCGACGACCTCGCGCTTGACCAGCACGTTGAGGCCGTCGCCGTTGGACAGCGGCTCATGGGTGACGGCGATCAGGTCGCGCTTGTTGACCTTCTCCACGCTGCCGACCAGCAGGCCAGTGAAGGTCGGCGAGTCGAAGGCACCGATGTCGACCTTGCGCTCGGTGACGAAGTAGTCGGTGCTGCCGCGGTGGAAGGTCTTGTCCGGATCGGGCACGAAGAAGTGCGCGGTGCGGCCACTGGAGGCGCGGGCCAGGTCCGGGCGGTCTTCGAGGATGGCGTCGAGTTCGCGGCGGTAGTGGGCGGTGATGTTCTTCACGTAGGCCACATCCTTGTAGCGGCCCTCGATCTTGAACGAGCGCACGCCGGCCTCGACCAGGGCGCGCAGGTTGGCGCTCTGGTTGTTGTCCTTCATCGACAGCAGGTGTTTCTCGTAGGCGATCACGCCGCCTTGTTCATCCTTGAGGGTGTAGGGCAGGCGGCAGGCCTGCGAGCAGTCGCCGCGGTTGGCGCTGCGCCCGGTCTGCGCATGGGAGATGTTGCACTGGCCTGAGAAGGCCACGCACAGCGCGCCGTGGATGAAGAACTCGATGGCCGCGTCTGTGGCATCGGCAATCTGGCGGATTTCCTGCAGGTTCAGCTCGCGCGCCAGCACCAGCTGGGAGAAGCCGGCCTGGTCGAGAAACTTGGCCCGCTCAAGGGTGCGGATGTCGGTCTGGGTGCTGGCATGCAGCTCGATGGGCGGAATATCCAGCTCCATCACGCCCATGTCCTGCACGATCAGCGCATCCACGCCCGCGTCGTAGAGCTGGTGGATCAGCGCGCGCGCCGGCTCCAGCTCATCGTCATGCAGGATGGTGTTGATCGTGGTGAACACCCGTGCGTGATAGTGGCGGGCGAACTCCACCAGCCTGGCGATATCGCTCACTTCGTTGCAGGCATTGTGCCGCGCGCCGAAGCTCGGGCCGCCGATATAGACGGCGTCGGCGCCATGCAGAATGGCCTCGCGAGCGATCTCGACGTCACGCGCAGGGCTGAGCAGTTCCAGGTGGTTCTTGGGCAAGGACATGGTGTTTTCTTTTATCAGGCTGGCACACGGGCAAGGCGCGCATTGTACCGGGCTGACGGCCTGTGGGCACTCGTCAGATGCCGGACGGCTGGTAATACGCACCGATGGCGGTACAGTAGCGGCCTTTTTCAGGCGGAGGCGTGGCGATGGACAACAGAGGGTTGGAGAAGCTCGATCAGTGGCTGCTCAAGTACGGCAACGATGACTCGATCCTGTCCGCCAGCGAGCTGGACGGTTATTTCGCCGCCATCGTCTCCAGCCCGCGCCAGGTCGCGCCTGCTGTCTGGTATTCGGCAATCTGGGCCGACCAGCCGCCGCAATGGCCGAGCGACAAGGATGGTGAGCGTTTCATGAAGCTGGCCGTCGAGCTGATGAGCGAGGCGGCCTACATGCTCAGCGAGGAGCCAGATGACTATGAGGCGATCTTCCTGGCCGACAACAACGGCAAGGGCGAGAAGCTGATCGTCTCCGAGTGGTGTGCGGGCTATCTGCGCGGTGCGGCGGTTGCCGGTTGGCTGGAGCAAGCGCTGCCCGAGTCGGCGCAGGCGGCCCTGGCGCTGATCACTCTGCACGGCGACGAAAGCGGCAGCGAGACGCTCAAGGCCATGACCGATGCCGAATACGAAGCCAGCACAGCGATGCTGGAACCGGCCGCCGTCGAGCTTTATGAGTACTGGCAGCAGAACCTGGACCCGCTGCTGCCGGTTCGCCGCGAAGAGACCAAGGTCGGGCGCAACGACCCGTGCAGCTGCGGCAGCGGCAAGAAATACAAGCAGTGCTGCATGCGCTGACCGGTCGCTGTCAGCATGTCTGGCGAGCGAGCCCCGGCGTCGTGCTCAACTGCAGCACGGGTCCTCGCTCATCGCCAGTAGCTCCGGCCGGGTGCCGAAAACCTGCATCACGTCATTCATCGACATCCACCAGTCGTCGTGCCACTTGAGTACGCGCAGGCGTTTGTTTGCCGTGCCCAGCTGTCGATAGCTGGGCAGGCTGGAGCTGCTGAACAGGTGCGGCAGCAGGACTTGGCAGAGCCAGCTGCGTAGACGTTCAGCGCGTGGGCTGGTGCTGCTCAGGCTCAGGCGTAGCAGGTTCTCCAGGTCGATCATGGCTTGAGGCGTTTCCTCGTTGCCGAAGAGAATGCCCTCCGGTCGACAGTGAAGCAGCAGGGCGGCTTGTTCGTCGGCCAGTTCCAGGGCCTGGCAAACGGTCTGCGCGACGAACCAGAAACGGCCGTCGGCGGCGCGTTGCACGGTGAGACGGGTGTCTTCGAAGACGGGATTGATCGGACTGGTCATGGCGCCCTCCCTAGTGCATGAAACAATGGCCTGTCGAATGCGATGAAACCATGATTTTCATTTAATATACAACTGACTGTTCAATCAAGCATGGAAGCGGAATTTAACGTCCGCGTCCATGACCGAGAAAACCGAATTCGCCCAGCGCCTGCGTAACGCCATGATTGCGGCTGGATATCCAGATCGCCCCGCCGTGCTCGAGCGCGAGTTCAATTCGCGTTACTGGGGCCGTTCCGTGACCTTCCAGGCGGTTTCCCGCTGGTTGCGTGGCGAGGCGATACCGTCGCAGGACAAATTGCAGGTGCTTGCCGAGTGGCTGCGTATCGAACCGCAGGTACTGCGCTTTGGCGCACAGGCCGGTGCTGCGGTACGCGAGCAGCGTGGCCGTTGGGAAGATCCCAAATTCTATCAGGAACGTGAGGTGATCGAGGCCTTTCTGGCTCTGCCTGCTGCGCAGCGCAAGGTGGCACGCGAAGTGGTGATGGCCTTGGCTGTTGTAGCCAAGGCCGAGAAGAAGCCCAGCGAGCACTGAACACGCACCCACTTGGCTCAGAGTGTGTCAGCCGGCGTTACTGACGCGGTGCGGTGCTGGTTTCGGCGGCTGCAGACCACACGCGGTAGCGCACTTCGACATCCTTCGGCGCGTAGATCACCAGTGGCAGCTTGCTGTTGTAGCGCACCAGTTGCGGCTCACCGCCAACGCGCACGAAGGCCTGCTTGCGGCTGCCGTCCGGGCAGGCCATCAGCGTGCTCATGGCCGGGCCGACCTGGCCCAGCTCGTAGTAGCTGTAGCCCCAGCCTTCCACGGTCTTTTCCTGCCACTGACCGCCCAGGCGTTGCTGGTTGCAATCCACTTCCAGGGTCTTGCCGGCGATGATCTCTACCTTGTGCTCGGCTTCGTTGGTTTGCGCCGGCAGCTCGATCACATGGCGGTTATAGCCGTCGGCAGCGGCGGGGTAGGGCTTGAGCGCCTCCGGGGTGGCGGCGCAGGCGACCAGCGGCAGGGCGCAGGCGAGGGAGAGCAGCGACAGTTTGAGTCGGTTCATGATGATTCCTTGCTGAAAGGCCTTTTGGGCCGTCCGTGATGAGGGAACCGCCAGGTCGGCGGCGCAGCACTGACCGTTGTGAATAGGCCAAGTTCCTGCGCTTTTCAAGCCGGTGCGCCGCTGTCAGCTCAGCGTCAGGCGAACACGAAGTACTTGCGCACCGTTTCCACCACTTCCCAGGTGCCTTTCATGCCGGGCTCGACCACGAAGATGTCACCAGCCTTGAGGTGAATCGGCTCCATGCCGTCCGGGGTGATGATGCAGTAGCCTTCCTGGAAGTGGCAGTACTCCCACTTCACGTACTCCACGCGCCATTTGCCGGGCGTGCAGATCCAGGTGCCCATGATCTTGCTGCCGTCTTCGGAGGTGTAGGCATTGAGGTTGACGGTGTGCGGGTCACCTTCGATGCGCTCCCACTTGCAGGCATCGACGACGGGCATCGGCTGGGTATCGCGCAGAACGGTGATCGGTTTGTTGGCCATGGGGCGCTCCGGTGAGTGATCAAAGGGGCGTTCACCATAGAGCGGGGGCGGGGAGGTCGATTGCCTGGGGTCGACACGGGGCTGCTTATTCGCGCAGTGCGCGGGGCTTTCTATCTCTGAAAAAACCAAGGCCGGCTTATCAGGCCGGCCTTGTGGGGCTGCGCTTGCCATCGAGTCATACGACGTTCTCGATCAGGTCATAGGGAAGGTGTCAGGCGGTGCGGTTTTCGATCAGGCGATCGGAGCCACCTTCGGCAACACGGTTTTCGATCAGACGATCAGAGCCACCTTCGGCAACGCGGTTCTCGATCAGACGATCGGAGCCACCTTCGGCAACACGGTTCTCGATCAGACGGTCCGAGCCACCTTCGGCAACACGGTTCTCGATCAGACGGTCCGAGCCACCTTCGGCAACACGGTTCTCGATCAGGCGATCAGAGCCACCTTCGGCAACGCGGTTCTCGATCAGACGGTCGGAGCCACCTTCGGCGACGCGGTTCTCGATCAGACGGTCGGAGCCACCTTCGGCGACGCGGTTCTCGATCAGACGATCAGAGCCACCTTCGGCGACGCGGTTTTCGATCAGACGGTCGGAACCACCTTCGGCAACGCGGTTTTCGATCAGACGATCAGAGCCACCTTCGGCGACGCGGTTTTCGATCAGACGGTCGGAACCACCTTCGGCAACGCGGTTTTCGATCAGATGATCGGAGCCACCTTCGGCGACTACAGGTTGGGCGGAAGAAGCGGCAAATACGTTGGCTGCCAGTACGGAGAAAGCAAAGCTGAGGATGAGTTGGCGTTTCATGATGTGGTGCTCCAGGGGTGTTGTGGTTGGGTATGGAGCAGATGTTACGCACTGAATTTTTTCAGAGAACTTCATTGGCTTGATGGTGAACATCGATGCGCCTGATAGCTGGCAAAAGCCCCGTGATAGAAGGCTTCCAGCTGTTTCATGAGCGTCGCTGGGCCCTCTCATGGTGAGCGTCGGGCTCGACCAGACCGCCGGCATAGCGACGGCAGCGATAGTGATTCTGCCCATTTGCAGCCTGAGCTATGATGCGCGCCCTTCGTCCTCGCGCCCCTGTCATCATGTCCGGCAATGCCCTCTATACCGACCTGTCGGGTTACTACGATCTGATGTGTGCGGACATCGACTACGCCGCGCAGAGTCATTGCGTGCGGCGCCTGCAACAGCTGTTCGGCAACGGCGGCAAGCGCCACCTCGATCTGGCCTGTGGTACCGGCCCGCATGTGCGCCATTTTCTCGATGCCGGCTATGTCAGCAGCGGCCTGGACATCAACCAGCCGATGCTCGACCGTGCCGCCCAGCGCTGCCCCGAGGCACGCTTTGCCCAGCAGGACATGTGCGGTTTTCAGGTCGACGAGCCGCTGGACCTGATCACCTGCTTTCTCTACTCCATCCACTACAGCGCCAGTGTCGAACGGCTCAAGGCCTGCATCGCCAGCGTGCACGGTGCCCTGGCTCCGGGTGGGGTGTTCTGCTTCAACGCGGTGGACAAGCAGCGCATCGACAATGCCTCGTTCGTTTCCCACAGCGCAGGGCATGCCGAAGGGCAGTTCCGCTTCAGCTCCGGCTGGTACTACCGCGGTGAAGGCGAACAACAGGCGCTGCGCCTGCGCATCGAACGCACCCTCGCCGAGCAGACCGAGGTCTGGCACGACGAACACCCGATGGTGGCGGTGAACTTCGCCGAGCTGCAGAGCCTGCTGGCGCCGTACTTCGAGGTGCAGGTGCTGGAGCACGACTATCAGCGCCTGGCGCCGTGGGATGGCAGCTCCGGCAACGCGCTGTTCGCCTGCACCAAACGCTGAGGCGAGGCAGCGTCATCCTCGGCCTGGCCATTGCCTCACGCCGGCTCTTCGACGCGCTCGGCTTGCAATGAACGCTGCAGCTCGGCCACCAGCGCATCGACCTTGCCCAAGGCCTGTTTGACTGACTCGGCAAGCAGTTCACCGCCGACTTCCTGGCCCTCGATGGCGATCTGGTGCACGCGGGTGATGCCAATGAAGCCGAGTGCGGTGATCAGGTTCGGCTCCAGATGGTTCATATGCGCCATCTCTCCGCCCACACCGAAACCGACGCCGCCGCGGGCCGTGAGGATCACCGCATGGCGCGGCCGGTCGGCCAGCCTGGGTACATAGGGATCGAGCGGGTTGCTTTCATCCACGTCCACCGTGCGGCCGGGGCGTACCACCTGGTCGATCCACGCCTTGAGCGCGGCGGGCATGCCGAAGTTGTACAGCGGCGTGCCGATCACCAGCACGTCGGCGGCGATCAGTTCATCCACCAGGCGATCGCTTTCGGCCAGGGTGTCGTGCATCCAGGCTTCGCGTTTCGGCTCGGGCGTGAAGGATGAGGCGATCCAGTCATGGTTGATGATCGAGGGCGGATTCTGGCCGATGTCGCGGTAGGTGACGACGTCCTGCGGGCGGCGCGCCTGCCACTGGCTGATGAAGCGATGGCTGAGATTGCGGCTGTGCGAACCGTGTTGATCCTTGCCGGCGAGGCCGGGGCGGGCGCTGGCGTCGAGATGCAGAATATGGGTCATGATGAGTCTCCTGCTTGAATTTGAATTCATCTGTGATTAGCAGCAGACTCAGGCTAAGTTCGCCCCCAATCGGGCGACAAACGATCAATATTTTTCGCAATGGATGAGGAAAATTCAGGTATGAGCCGGCGCCGACTCCCTCCGCTTTCCGCCTTGCGCGCCTTCGAGGCGGCCGCACGCCACGAAAGTGCCAAGCAGGCCGCGGAAGAGCTTTCCGTTACCGCCACAGCGATCAGTCACCAGATTCGCGCGCTGGAAGAATCCCTCGGTGTCGCGCTGTTCGTGCGCAAGCCACGTCAGCTGGAACTGACCATGGCCGGACGTGAACTGCAGCAGGTGCTGGAAAGCGCCTTCGACAGCATCGGCGCCGCGGTCGAACGCCTCAGCGCGACGCCCAGCCGACAGGCCATTACCCTCAGCACCACGCCGGCAGTGGCCGTGCGCTGGCTGCTGTCCTGGGTATGCATGCTGCGCGATTCCCACCCCAATATTGACCTGCGTATCCACGCCTCGCACGAGCCGGTGGCGCTCGATGGTGTCACAGCGGATATCGCCATTCGCTACGGCGACGGCCGCTGGCCAGGCCTGGTGGCGGAAAAACTCTTCGACAATACCTTCGTCCCCGCTTGCAGCCCGCTACTGGAACTGCACGATGCCGCCGATTTGCCCAGGCATACGCTGATCCACTTCCGCAACCAGGCAGCGATCTCTTCGCCGATGGACTGGGCCGTCTGGCAGAAACAAGCTCAGGTGCCGGGGCTGGATGTCAGTGCCGGGTTGGTGTTCTCCGACGAAACCCACGCCGTCTCGGCAGCCGTCGGCGCCCAGGGCGTGGCGCTGATGAGCCGGCAACTGATCGAGGATGAGCTGAGAGAGGGACGACTGGTGCAGCCCTTCGGCCCGGAACTGGAAGGCAAGCCGTTCTTTCTGGTGTACCCGGAGAGCCGCATAAATGACCCGACCATTCTCGCGGTGCGGGAGTGGATCATGGCGGTGCCAGGTGGTTTGTGTTCAGTGTGACGACTGTTCTAAGGGGCCGCAGCCCCCGCTAAGCGTCCGTGCCACGATTTGCCGGTATACAAGCGAGAGCTGAAGCCATGGATCTGCAAAAGATCGAGGATGAAGCCCGGCAGCTTTTCAAGAAGGAGCGGGCATCGCTGATCCAGTCAATGCAGCGCGCGTGAAGGCAGGCGCTCGTCGACCAACTGCTGAGCCTGAAGGGCGAGCGTGTCGAGGTGCGCGTCACGCTGTTTTTCCGCCTGTTGCATGGCGCGCTGGCCGTGCTGCTTGAGCAGGTAAGCGTGAATCTGCCTGACCTCGGTGGAGGCAAACACCGGCGCCAGGTCGGCGACCGCGACCATGCCGCTGGAACGGTAGTCGCGACTGTTCATCACCACCAGCGCACCTTGAGCGGCCAGCACGTGCAAGCCCAGGGCCTCGAACTGCGGCACCTTGTCTGCCACGCAGGCCAGCTCCAGGTGCGGACGATGCGCTAGCACGCGCTGCAGCAGTGCGCGGCCGATGCCCTTACGGCGGTGTGCGGCATCTACCGCCAGATAGGCGAGGGTGCAGGCGGCAGCATCGTCCGGGCTCGGCAGATACAGGGCAAACCCCAGCACGCGGGCCGGGTCTTCATCGTCCAGCGCCAGTAGCAACTGCACGGGGCCTTCGGCCTCGCCGTTCATGGTCTGCAGGTGCAGATGCAGCTCATAGCCGATCACGTACTGGTACAGCTGATACAGCGGATTGCTTGGCAGCAGCGGTACCGCGCTGACATCGGCGAAGTAGTCAACCACCATCTGCTGCACCTGGCTCTTCAGGGACTCGGGCGGCGGGCTGCTGAGGTGGGCAAGGGTGAACATCGGTATATGGGTTCCGCTGGAGAATGCGTGGGCCGTGGATTGTAACCCGCAGGCTGCGCGCATGATCCGTCTCCGGCTTACAGTTCGGTGCTGCTGGGTGTTGTTGCCGCTATCCGGTCGGCCGCGACTCGCCACCTGTGCGGTCATCCACCCGCGTGCTGTTGCGGCCGCCGCGCTTGGACTGATAGAGCGCGGCGTCGCCTTGTTCGATCAGTGCTGCCAGGCTGGCCGGTGGTCGGTCGAACAGCGTGGCGCCGATACTCAGGGTGACGGCCTGCGGTGTGGTGAAAGCCTGCGATGCCATGTGATTGAAGCGTTGGCGCAGCGTATCGCCCAGGGCCACGACGCGCTCAGTCGACGCATCGCCCATCAGGATGACGAACTCGTCGCCGCCCAGGCGAGCGGTGAGCGCGCGCTCCGGCAGCAGCGCGCGCAGCATCTCGCCGAGGGCGATCAGCAGGCGGTCCCCCGCAAGGTGGCCGTGGAGATCGTTGGCCTGCTTGAAGTTGTCGATATCGATCAGCAGCAGCGCGCCAGGGCGAGCCGGCGAGGTTTCCTTCAGCAGGTTGCCGGCTCTCGCTTCCAGCGCGCGGCGGTTGTACAGCGCGGTCAGCGGATCGCGAGCGGCCAGGCGCTCGATGCGTTTCTCGCGGCGCCAACGTACGGTGCCGGTCATCGACAGGGCAATCAGCATCAGGGCCATGGCACCTTCCACCAGCGACACTTGGATGATCAAACCACGAAAGGCGCTCAGGTCTATCAGCGTGCCGGGAATCACGGCGGTCATTGCCTTGGCCGCATAGAACAGGCCATGCATCAGCAATACATAGCGCAACTGAACGGCGCCCACGCTCAATGACCTGCCATGAGGTCGCAGCAGGGCACTGGCCTTGAGGGTGACCAGGGCGACCAGCATCGAGTTGGTGAACAGCATGACTCGGGACCACAGCGGTCCCTCCGGCAGGAGCAGCATCGCCAGCCAGGCGACGAAGATCAGGTACCAGGCTCGCGAGAAGCGCGCCTCGGTGAAGCGTGCAACGCCTAGCAGGAACAACCAGTGGGCCGTGACCAGCAGGCCATTGGCGAACCAGATACCGATCAGGATCAGGCCGCTGCCGCGCAGCAGGGCAAGGGTCGAGCCGATGGCGATGGTCGCGAAGCCCGCACTCCAGAACAGCAAGGGCGACTCCCTTACGTTGCGCCACTCCACCGCCAGATACAGCGCAGCGGCCACGGCGAGGGCGACGGTGAGGGTCAACATGGTGGGGGCGTCGAACGCCATGTTCTGCAGGGCCTGTATGGATCGATGACGAGCGCGCGGTGGGCATCACACCGGCGGTCTTTGGGGAGCAGAGTTTAAGGGGTAGTGATGATTTTCCAAGGGCTGACGGTCGAGCAACATCGGCGTTGGGCGCTTTACCTGCGGCTTGAGCAACTCCAGTGCTGCAACCGGGCTTGGCGCGTCTCGGGTAACATGGCGCGCCCTGAACGCCGACCCGGACGCGCCTTATGCCATCGCCGAAACGAAAACACTCAGGCATCGAGCGCGAGCTGATCCGCACCCTGACCCTTGCCTGTGAAACGGCGAAAAGCGAAATCGTCGGCTTCCAGTGGCTGACCCATGACGTGGACTACGAGCGTTTTCCGCAGAGCCTGCGTGTGACCTGGATGTTCGACAGCGAGGCGAGCAGGGCGCGCGCACTCACCAGCCCGGACAAGGCGCGAATGCTGGCGCTGACGCAGGCCGCTTTCGAAGAGGTGGGCATCAGCGTTTCCAGCATCGCTGAACACGTGGCGTTTTCGGTCGAGCAGCCGGCGGGGGGCAAGCGTGGCCAAGGACATTGAGAATCCCTGCGTGTCGCTGTGTCAGCTCAACAGCGAGCTGTGCGTCAGTTGCGGGCGCACGCGTGAGGAAATCCGCAAATGGCGGGGCATGAAACGGCCCGAGAAGATGGCTACCGTGCAGAAGGCCGCGGCGCGGATGAAGGCGATTGCCAAGAAGAAGGGCAAAAGCTAGCGATCAATGATCGTTCCCACGCTCCGCGTCACTAGTGTCCGGGGAAAATTGCTCATAGCTGAAGGCTTCCCATAGCAATCCTGCATTGCGCTTGGTTACGCCTTCGCTCATCGGCTTTGAGCATTGCTGCAGGCCGCTCGAATAGGCTGTATGCAAGGTGAGTGGCGAACTCGTAAATGCTACCGGCAGCACCTGATTGCCGCCGGTAAGCATGCAGCAAGAGAAACGCAAGCAGAGCACTGTAGATCTGCAGGCGCACGGCATTTTCCGAACAGCCGAAGTAGTGTTTTAGCTTCAGATGCTGCTTGATCCATTTGAAGAACAGTTCGATTTGCCAGCGCTGCTTGTAGAGTGCAGCGATTTCCTGAGCGCTGCGTTTGAAGTCATTGGTGACCAGGATCAGGTCGGATTTGTCGCTGTCACGGCTGATCCGGATACGACGCACGTCCTGCCCGAAGTAGTGATTGGGACGTTTGGTATTGAGAATTTTCTTGTTGAAGCGAATCACTTCGTCAGACTCAATATCGAGTTCAGGTGCTGACAGCGTTCCGATACACGCCACATTGGCATTTTTCTTCAGCCGGGTGACAAAGATCGAACCCGCCTGATCGATGTGGTGCCACCAGTTGTAGTCGCAGTAGCCCTTGTCGAACACGTAGGTAACTCCCGACTCGATAGGCATTTGCAGCGCATCGCTCAGGTCGTTGATGTTGGCGGGTGTGACATTCACGTAAGTCGGTGCGAGCTGCTGAGCATCCAGCCCGACATGGATCTTTAGCCCTTGAGTGATCCGCGTCTTGGTGGCAAGAGTCCAGTCATCGAACCTAGGGCCGCGTAAGGTAATGCAGGTCGAGTCGATCAAGCTGATCATCGGCGCCATCGAGCGTCTCTGCTTACGTCCAACCTGGGCCAGCAGCAACTGGCATACCGCTTTCAACGGTTCGCACGAGCGCTTTTGCAAGGCATCGCTGAGCGTCGAACGACTCAGGCTGTTGGCATTGAGATGGTAGCTATGGGGTTGCAATGACTGCGACGTCACCGCGAGCGAGCGCAGGCTTCTAGCCTGAGTCAACTGCCCGAGAAGCAGCGTAACCAACAGATCCCATGAGCTGACCTTCTTGGCATATCGGTCAGCCTGAGCCTGCTTGACCGCGGCGTTAAAGGCCGCTCTTGGAATGAATTTCAGGAGGTGGGAAAGGCGAATTGGCGAAAACATTTCAGACCACTCAAATCGAGTCTTGAAATACGATTATCAACCAATGGCCTACGGCAGCGGGGGGGCTGGAGCCTCCCCGCGTTTTTTACCGGACACTAGTGACGCGGAGCGTGGGAACGATCAATTCAAGTGGACAAGCTTCGCGTTGTCCACCCTACAGGTTGAATCCCACGTCCTATAGGGTGGATGACGCTCTTTTCATCCACCATCAGCGGTTATCCGTAAGCGCTCCACAAACCCCGCCTCTCAATAAGCGGGGTTGATGCCTACAGTGGCATCGCGGGCGGGCAGTTCCATGGCAACAGCGCGTTGTAATCCTCGACGCTATTGGCCTGCGGCAGGCGTTCGAGGACATAGCGCAGCCAGGCGTAGGGTTCCTGGCCGTTGGCCTTGGCGGTTTCCACCAGGCTATAGAGTTGGGCGCTGGCGGTCGCGCCCTTGGGCGTGTCGCTGAACAGCCAGTTCTTGCGGCCGATGACGAAGGGCCGGATCGCGCGCTCGGCGGCGTTGTTGTCGATCGGCAGGTGGCCAGCCTCGATGTAGCGTTCGAGTCGGCTCCAGTTGCGGGCCAGGTAGCTCAGTGCCTTGCCCAAGGCATTCTGCGCCGTAACCTGGGGCTGGGTTTTCTCCAGCCAGGTCTTGAGCTGCTCAAGGAGTGGCTGGCTGTGCTGTTGGCGGCCCCGGTGACGCTGCTCATCGCTGGCATCCTTGAGTTCGCGCTCGATGCCGTAGAGCTTGTTGATCAGCCCCAGTGCGATGTCGGCACGCCCGGTTTTACCCTTGGGTTGCACCTTTTGCGCCTCGATAAATTTACGGCGCGCATGCGCCCAGCAGGCCAGACGTTCGATACCGTCCTGTGCGGCCACGGCGTTGTAGCCGGCGTAATCATCGGTCATCAGGTAGCCACGATAACCATCGAGCAGGCGCAGTGGCACCTCCTGCGCACGGCTGGTTGTGTAGTCGAAGAGGATCACCGGCTTGTCTGGTGGGCCGCCGGTCTGCACCCACATCCAGGATTGGCTGCTCGGGTCGCGCTCCGGCTCTTTGAGCACCTGCACGCGGGTTTCGTCGCAGTGGATCACGGGGCTGTCCAGCAGCGTGTCGCGCATCAGGTTGAGCACAGGCTGCAACTGCTCGCCGCAGCGGATCACCCAACGCGCCAGGGTCTGCCGGGGGATGTCGATACCGTGACGGCTGAGCACTTTCTCGAAGCGATACAGCGGCAGGCCATCGGCATATTTGCTGGTCAGCAGCATGGCCAGCACGCTGGGGCTGGCCAGGCTTTTCTCGAGCAGTTGGGCCGGCTTGTCGGCGGTCACCGGGGCGGTTTCGCAGCCCTGGCAGGCGTAGGTCTTGCGAACGTGCCGGATCACCCGGATTTGCATCGGGATGATGTCCAGTTGCTCGCTGGTTTCCTCGCCAATGACCTGCTTGCGGCAACCGCAGGCGCAGGTCAGTTCATGCTCTGGCAGCTCATGGGTGACCACCAACCGCGGCAACTCGGCCGGCAGCGGCGTGCGCTTGCCCCGGCGCTTGGTCGGTGCGCCGGCGTCTTCCTCGACCGCATCGACCGGTGCTTCAGGCGTCGCTTCGGCCAGGCTTTCCGCTTCGTTGAAGATCTCCAACTGCGGTGAGTCCGGGTCGCTGCTCTGCTCGGATTTACGGCCAAATAGGCGCTGGATCAGCAGCGCATTTTGTTCACGCAACCGCTCGATCTGACCGTCCTTTTCTGACATCTGCACGCTCGCCGACAGCAGCAACTGCTTGAGCAAAATCGGGTCGTCAGGAAGGGTTTCGGGCATGGAAATCATGCCGTGGATTATACCGGTTTAGGCCACGAATCGCGGGGTCAACACCTGATGCGGCCGGTTGCGCCACAGGTCGATACCGTCCAGCAACCAGTTCAGCTCCTGGGCCGTCAGCACGATCGCATCGTCGCCAGGCTGCGGATGCGACTTGAAGCGCTCAGCCTCCAAGCGCTTGAGCCACAGGCAGAAGCCGTTGCGCTCCCAATACAAAATCTTCACGCGATTGCGCGCGCGATTGAGGAAGACGAACAGCACGGGGTCGAAGACCGCCACCTTGATATCCAGCTCGACCAGAGCGGCCAGGCCGTCAATGGATTTGCGGAAATCCACCGGCTTGGGGTAGAGGTAGACTTTTTCAACTTTAGCGTCGGGGCGCATCATGGTGGCTGGCTCCAGAAAGAAATCGGAGCACAGCATTGACTGGCCTGCGGATCATTTGAAGATGGGGTTTGTGGAGCGCTTACGGTTATCCGGGCTACTCGCTATTTTTTTCGAACTGCCCAGTTTCTGGGGCGGAGAAAAAAGTCACTCCAGCGCAGTTGAGTTTTTTGGCTTCTTCTTTGTGATGCTCGGCGGAGGGTTTGGCCAGCTCATGCTGACTGATGTACAGCAACAAGTGTATATCTGCTAAGTACTCAGCATAGCTAAGGGCGGGCTTGGCAGTTGAGACTATGAATGCGAAAGGGTTGGATGCGTCAAGAGGATTTTGTGGGGAGCCTGTATGGCAAAGCGGCTGTTTGATTGTGGGCAGGGGGTAGAATTTTTTGTATGGATCTTCCAGTTCTAGCGATCTTGTTAAAGGCTTCATTAGTTTGGAAGCTTCCTCTGTGCCAAGACTGAAAAGGATTGTGTTGGAAGAGCAGAAGAAGAAATTTGCATGCTTTGCTGATAGTAGATCACCTTCGGCCGCTTGATTCAGCAGGTTACATATTTCTGTTTTGTTTTTATACATAGTACTCGGTTCGTTCCCAAGTATTTGGGCTGTTCTGTAAAGAGCTGGCGGGAAACCCTTTCGGACTGATTTGGCGAGCAGGGTGTGGTATGTCTTGATTTTAGCGTTGGCGCGTATTGTTTCGCTGGCGGTAGGGCCCGGATAATTCATCGCAAGGCGTTTTATTTGGAGCTCAACTTCGCTTCGAAGTTTTTCTGCATGAATATATTCATTCTCTCCAGGGCTGGATGCGAGAGCTGTTGAAATTGTTATGGTTTGGAATAGTGCGGTAAGTATTGGATATATTTTATTCATGAATTTCTCTGAAATAAAAAAGCCCCGCGCAAGGCGGGGCTTCTGTTCTTTCTCGCTACCCCGAACATCCATACTCAGGTAAAGCGCTTTCTAATCTGTCCTAACGGTCTGGACTCAGGAATCAATCCCAGCTCAACGCCCCACCAGTCTGATACTCGATCACTCGGGTCTCGAAGAAGTTCTTCTCCTTCTTCAGGTCCATGATCTCGCTCATCCACGGGAAGGGGTTGGTGGTGCCCGGGTACTCTTCCTTCAGGCCGATCTGGGTCAGGCGGCGGTTTGCGATGAATTTGAGGTAGTCCTCCATCATCGCGGCGTTCATGCCCAGTACGCCGCGCGGCATGGTGTCACGCGCGTATTCGATCTCCAGCTGGGTGCCCTGCAGGATCATCTGGGTCGCTTCGTCCTTCATCTGGGCATCCCACAGGTGCGGGTTCTCGATCTTGATCTGGTTGATCACGTCGATGCCGAAGTTCAGGTGCATGGACTCGTCACGCAGGATGTACTGGAACTGCTCGGCGGTGCCGGTCATCTTGTTGCGGCGGCCCATGGAGAGGATCTGGGTGAAGCCGCAGTAAAAGAAGATGCCTTCCAGTACGCAGTAGTAGGCGATCAGGTTGCGCAGGAACTGGCGGTCGGTTTCCGGGGTGCCGGTTTCGAACTTGGGATCGGAGATCGAGCGGGTGTACTTCAGGCCCCAGGAGGCTTTCTTCGCGACGCTCGGGATCTCGTGGTACATGTTGAAGATCTCGCCTTCATCCATGCCCAGCGATTCGATGCAGTACTGGTAGGCGTGGGTGTGGATCGCTTCCTCGAAGGCCTGGCGCAGGATGTACTGGCGGCATTCGGGGTTGGTGATCAGGCGGTACACGGCCAGTACCAGGTTGTTGGCAACCAGGCTGTCGGCAGTGGAGAAGAAGCCGAGGTTACGCATGACGATGCGGCGCTCGTCTTCGGTGAGGCCGTCAGCGCTCTTCCACAGGGCGATGTCGGCGTTCATGTTCACTTCCTGCGGCATCCAGTGGTTGGCGCAACCATCCAGATACTTCTGCCAGGCCCAGTCGTACTTGAAGGGTACGAGCTGGTTGAGGTCGGCGCGGGCGTTGATCATCTGCTTGTCGCCGACCTGTACGCGTGCGGAGGCGCCTTCGAGGTCGTCCAGGCCTTCCTGGATGTCGAGGTCGTTCAGGGCTTTCTTGGCGCGGGCCACGGCCTCGGAGTCGTTGGCGTCGACGGCGCGGGCCTGCTCGACCGAGCCGGCAGCTTCGCTGTCGAGCTTGTCGAAGTTGGTGCCGGCGCTCTGTGCGTTGGCATTGCTTGCGGCGGCTGCTTCTGCGCCGTCTTCCTTGTCGAATTCATCCCAGCTCAGCATGGCTTGGCTCCTGCGTGAGGGCCGGTGAATAAACCGGCCTGTATGGATATACAGATAATTTGAATTATGTTCCGTTGCGTGATGCGCGCAAGGGTAAACGGGTACCACTGGTCAGCAGGCGCTGGATTGCTGGCTGACCGTTGCCCCTCGACCCGGGGGAGGAGGGGCGGGAATTTGGTGGGGAGGGGCAGGGCTCAGGTAGGAGCGGATTTATCCGCGAGCTTCGCGGCTGAAGCCGCTCCTACAGAAAAGCCTTGCCCTCTCCCTAACCCTCGGTTCGGGCTTCCTGCTTCACCCTACCTCCTGCATCCCTGCAGTCGTCTCCCGCAAGCGGGAGAGGGGACTGACTGTTGCTTTGCTTTAGAACTACATCAGACTTTCGAGCGTGCAGCTGAGCGAGTAGTCGCAAGGCACCTGCTGGAGTGGAGCCCCTGAGCGTACGCATGTACGTGATGGGGGCCGCTCTAGCAGGTAACGCCGCGAATGCCGCTCAGATCCACGCGTCAGCCTTACTGACAAGCTTCGCAGTCGGGTTCGTCGATGGCACAGGCTTTCGGTACGGGCGCCGGGGCCGGAGCTGCCTGCTGGGCAGGAGCCTGGGCCTTGGCCGAGAAGCCTTCGTCACCACCAGCGGAAACTGCGTTGAGCTTGCCGGTGTTGATGGTGGACTTCTCGGTGCTGGTGGCGGCCAGGGCACGGAGGTAATAGGTGGTTTTCAGACCACGGTACCAGGCCATGCGGTAGGTCACGTCCAGCTTCTTGCCCGAAGCGCCGGCGATGTACAGGTTCAGCGACTGAGCCTGGTCGATCCACTTCTGGCGGCGGCTGGCAGCGTCGACGATCCACTTGGTTTCCACTTCGAACGCGGTGGCGTACAGGTCTTTCAGGTCCTGCGGGATGCGCTCGATCTGCTGCACGGAGCCGTCGTAGTACTTCAGGTCGTTGACCATGACGCTGTCCCACAGGCCGCGGTTCTTCAGGTCGCGAACCAGGTAGGGGTTGATCACGGTGAATTCGCCGGAGAGGTTCGATTTCACGTACAGGTTCTGGTAGGTCGGCTCGATGGACTGCGACACGCCAATGATGTTGGAGATGGTCGCGGTCGGCGCGATGGCCATGATGTTCGAGTTACGAATACCTTTCTTCACGCGCTCGCGGATCGGCGCCCAGTCCAGCGACTCGGACAGGTCGACGTCGATGTACTTCTGGCCACGGGCTTCGATCAGGATCTGCTGCGAGTCCAGCGGCAGGATGCCCTTGCTCCACAGCGAACCTTCGAAGGTGCTGTAGGCGCCGCGCTCTTCGGCCAGGTCACAGGAAGCCTGGATGGCGTAGTAGCTGATGGCTTCCATCGACTTGTCGGCGAACTCGACGGCGGCGTCGGAGCCGTAGGCGATGTGTTGCAGGTACAGGGCGTCCTGGAAGCCCATCAGGCCGAGGCCGACCGGACGGTGCTTGAAGTTGGAGTTACGCGCCTGATCCACGCTGTAGTAGTTGATGTCGATGACGTTATCGAGCATGCGCACAGCGGTCTTCACGGTGCGGCCGAGTTTCTCGATGTCCAGCTTGCCGTCGACGATGTGGTTGACCAGGTTGACCGAACCCAGGTTGCAGACGGCGATCTCGTCCTTGTTGGTGTTCAGGGTGATCTCGGTGCACAGGTTGGAGCTGTGCACCACGCCCACGTGCTGCTGCGGGCTGCGCAGGTTGCACGGATCCTTGAAGGTCAGCCATGGGTGGCCGGTCTCGAACAGCATCGAGAGCATCTTGCGCCACAGGTCTTTGGCCTGGATGGTCTTGTACAGCTTGATCTTGCCGTACTCGATCAGGGCTTCGTAGTACTCGTAGCGCTCTTCGAAGGCCTTGCCGGTCAGGTCGTGCAGATCCGGTACTTCGCTCGGGCTGAACAGGGTCCACTTGCCGTCTTCGAAGACGCGCTTCATGAACAGGTCCGGAATCCAGTTGGCGGTGTTCATGTCGTGGGTACGACGACGGTCGTCACCGGTGTTCTTGCGCAGCTCGAGGAATTCCTCGATGTCCATGTGCCAGGTTTCCAGGTAGGCGCAGACCGCGCCCTTGCGCTTGCCGCCCTGGTTGACCGCCACGGCGGTGTCGTTGACCACTTTGAGGAAGGGCACGACGCCCTGGGATTTGCCGTTGGTGCCCTTGATATAGGAGCCCAGCGCGCGCACCGGAGTCCAGTCGTTGCCCAGGCCGCCGGCGAATTTCGACAGCATGGCGTTGTCGTGGATGGCGCCGTAGATGCCCGACAGGTCGTCCGGCACGGTGGTCAGGTAGCAGGAGGACAGCTGCGGACGCAGGGTACCGGCGTTGAACAGGGTCGGGGTCGACGCCATGTAGTCGAACGAGGACAGCAGGTTGTAGAACTCGATGGCGCGGTCTTCGCGGTTCTTCGGCTCTTCGATGGCCAGGCCCATGGCCACGCGCATGAAGAACACCTGCGGCAGTTCGAAGCGGATGCCATCCTTGTGGATGAAGTAGCGGTCGTACAGGGTCTGCAGGCCCAGGTAGGTGAACTGCTGGTCGCGCTCGTGGTTCAGCGCCTTGCCCAGTTTCTCCAGGTCGTACTCTTTGAGTTTCGGGTCGAGCAGCTCGAATTGCGAGCCGGCTTCGACGTAGGCCGGCAGGGCCTTGGCGTACAGCTCGGCCATCTCGTGGTGAGTGGCGCTGGCGGTGATATTGAGGAAGCTCAGGGCCTCGGCGCGGATGTTGTCCATCAGCAGGCGGGCGGTGACGTAGCTGTAGTTCGGTTCACGCTCGACCAGGGTACGGGCGGTCATCACCAGAGCGGTGTTGACGTCCTTCTCGGCGACGCCGTCGTACAGGTTTTTCAGGGTTTCGCGCTCGATCAGCGAACCATCGACTTCGGCCAGGCCTTCACAGGCCTCCGTGATGATGGTCTGCAGGCGGCCCATATCCAGCGGCTGCAGTTCACCGCCAGCGGTGGTGATGCGGATGCTCGGGTGCGGCTGGGCGATGTCGCTGCCGGCATTGGCGCTTTTGCGCTTGTTGGCCTGGGCTTCGCGGTAGATCACGTAGTCGCGGGCGACTTTCTGCTCGCCGGCACGCATCAGGGCCAGTTCGACCTGGTCCTGAATCTCTTCGATGTGGATGGTGCCGCCGGACGGCATGCGACGCTTGAAGGTAGCAGTGACCTGCTCGGTCAGGCGCGCGACGGTGTCGTGGATACGCGACGAAGCGGCTGCTGTGCCGCCTTCTACTGCGAGGAAGGCCTTGGTGATGGCGACGGTAATCTTGTCATCGGTGTAGGGGACGACAGTGCCGTTGCGCTTGATCACACGCAGTTGGCCGGGCGCGGTGGCAGCCAGATCCTGGGAGGATTCAGCGGCCTGCGGCGCCACGGCCTGCGGGTTCTCGCGAGTAGTGTCGGTATGCATGGAGATCTCCGTGTTCTGTAATTTTTGGTTGGACGTCACGATTAGAAACCGTGCCCTGTCCGCCGTTCATTCCATTAACAACTGAGCCGCACGCGGCAGCGGGGCCGGGTACGGGGTGTCGCAAGAGCGGGCAGGGTGGACACGACTTCAAGTGCCGTCCTGGCGCATAAGTCACAGCGGGGCATTACCACACCCCACCTACTACATATAGTGGTCGACTGGCGGATAAGACCGCTGTCTGACCGGCTCACACGCAACGTCTGGCGTTGCTGCGCGGCTGTAACCCAGGCCAGGCCTGGGTTAGGGCAAAACGGTTAGCCGGGACATCTGGAAAACCCTGTGAAAAGGGCTTGCGCGATTCGTTCTTTTTGTGTCCCGTTTTCTGCGGTAACCCAACATCTGGTGGGTGCCGTGCAATGGGGATACAAGATAGTGCGCTGTTGGAGGCATTGCAAGGCGCTAGAAAAAGAACAGCCTGTGGATAAGCTGTGAGTGCCTTGTGGGTGTTAACAGCGTAGCCCGCGTGTTCTCTGGCTCTGGCTGCTAATGACCGTTCGTCGCTCCTGGCGGAAGGTTTTCAGCGATGTGGCGAAGCTGTTCGGCGGCGCACAGACTACCACTATATATAGTGCTTTTGGCATGTGCTGTGCTTAACCAGGCGCCAGGTCTGGGCGCTGGTTTGTCGCTCGCACCGAGACGCGCTCAGCCCCTAGAATGGCGGCGGTGTTTGCGGCACTTGCCGCTATGCGAAGAGGAAAGGGTGTGGAACAAGAAGCGTGGCAGATTCTGATCGTCGAGGATGACCAGCGCCTGGCGCAGTTGACCCGCGAATATCTGGAGGGCAACGGCCTGCGTGTGGCCATCGAAGCCGATGGCGCGCGTGCGGCGGCGCGGATTCTCGCCGAGCAACCGCATCTGGTGATCCTCGACCTGATGCTGCCAGGTGAAGATGGCCTGAGCATCTGCCGCAAGGTGCGCAGCGGTTACAAGGGGCCGATCCTCATGCTCACTGCGCGCACCGACGACATGGACCAGGTGCTGGGCCTGGAGATGGGCGCCGATGACTACGTGTGCAAGCCGGTGCGCCCGCGTGTGCTACTGGCGCGCATTCGTGCGCTGCTGCGCCGCCGTGAGGGCAGCGACAGCGAGCGTGATGAAGGCCAGCCGCGGCGTCTGCAGTTCGGCGCGCTGGCTATCGACAGCGCCATGCGCGAAGCCTGGCTGGGCGAGCAGGGCATCGAGCTGACCAGCGCCGAGTTCGATCTGCTCTGGCTGCTGGCGGCCAATGCCGGGCGCATTCTGTCGCGCGAGGAAATCTTCAATTCCCTGCGCGGCATCGAGTACGACGGCCAGGACCGTTCCATCGACGTGCGCATTTCGCGCATCCGCCCGAAGATCGGCGATGACCCGATGCACCCGCGGATGATCAAGACGGTGCGCAGCAAGGGTTATTTGTTCGTCGCCGAGGCCGCCGAGGCGCTGCCGTTCGGTGATGCGCCGCCGATCCTGCGCGATTGATCGGGCGGCCATGAACTCGATCTTCCTGCGCATCTATGGCGGCATGCTCGCCGCGCTGGTGCTGGTGGCGCTGCTGGGCGTCGGCACCTTGCACCTGGTCAACGAGGTGCGCGGCGATCAGTACCGCGAAGGGCTGGCGCGCGGCACCTTCCGCCTGATGGCGGACAACCTGCTGCCGATGAACGAGGTGGAACGCAGGCGCGCCCTGGTGGTGTGGTCACGCCTGCTCGGCATCCCCCTGGAGCTGCAGGCCCTGAGCGAGGTGCCGCTGGAAAGCAGCGAGCGCAACCGGCTGCAGCGCGGCCACGTGCTGGTGCAGCAGACCGGCCCGCACTCGGCCAAGGTCTATGGCCTGCTCGATGGCAAGCAGCCGCTGCTGTTGACTGGCGAGATCCAGCAGATCAGCGAGCAGCTGGCGCGGGCCACCAACTACCTGTTGATCGACGAACTGGTGCGCTACCCGGTGCATGAGCAGCCGCAGCGCCTGGCTGAGCTGAAGGCGGCCAAGCAGTTCGGCTTCAACCTGCAGTTGGTGCGGCTCGAGGACGCCACCCTCGACCTCGACCAGCGCAGGCGTATCGACGAGGGCGATACGGTGATGGCACTGGGCAAGGGCGGCGACTCCATCTATGTGTTCTCCGGCATCGTCGATACGCCCTGGGTGCTGGAGATCGGCCCGCTGTATCAGATGAACCCTTATCCGCCGCAACTGCTGGTGCTGATCGGTGCGCTGGGGCTGAGCCTGATCGGCCTGATCGTCTATCTGTTGGTGCGCTCGCTGGAGCAGCGCCTGCGTGCGCTGGAAAGTGCGGCCACGCATATCGCCAGCGGCCGCCTGGATGCCCGCGTACCGACGCGTGGCGCGGACTCGGTGGGGCGTCTGGCCAGCAGTTTCAACGCCATGGCCGAGCACCTGCAGACGTCCCTGAGCACCCAGCGCGAGCTGGTGCGTGCGGTGTCCCACGAGCTGCGCACGCCGGTGGCGCGGCTGCGTTTCGGCCTGGAGATGATCGCCGACGCGCCGAACGAAACTGCCCGGCGCAAGTACATGGACGGCATGGACAGCGATATCCAGGACCTCGACAAGCTGGTCGACGAGATGCTGACCTACGCGCGCCTGGAGCAGGGTTCGCCGGCGCTGAATTTCCAGCAGGTGGAGCTCAAGGCACTGATCGATCAGGTGATCGACGAGTTGGCGCCGCTGAGCAACAAGGTGCGTGTGGAGTCGGGGGCGGTGCTCAGCGTGCAGGCCGAGGGCGCCTGCTGGGTCGAGGCCGAGCCGCGCTATCTGCACCGCGCGCTGCAGAATCTGGTGAGCAATGCCATGCGTTACGCCGAAGGCAAGGTGTTGATCAGTTGCCAGGTCGGCTACAAGCGCTGCCGCATCGACGTCGAGGACGACGGCCCGGGCGTGCCGGAAGAAGCCTGGGAGCGCCTGTTCAGTCCCTTCCTGCGTCTCGATGACAGCCGCACGCGGGCCTCTGGCGGGCATGGCCTGGGCCTGTCGATCGTGCGCCGGATCATCTACTGGCACGGCGGCCGGGCGCAGATCGGCCGCAGCGGCAGCCTAGGCGGTGCGCGTTTCAGCCTGGTATGGCCGCGACAGCAGGGAGAGTAAGGCGCGATTCGTGTCGGGCTCGGTGCGCATGGCGCACGCCCGCGATCCCTAGGGTGCACCGTGCGCACCGGATTTTTGCCCGCTCTGTAGCCCGGATGCAATCCGGGGCTGGCCGGCGACCTGTTCGCGGATTTCATCCGGGCTACGCCGCGACCGCCGCCTGCTTTGTAGGGTGCGCCGCGCGCACCGAGTTATCCACGCATGGTGGGGTGCTGCACTATCACGCCGCCACAGCCACCAGGCTCAGCACCTTGTTATCGAACCGCGCGAATTGGCCATCCAGCTCGGTGCCCGTTCGCCAGTCCGGATGCAGGTCGATCAGCAGACGCAGGCGTGCGCTGTCGTGGTCGATCTCCAGCAACTCGGCGTCATGGAAATAGAAGCGCGTCAGGGTCAGCGGGTAGAGCGCCTTGAACAGGCTCTCCTTGAGCGAGAAGGTCAGGCTGATGCGCGCGGCGCGGGTCTCGTCGTCCAGATTTTGCAGGCGCTGCAGTTCGGCGGGAGTGAGAATTTCGCCCTGCAGACGCTGAGCGCGCTCGGCCGGTAGCAGGCGCTCGACGTCCAGGCCCAGGGCGCGCCATTGCTCACGCTGGGCGACCAGCGCGGCAGCCCAGTTGTCGCCGTGGGTGATGGAGCCGACCACGCCGAGCGGCCACTGCGGCGCGCGGTCTGCACCGACGGTCGGCACGCCGGGTTGGCCGGTCACACGGCGCAGGGCCTCGCGCGCACACAGGCGTCCGGCCAGGTACTCGGCCTGACGCTTGGCCACGCCGCGCACCGGGGCGATATCGCAGCGAGCGAAATCGTCCTCGGCGAACAGGGCCGGGTCGAAACGGGTGCTGATCAGCTGCGCGCCGGCAAGCGAGTTTGGCAGCGGGTTGTGCGTGTCGAGCGGGCTACAGCAGGCGGGGTGGTGAGCGTTCATGGGCGCGATTGTGCCGCGTGGCGGACCGTGCAGTCATCCGCCGTTTACATTTCTTTGCAGGCAGGTAACAAAGCTAAACGGACGCTGAGGCTGGCTTTTGTCAGACTGCGCTGGCATTCCCCAGGGAGTGCAGGTGAGGTTGTAGTCAGTGCGAGGGCACTGACGTTTTCTCCGAGTTCGAGAACGGTAGCCCGATTGGGCTGCCGTTTTTTTTCGTCTTTTATTTACTGCTGTGGCGAAAGGCTTGGTGAGCAGTCGGTGCCTGAGGTGTCACCCGTTCGTAGGAGCCGGCTTGCCGGCGATAGCTGCGCTGATGTGCGGGATCGCCGGCAAGCCGGCTCCTACAGCATCCTTTGTTTGGCCGCGCGGTACGCCGAGGATTCGGCGGCATCGTGGTGCGCACGGCGCACCCTACGCAATGCCGAAATGCGTAGGGTGGATCACGCTTCACCGATCCACCGCTTTGGTGGATGTAAAAAGCGACATCCACCCTACACGACTCTCCCGGCCCTTCGTGTGATCGCCAAGGCGCTCGCATTTGCCCTGTGGCTTTCGTGGGGGGATTTGCAGTCAAATGCCTGTGCGGGCAAATCTACCCCCGCGAGGACCATGGACGATGACCCAACAATCGCAGTTCGCCCTGCTCGGCAAGAAGCGCTTTCTGCCGTTTTTCGTGACGCAATTGCTCGGCGCCTTCAACGACAACATCTTCAAGCAGTCGCTGATTCTCGCCATCCTCTTCAAGCTCAACACGGGCGCCGACCGCGATCTGCTGGTCAATCTCTGCGCCTTGCTGTTCATCTTGCCGTTCTTTCTGTTCTCCGCCCTCGGTGGGCAGTTTGGCGAGAAGTTCGCCAAGGACGCGCTGATCCGCAAGATCAAGTTCGCCGAGATCCTGATCATGCTCGCCGGCGCCGCTGGGGTGCTGCTGGACAACCTGCCACTGATGCTCGCCGTGCTGTTCGCCATGGGCACGCAGTCGGCGCTGTTCGGCCCGGTGAAGTATTCGATCCTGCCGCAGCACCTGAAGGAGGAGGAGCTGGTGGGTGGCAACGCCCTGGTGGAAATGGGCACCTTCCTGGCGATTCTCGCCGGCACCATCGGCGCCGGGATCATGATGGCCAGCAGCAGCTACGCGCCTATCGTCGCCGGCTCGGTGGTCGGTGTGGCGTTGCTCGGCTACCTGGCCAGCCAGGGTATTCCGCGTGCAGCGGCGGCCATGCCGACATTGCCGCTGGACTGGAACATCTTCCGTCAGTCCTGGGTGATCATGAAACTCGGCCTGGGCCAGCGTCCGGCGGTGTCGCGCTCGCTGGTGGGCAACTCCTGGTTCTGGTTTCTCGGCGCGATCTACCTGACGCAGATTCCGGCTTACGCCAAGGAGTGGCTGTACGGTGACGAGAGCGTGGTGACGCTGATTCTCACCGTGTTCTCGCTGGGCATCGGCCTGGGCTCGATGCTTTGCGAGCGCATGAGCGGGCACAAGGTGGAGATCGGCCTGGTGCCGTTCGGCTCCATTGGCCTGACCCTGTTCGGCATGCTGCTGTGGTGGTTCTCCGGCGGTTTCCCACAGGGCGCTGCGCCGCATGACTGGCTGGCGCTGCTGGGCTATGGCCGGGCCTGGTGGATTCTCGGCTGCATTCTCGGCATCGGTCTGTTCGGTGGCTTCTATATCGTGCCGCTGTATGCGCTGATCCAGTCGCGCACCGCCGAGCATGAGCGGGCGCGGGTGATCGCGGCCAACAATATCCTCAATGCGCTGTTCATGGTGGCCTCTGCCATCGTCGCGATCCTGTTCCTGAGCGTCGCCGGGCTGTCGATTCCGCAGCTGTTTCTGGTGGTGTCGCTGATGAACATCGCGGTCAACAGCTACATCTTCAAGATCGTCCCCGAATTCAGCATGCGCTTTCTCATCTGGCTGCTGGGGCATTCGATGTACCGGGTCGAGCACAAGGGCCTCGACGCCATTCCCGACGAGGGGCCGGCGGTGTTGGTGTGCAACCATGTGTCCTTCGTCGATGCGCTGCTGATCGGTGGCGCGGTGCGGCGGCCGGTGCGCTTCGTCATGTACTACAAGATCTACGACCTGCCGGTGCTCAACTTCATCTTCCGCACCGCCGGTACGGTGCCGATCGCCGAGCGCAACGAGGATCTGCTGATCTACGACGCCGCGTTCAAGAAGATCGCCGAGTACCTGCGCAATGGCGAGCTGGTGTGCATCTTCCCCGAAGGCAAGTTGACCGCTGATGGTGAGCTTGACGAGTTCAGGTCGGGCGTCGAGCGCATTCTCGAAGAGAACCCGGTGCCGGTGATTCCCATGGCGCTGCAGGGCTTGTGGGGCAGCTTCTTCAGTCGCGATCCGCACAAGGGGCTGTTCAAGCGCTTGTGGTCGCGGGTATGCCTGGTGGCGGGAACGCCGATTGCGCCGGAGCAGGCCAAGCGCGAGGCGTTGCAGGTGCAGGTGGCGGCCTTGCGTGGGGATTGGCGTTGACTTGAGTCATGTGGGAGGGGCTTTCGGCTCGGGCATCCTGCTTCGCTCCCTGCACCCATGCAGTCGCAGCGGCGAAAGCATCGCGGCTAAAGCCCCTCCCACATGGCTGGATCCCGGCTTTCTCAGTGGCTCATCTTGAGCCCGATCAGCCCGCAGACGATCAGCGCGACGCTGGCCAGGCGCAATAGCGCCATGGATTCGCCGAACAGGATGATGCCGGCGATCACCGTGCCCACAGCACCGACGCCGGTCCAGATGGCGTAGGCGGTGCCCAGCGGCAATTCCTTCATGGCCAGGCCGAGCAGGGCCAGGCTGACCAGCATGGCGCAGACGGTCAGCAGCGTTGGCAGGGGGCGGGTGAAGCCTTCGGTGTATTTCAGGCCGATGGCCCAGCCGACCTCGAACAGGCCGGCGAGCAGCAGAATGAGCCAGGACATAGCTAACCTCCAGTGAGCCCTGAAAGGGGCCGTCCCCGGGTGGGTCACCCTGCGTTCAGGGTGCGGAGGTCGTCCTCGCGTGCGCCATTATTGTGCACATTGGCGGGGCCGGGGCAAGGCGCCACGGATCAGCGGAACTTGTTGATTCAGCTGGAGCTTTTCTCTGAATCCTGACTCATTCGACGATAAATGGTCGCCAGTAGCGGGCCGGACAGGTTGTGCCAGACGCTGAACAGGGCGCTGGGCACGGCGGCAAGCGGGCTGAAGTGGGCGCTGGCCAGGGCGGCGCCGAGGCCGGAGTTCTGCATGCCGACTTCGATGGACAGCGTCTTGCGCTGCGCCAGCGACATGCCGAACAGGCGTCCGGCCAGGTAACCCAGGCCCAGGCCGATGCCGTTGTGCAGCATCACCACGGCCATGATCAGCAGGCCCGATTCGGCGATCTTGCCCTGGCTGGCTGCGACTACGGCGGCGACGATGGCGACGATGCTCACCACGGAAATCAGCGGCAGCACCTCGACGGCGGTCTTCACCCGTTCGCCGAGCAGGCGCTGGGCGATCAGGCCGAGGGCGATGGGCAGTAGCACCATCTTGAGGATGGAGATGAACATGGCGTTGAAGGACACCGGCAGCCACTCCGAGGCCAGCAGCCAGATCAGTGCCGGGGTCACGAGCGGGGCGAGCAGGGTGGTGACGGCGGTGATCGACACCGACAGCGCCAGGTCGCCACGGGCGAACCAGGTGATCACGTTGGAGGCGGTACCGCCTGGGCAGCAGCCCACCAGAATCACGCCCACGGCGATTTCCGGCGGCAGGGCGAATGCCTGGCACAACAGCCAGGCGGTGCAGGGCATGATGATGAACTGAGCCAGCACGCCAAGCAGCACGGCCAGCGGGCGGCGGGCGACTTCCTGGAAGTCCGCGCCTTTGAGGGTCAGGCCCATGCCGAACATGATCAGCCCGAGCAGCGGCACGATCCAGGCGGTCAGCGGCAGGAACCAGCTGGGCTGGAAGAAGGCCATGACGGCGAACAGCAACACCCAGACGGCGAAGGTGTTGCCGATAAAACGGCTGAGGGCAATCAGTGCTTGCATGGCGGATTTCCTGGCAGGTTCGGAAAAGCCGGCAAGCCTACCAGAAGCGTCCAGCGCACCAGAACTGTAGGAGCCGGCTTGCCGGCGATGCTTTTCCAAGGAGTGTCGATAGAACCGATCGCCAGCAAGCTGGCTCCTACAAAAGCCCTAGAGCGGCTCTTCATCCGCCGGGTAGCGGCTGGCGCTGAGGCTTTCCTTGATCCTGCGCAGGTGCGGCTGGAAGTCCACGCCGCGGCGCAGGGTGACGCCGGTGGCGAGCACGTCGAGCACGGTGAGCTGGATGATGCGCGAGGTCATCGGCATGTAGATGTCGGTGTCTTCCGGCAGTGGAATGTCCAGGCTCAGGGTGCTGGCCTTGGCCAGGGGCGAGCCGGCAGCGGTGAGGCCGAGCACCGAGGCGCCGTTCTCGCGCGCCAGGCGCGCCACCTCCACCAGCTCGCGAGTGCGCCCGGTGTAGGAAATGATCACGAACAGATCACCGGTGTGCGCCACCGAGGCGATCATGCGTTGCATCAGCACGTCGGAATGCGCTGACACCGCCAGGTTGAAGCGAAAGAACTTGTGTTGCGCGTCGAGCGCCACCGAGGCCGAGGCGCCGAGGCCGAAGAAATGGATCTGCCGCGCCTGGATCAGCAGGTCGACGGCGCGGCTGATGTGCTGCGGGTCGAGGCTCTGGCAGGCGCTGTCCAGCGAGGCGATGGTGCTGCCGAAGATCTTGCGCGTGTAGGCCTCGGGGCCGTCGTCGGCCGATACCGCACGGCTGACGTAGGCGGCGCCGCTGGCCAGGCTCTGCGCCAGCTGCATCTTCAGTTCCGGGTAGCCGTTGGCACCGAAGGAGCGGCAGAAACGGTTGACCGTCGGCTCGCTGACACCCGCCGCCTGGGCCAGTGCGGCGATGCTGAAGCGCGTGGCCTGCTGCGGATCATGCAGGATCACTTCGGCGACCTTGCGTTCGGCCTTGTTCAGGTCGTCCAGGCGGCTCTGGATCTGTTCCAGCAGGTTGCGCACGCGGTCCATAGGGGCTCCTAACAGGCGGTTGAACGGGCTTGGCGACAGGCGATGGGCGGTAAAACAACCGGCCTATCCTACTGATGCCGCCTGTGGGTCACCACTGACTTATCGTGATTCTTAAGAATGTTGTTGCTATAACAATATTTTTTCTTGATAAAAGCGCAATCACCCGGTATTTCTAGTGCATCTTGATAAAAGAACAAGCACATGCCCGCAATGAAACTTGAATCCTGCACCTTTGCCCTGTTCGGCGCCCTCGGCGATCTGGCTCTGCGCAAGCTTTTCCCTGCGCTTTACCAGCTCGATCGCGCCGGTTTGCTGCACGACGACACCCGCATCCTTGCCCTGGCCCGCGAAGCCGGCGACCCTCAACGCTACCTCGGCAGCATCGACCAGGCCCTGCGCCTATACGTGCCGGCCAAGGAACTGGAGGAGGGCGCCCTGGCGCGCTTCCAGGCGCGTCTGCATTACCTGACCATGGATTTCCTGCAGGCCGACGACTACCTGGC